>NZ_JBEOZE010000019.1:0-177966 GCF_040297465.1 Streptomyces sp. NPDC001787
CACCGTCAGGTCATCGGCGAAACGCCGGTCACCGGTCGCGTCGGGCACATACTTCACACAGACAACGATCCTCAAGCTCACGCCGGCTCTCCTACTGCATCGTCTTTCCCGGGCTGCCTTGTTGCACGCAGCATAGGCGCCTTTTGGGGCGGTTTCCGGTCGGGGCGACCGACGCTCCGAACGAAATATTACTCGCCAGTACACCCAGTGTTCCACGCACAGGCAAGCGCTCCGCACTGTGACGTTGCCAACGCGGTGCGCCCCCTGCGCCGCCTGCGCGTTCTCAGTCTCGCAGAGCCGTGAAACGCCCCTGGTGGTAGACCAGCGGACGGCCGCCCCCGGCCGGGTCACCGGCTTCCGCCCGAGCGATCACGATGCGGTGGTCCCCGGCGGGGACACGGGCGACCACACGGCACACCAGCCAGGCCGACACCCCGCCCAGCACGGGTACGCCTTCGGGGCCGCTGCGCCAGTCGGTGGACGGGCCGAACCGGTCGGCCCCGCTCCGCGCGAACCTGGCGGCCAGCTCCTCCTGGTGCTCACCGAGTATGTGGACGCCGACGTACTCGGCCTCGGCGATCACCGGCCAGCTGGAGGAGGAGACGCCCACGCCGAAGGAGACGAGCGGCGGTTCGGCGGCGACGGAGTTGAGCGACGTGGCGGTGAAACCGACCGGGGAGTCGCCGGCCGCGGTGATCACGGCGACGCCCGCGGCGTGCTGCCTGAAGACGGCGCGGAGAAGGTCGGGCGAGGCGGTGCGGGCGGTGGCGAGATCGGGCGAAGCCGTCATGGAGGTGTCCTTCTGCGTGAGTGGCGTACGTGGCCGTAGGTGCTCAGGCACCCGGACAGCGCGCACTCGCGTTGCGTGCGAGGTCCACGTGGACCCGGCCGTAGAGAAGGAGTTCTGTCGGCATAGCGTCAGACTGACGATGCGAGGCGGGTGCGGTCAAGGGCGTTCCGCAATGTGGGAGATGTGTCACGGTCCGTCATATGGCCCGCCCCAGTGCCGCGACGACGTCCACGGTGCGCGGCTGCCCCGATGCCCGGCGGACGACGTCCCCCCGGGCGTCGAGCACCAGCACGGTCGGCGTACTGCTGATGTCCAGCTGCCTCACGAGAGTGAGATGCGCCTCTGCGTCGATCTCGATGTGGGCGACCCCTTCGACCATCCCGGCCACCTCCACGAGCGTGCGCCGGGTGGCCCGGCAGGGCTGGCAGAAGGCGCTGGAGAACTGGACGAGGGTGGCCCGATCCCCCAGTTCCGCGCCGAGTTGGGACGCGTCGAGCCTGTCCTTGCGTGTTTGCCCGTCCACTTCCGGCCTCCTGTCAGAGCTCTACGCAAAGACTCAGCACCGGCCGGCGGCGGGACATTCCCGCAGTTCCCACGTGACGAGAATCTCGCGCCCCGCACCCACCGGGACTGGCCAGCGCGTCGCGCATGGGGCACCATCGCCACAATGCCGAAAACCTACGGCTGCGTAACTTCCGCCGGGAGAACCCTCCTCAGGCGCTGAAGAAGGGTCTTCCCCAGATGGCAGAACTCGTCTATCGGCCGGTCATCGGCGCCGCTCGCACTCTGTTCAAGGCGCTCGACCTGAAGATCGACACTCAGGGTTCGGAGCACATCCCGAAGACCGGCGGTGCGGTACTGGTCAGCAACCACATCAGCTATCTGGACTTCATCTTCACCGGCCTCGGCGCCCTGCCGCAGAAGCGGCTCGTCCGGTTCATGGCGAAGGAATCGGTCTTCCGGCACCGGATCTCCGGCCCCCTGATGCGCGGGATGAAGCACATCCCGGTCGACCGCAACCAGGGCGAGGACGCGTACGCGCACGCGCTCGAATCACTGCGCTCCGGTGAGATCGTCGGGGTGTTCCCGGAAGCGACCATCTCGCAGTCGTTCACGCTCAAGAGCTTCAAGTCGGGGGCCGCCCGGCTGGCCCAGGAAGCCGGCGTACCGCTGATCCCGATGGCCCTGTGGGGCACGCAGCGGATCTGGACCAAGGGACGCCCGCGCAATTTCAAGCGCAGCCACATCCCGATCACCATCCGGGTCGGCGAGCCCGTGGAGGCGCCCACCGACCAGTACGCCGGTGCCATCACCCGGCGGCTGCGGGAGCGGGTGCAGGAACTCCTCGAGGCCGCGCAGCGCGCCTATCCGGTGCGCCCCAGGGACGCGAGCGACACCTGGTGGGTGCCCGCCCACCTCGGAGGCACGGCCCCGACACCCGCCGAGGTGCGCGAGCTCGGCTGACCGGCCCGCACCGCCCGGCCGGGCGCTCGGGCGGAAACGTCACTCCGGGCGCGGAGGGTGATCCGCGCGCCGGGGACCGGCACCTCCCCTTGACCGGCGAGTCCGGAGCCCGTGGCTCCGGGCTCGCCGGTCCGTCGTGGGCGCGAGGCCCACCGGCGGGAGGGTCCCCTTCATGTACCTCTCGGTGACGCCCCCGTCGCCGCACCGGACGACAACGCCCCCGCAGATCCGCCCCTTTTATTTGTCACACCCGTGATAATGTTCGGCGATGCCAGCTCGGATCGACCTCGAACAGCGCCGCGCGGATGTCGTCGAGGCTGCCTTCCGCCTCCTGGTCGACGAGGGCTTCAGCGGTTTGTCGCTGCGGAAGGTCGCCGCCGAATCGGGATGGAACATCGGATCGGTACGCCATTACTTCGACGACCACCGCGGTCTTCTCATGGCGGCCGCGAGCGAGGTCGGCGCCCGCATGGGACGAAGACTCACCCGGTATCCGGCCGAGGCCCTGTCCGGGCTCACAGGCGAATCCGCCGTCGACGCCCTGCAGGAACTGGTCGAGGAACTCCTGCCGATCGACGAGGAACGCCGCGTCGAGTCGATCGTCCTGACGGAGTTCATCGTTGCCGCCCGGGTGAACCCGATCTTCCGCCCGGTGACCGAACAGATGGCCGCCGACATGCGTCAGGTCATCACGGACGCCCTGGGCGTTCTCGATGTGGACGAGCCGGCCGAGGAGGCCGAGCGGCTCGTCGCGGTCCTGGGTGGTCTGATCCTCGATTCGGTGACGCCGCACGGATCGATCGGCGTCGAGCGGCTGCGCCGAACGCTGCGGACGCACCTGTGCTCGATCCTGCTGAAGTCCCCCGGCGCCGCACCGGCCGCCCCTTGATCCGATCCCGCTCCTTGATCCGATCCCGCCCATTGACCTGATCCGCTCACTTTCAGGCTTCTTCGAAGCACAAAAGGAGATCGGTTGTGCCCGCATGGCTTTTCGCTCTGCTCGTCGCGGCTTTCGTGTTCTATACGGATGACTATGTGATCGCGGGGGTTCTGCCGGAACTCGCGAAGGATCTGGAGGTCAGCGAGGCGCACGCCGGTCAGCTGGTCACCGTCTTCTCCCTCACTGTCGCGCTGGCCGCACCGGTCGCCGCGTTCACCTTGGCCCGGGTACCACGCCGCCGCCTGTTCACCGTCTCGTTCGCGATCTTCGTCGTGGCGAACCTGGCAGCCGCCTCGGCAACCGGCTTCGGCCTTCTGGTGGCCCTGCGGATCGTGGCCGCGCTCGCGGCGGCGGCCTCCACACCGGCGGTGTTCGCGTACGCCGCCGGTCGGGCTCCGGCAGGCCGGATCGGCGGGTATGTGGCGGTGGTGTCGCTCGGTGTCACGGGGTCGATCGCCGCCGGGGTTCCGATCGGCACCTGGATCGGCGGCCACTACGGCTGGCGCGCGACGTTCCTCTCGATGGCGGTGGCGGGGGCCGGAGCGCTGGTCCTCCTGCTCCTGACCCTGCCCCGTGAGCGGGAGGCGGCCGGTGAGGCGCTCGGCGTCCCCGACCAGCTGCGCGCCCTCGCCCACGCGCCGGTGGCGCTGGGACTGCTGGCGAACTGCGTGCTCATGACCGGTTCGATGATGATGCTGACGTACATGGCTCCCTTCCTCACCGCCGTGAGCCGGGCCGACGTGGATCAGCGCGCACTGTCCTTCAGCCTGTCCGGGGTCGCCGGCATCATCTGTATCTGGGCGGGTGGGAAGGCCACCGACAGGTGGGGACCGGACCGCACGCTGATCGCCGGAATCAGCGCGTTCACCTGTGTCATGGCGGCACTGGGGGTGCTGTGGTCCGTCCGTCCGGTGCCGTTCTCCGTGCTCCTCGTGGTGGGCACGGTCTGGGGCGGCATCGCCTTCTGGAACTCCCCGGCGATCCAGGCACGCCTCTATCTGCTCGCCGGTCCGGCCGCCGCGCAGGCCATGGCGCTCAACACCTCGGGCACCTATCTCGGAGTCTCGCTCGGCGGAGTCGTCGGGGGCCTGACCCTGAGCACCCTGGGGGCCGGACTGCTGCCGGCCATCGCGGCTGCCCTCGGGCTGGGCGCGCTGGCGCTGCTGGCACTCGCTGTCGGCGCCTCGAAGAAATCACCGAGCGGCAGGGCAGCCGTCGTGGAGCCCTGATTCCCGGGCAGCCGTGATCCCCGGCAGTCGGAGCGCCGGCACGACGGACGGCGCACCGGCACGAACGGGCGGCCGACGGGAATCAGTTGATCTCCCGCCGGCCGCCTGTTCACATGGGTCCCGGGCGAGGGGCGCTACTTCGCCGCCGAGGTGTTCGCCATTTCTTCCTTGAGCGCCTGGATGAACGCGTCGACATCGTCCTCGGTCGTGTCGAAGGAACACATCCAGCGGACGTCCCCGGCCGCCTCGTCCCAGAAGTAGAACCGGAAGCGCTTCCGCAGACGTTCACCGACGCCGTGCGGCAGTCGCGCGAAGACGGCGTTGGCCTGCACGGGGTACAGGATCTCCACCCCGTCGACCGCCCGGACCCCCTCGGCGAGCCGCTGCGCCATGGCGTTGGCCTGGCGGGCGTTGCGCAGCCACAGGTCACGCGCGAGCAGGGCCTCCAGCTGGACGGAGACGAAGCGCATCTTGGAGGCGAGCTGCATCGACAGCTTGCGCAGGTGCTTCATCGCCCGGACCGCGTCGGGGTTGAGCACGACGACGGCCTCGCCGAAGAGGGCGCCGTTCTTCGTGCCGCCGAGGGACAGCGCATCGACACCGACCGTGTTGGTGAACGTACGCATCGGTACGTCCAACGACGCGGCGGCGTTGGCTATCCGGGCGCCGTCGAGGTGGACCTTCATGCCCCGCTCATGGGCGTGGTCGCAGATCGCGCGGATCTCGTCCGGCGTGTAGACCGTGCCCAGCTCGGTGTTCTGGGCGATCGAGACGACCTGCGGCATCGCCCGGTGCTCGTCGTCCCAGCCGTACGCCTGCCGGTCGATGAGCTCGGGTGTCAGCTTGCCGTCCGGGGTCGGCACGGTGAGCAGCTTCAGCCCGCCCATCCGCTCCGGGGCGCCGCCCTCGTCCACATTGATGTGTGCGGACTCGGCGCAGATCACGGCGCCCCAGCGGTCGGTCAGCGCCTGGAGGGCGACGACGTTGGCCCCGGTGCCGTTGAAGACCGGGAAGGCCTCGGCGGTGGATCCGAAGTGGCTGTGCATGACCCGCTGGAGGTGACCGGTGTAGTTGTCCTCCCCGTAGGCGACCTGATGGCCGCCGTTGGCGAGGGCGAGGGCGGCCAGGACCTCCGGGTGCGCGCCCGCGTAGTTGTCGCTGGCGAGGCCACGTGCCTGCGGGTCATGGTGACGTCGAGCGTCGGTCCTTACGGTTGCGGGGTCAGCCACAGGCGCTTTCCGTTCACTTCTGCGGCGGGCTTGTCCCAGACGCCGGCGATGGCCTCGGCCAGCTCCTTGACGTCGGTGAAGCCCGCGAACTTCGCATTCGGGCGCTCGGCGCGCATCGCGTCGTGCACCAGTGCCTTGATGACCAGGATCGCAGCCGCCGTCCTCGGCCCCTCGTCGCCCCCCGCTTTACGGAAGGCGTCGCCGAGCGCGAGCGTCCAGGCCTCGGCCGCGGCCTTGGCGGACGCGTAGGCCGCGTTGCCCGCCGTGGGCTTGCTCGCCCCGGCGGCGCTGATCAGCACATAGCGGCCCCGGTCGCTGCGCTGCAGGCCGCCCTGGAAGGCGAGCGAGGTGGACTGCACCGTGCGGATCAGCAGCTTCTCCAACACGTCCCAGTCGGCCAGATCGGTCTCCTCGAAGGTGGCGCTGCCGCGCCAGCCGCCGACGAGGTGGACCAGGCCGTCGATCCGGCCGAATTCCTTCTCCGTCTTGACCGCCCAGTCCCGGGCCGCCGAAAGGTCGAGCAGATCGACGATGTCGCCGGTGACGGTCGCGCCGCCGTGGGCGTACCGCGCCGCGTCGACCGCTTCGGCCAGTCGCTCGGGGTTGGCGTCGGACGCGACGACGGTCGCACCGGCCTCGGCGAGCCGGAGCAGTGTCGCCCGGCCGGCCGGGCCCGCCGCTCCGGCCACCGCGATCACCGCGCCTTCGAGCGTCCCGGTTCCGTTGCCCCTACCGATTCCGTTCATGGCCACCGTCTCCTTGGCACCAGCGCTCACGCGGCTGCCCGCTCGGCATTCGTCGCGGTGATCCCCTTGGTGGAGGCGATCACGTTCTTCAGCTTCTTGGACAGCGCCTCATAGAACATGCTCAGGGGAAACTCGTCCGGAAGCACGTCGTCGACGAGCTTGCGCGGGGGCAGACTGAGGTCCAGGGCGTCCGGACCCTTGGCCCAGCGCGAGCCGGGGTGCGGAGAGAGATAGGTCGCGACCAGGTCGTACGCGGCGAACCAGTGGACCAGTTTGGGACGGTCGATGCCGTCGCGGTAGAGCTTCTCGATCTCGGCGCAGAGCTGGTTGGTGACCTGCGGGGCACGCTCCCAGTCGATCTTCAGCGTGTTGTCGGTCCAGCGGACGACATCGTGCTTGTGGAGGTAGGCGAAGAGGAGCTGACCGCCGAGGCCGTCGTAGTTGCGGACGCGCTCGCCGGTGACGGGGAAGCGGAACATCCGGTCGAACAGTACGGCGTACTGCACGTCCCGGCCCTGGCCGATGCCGTCGGCCTCCAGCTTCACGGCCTCCTTGAAGGCGGTGAGGTCACAGCGCAGCTCCTCCAGGCCGTACATCCAGAACGGCTGGCGCTGCTTGATCATGAAGGGGTCGAACGGCAGGTCGCCATGGCTGTGGGTGCGGTCGTGGACCATGTCCCAGAGCACGAAGGCCTGCTCGCAGCGCTCCTGGTCGCCGACCATCTCGCGGATGTCCTCCGGCAGCTCCAGGCCGAGGAGATCGACGGACGCCTCGGTCACCCGGCGGAAGCGGGCGGCCTCGCGGTCGCAGAAGATGCCGCCCCAGCTGAAGCGCTCGGGGGCCTCGCGCACGGCGATGGTCTCCGGGAAGAGCACCGCGGAGTTGGTGTCGTAGCCGGCGGTGAAGTCCTCGAAGGTGATGCCGCAGAAGAGGGGGTTGTCGTAGCGGGTGGCTTCGAGGTCGGCGAGCCACTCGGGCCAGACCATCCTCAGCACGACCGCTTCGAGGTTGCGGTCGGGGTTGCCGTTCTGCGTGTACATCGCGAAGACGACCAGGTGCTGGAGGCCGTCCACACGGTCCTTGGCGGGCTGGAAGGCGAGCAGCGAGTCGAGGAAGTCCGGCACCCGGAAACCGTCCGCCGCCCAGCGGCGCAGGTCCGCGGCGAGGGCGCGGTGGTACTCGGCGTCGTGCGGCAGCAGCGGGGAGAGCTCCTCGACCGCGGTGACCACCCGGTCGACGACGGCCGCGACGGCGTCGGGTGCCGGGGCGCCCTCGGCCTCGAAGTCGATGGAACCGTCCTTGGACTGCCAGGGCCGGATCTCCTCCACGGCGTCCTTGAGCGCGGGCCAGGCCGGGTGCTCGATCACCCGCTGGGCAGCAGTTATCGCACCTTCGGTGGCTTCGTGCACAAGAATTTCCGTCATCACACTTCCTCCACGGGAGAACCTCGCGTAAAGCCACCGTAACCGCGCGCGGTTCCATCGGACAAGTGTGGAGCCGAAAAATATCCTGCGTACCCCCCATGGTCACCGCTGTTTTTCCTGCCGTGCACCGCCATGGCGGTCAGTTCGCTTCGCCGGGGCGGGACGGGGAGGGCCGCCCCCTCGCGGCGCAAGACAGCCGTGCCGCGGGCCATTACCCTCCGCAGTGCCGGAATGCCCTACAGCCTCCTGGGCAGAAGCAGCCCGCGGGGCAGCCGACCACGGAAGCGAGATCGCCTTGACTTTTCTCACCATCGGCCACCGCGGGGTCATGGGAGTGGAACCGGAGAACACCCTGCGGTCCTTCGTCCGCGCCGAACAGGCCGGGATGGACGCCATCGAGCTGGATCTCCATCTGAGCAAGGACGGCGCGCTCGCCGTGATGCACGACGCCGACGTGGCCCGCACGACGGACGGCACCGGGCCGATCGCCGGGAAGACCCTCGCCGAACTGCGCGAGCTGGACGCCGGAGAGGGAGAGCGGGTGCCCGTCTTCGAGGAGGTCCTCGACACCGTCGCCTCACCGCTCCAGGCGGAGATCAAGGACGCCGCGGCCGCGCGTGCGCTGGCGGGGGTGATGGTGCGGCGTGGACTCGTCGGCCGGGTGGAGGTGTCCTCGTTCCATGACGAGGCGGTGGCCGAGATCGCCCGGCTCGTCCCCGGTGTACGGACGGTTCTCATCGCCGGCCGCTGGGGCGGCGATGTGGTGGAACGGGCCAAGGCCGTGGGCGCGGCGACGCTCGCGCTGAACATCCGGCGCCTCACCCTGGAGGTCGTCGAGGAGGCGCACCGCGAGGGTCTGAAGGTGATCGGCTGGGTGGTGAACACCCAGGACCATCTGCGGCTGGTGCGCGCGCTGGGCCTGGACAGCGCGACGACCGACTTCCCGGAGATCCGCCGCGCCGGACGGTTCACCGCCTGAGCGCTCCCGGCCGCGCCCCGCGCCGCTCCGCATGCCCGTCCCCGCCACTGGCCCCGGCGCGGGCGCCGTCGGCGCGGGGAGCGGGGGGCTACAGGGTCTTCACCAGCAGCTCGAAGGCCAGGTCCGGGCGCTGCGGGATACCGAAGCGCTCCTCGCCGTACGGGAACGGGGTGAGCTCTCCCGTACGGCGGTAGCCGCGGCGCTCGTACCAGGCGATCAGTTCGTCACGCACGGATATCACCGTCATATGCATCTCGCCCACGCCCCAGTCCTCCCGGACCGTGCGCTCCGCCTCGGCGATGATCTTCTTGCCGAGACCGGCGCCCTGGAGACCGGGCCGCACCGCGAACATGCCGAAGTACGCGGCCTCGCCCCGGTGTTCGAGCTGGCAGCAGGCGACCAGCGTGCCGTCCCGCTCGACCACGAGCAGCCGGCCGGAGGGCGCGGTGACCACGGCGCGCACCCCGTCCTCATCGGTGCGCTGCCCCTGGAGGATGTCCGCCTCCGTGGTCCAGCCGGCCCGGCTGGAGTCGCCGCGGTAGGCCGACTCGATCAGTGCCACGAGCGCCGGGATGTCGTCCTCGGCCGCGTCGCGGAAGGTGAGCCGGTCCGATTCGAGGGGCGGGGCGGTGTCCATGGCGGAGCTCTCCTGTGTCTGTCTGTGCTTCCGATGCGTTTGTCCGTGCCGATCGCTCTTCATACCGCATACCGCCGAGCGCTCCTCACGACACTAACCCGGCCGGGACCGTCTCTCGCAGGCCCCGGCGCACTCCCCCAACGCTCCAATGCGCCGGGTATGACCGGCGCGGCGTGGGCATCGATCAGTCGACCCGACACCGGTGTCGATGGCCAGAGCGACTGGCCCAGGGGAGGTGCGCCGTGCACGGACCGGCCCTGTCCGGCTGGCTGCTGATGGCGCTGTGCGCGGTGACCGGCGCGTACTGCCTGCTGCGCACGCGCAGCGTCGGCCCGCAGGAGCGCAGCACCGCGCGCGCGGAGGCGTTCATGGGATTCGGTATGGCGGCGATGGCCGTACCGGCCGCCGTGCTCACGCCCCCGGCGTGGGCCTGGGCGGTGTACGCGGCGCTGTTCGGCGGTGCCGCGCTGCGGGCCCTGTGGTTCGTCCGGCGAGGCGGGCACCATCTGCATCATCTGGTCGGTTCGCTGGCCATGGTCTACATGGCCCTGATGATGGCCCCGGGCATCGGGGGGAGCGGTGGGCACACCGGGCACGGCGCCCCGGGCCCCGCCGCCCCGGAGGCCGGAGGGATACCCCTGCTGACCGGTGCCCTGCTGGTGTATTTCGCGTTCTATGTGCTGCGGTCCGCCGGGCGCCTGATACCCGTGGCCGTCCCCGCGGGCGGCCCGGGAGGCGTCGGAGGTACGGGGCCCGCTCGCGGCGCGGGCGGTGCGGACGGCGGCTGGGGCGACCGGCCCGAGCTCACGCTGGCCTGCCGGCTCACGATGGGGATGGCGATGTTCGCGATGCTGCTCACCCTGTGAGACAGCACACCCTTCAAACAGTGTCGTACGTCACTTGGCGGTCGCATCCATACCCGCGGGAACCCCGCCCTCATAGGCTGACGCCCATGTTGGTCTCCCTCGTGCTGCTGTTGCTCGGTGCGCTGGCCGCCCTGGTGACCCCGCGACTGATGGCGCGGGCCCGGTGGCCGGAGCGCGAGCCCGTGGTGGCGCTGTGGGTGTGGCAGTGCGTGGTGGCGGCGGTGCTGCTGTCGTTCGGCCTGTCGATGACCTTCAGCGCGGCCGCCGCGTGGCAGGCCGTCCGCGGCCATGTCTTCGCCCCCGCGCCGCACGCCGTCGTGGAGGCCTACGCACTGGCGGCGTACGGACCGTGGTCCGCCGTCATCGCGGTGCTGCTGGCCCTCGGGGGCGTCTGGAGCGGCGCCATGCTCTTCCGGGAGATCCGCCGCGCGCGGCGCCGCCGGCGGCAGCGCCGCGCCGAACTGCTGGTCCGTTCCCCGCTGTTGCCCGGCGAGGAGCCCGGCAGCGGGCGGCTCGTGGTGCTGGAGGGCGAGCGCCCCGACGCCTGGTGGCTTCCCGGCGCCGCCCCCCAACTGGTCATCACCACCGCCGCACTGGGGCGCCTGAAGGGCCGTCAGCTGGATGCGGTGCTCGCCCATGAGCAGGGGCACGCCCAGGCTCGGCACGACTGGCTGCTGAACTGCTCCTCGGCGCTGGCGACCGGCTTCCCGCAGATCCCCGTGTTCGCCGCGTTCCGCGACGAGATGCACCGGCTGGTCGAGCTGGCCGCCGACGATGTGGCGTCGCGTCGTTTCGGCCGTCTCACGATCGCGCTCGCGCTGGTCGAACTCAACGAGGACCGCGGGGTGTTCGGCCCCTGCCCGACGCCGCAGGCGGAAGTGCCGCTGCGGGTGAACCGGTTGCTGTCCCCGGTGGAGCGACTCACGGCCGGCCGTCGGCTGCGGCTGACCGCCGCGGCCGCGCTGGTGCCGGTCGTTCCGCTGCTGGTGGCGTTCATTCCCGGGCTCAGTGCCCTGGGATAGCCGGTGAACGGGGGCGTCCGCGAGGATCACTCCATGCGCACCCCACCCTCGTACCGGCCCGACCGACCCCGTACCGCCCCGCGTGCCCTTCGGGTGGCCGGCATCAGCGCCTGCCTCGCCGCACTGCTGATGGTTCTCGTGGTCACGCACTGGTCCCCGCTGATGTCGCTGGACCGCACGGTCGCCGGGGAACTGCACCGGCATGCCGTGGGCGAACCGGGTCTGGTCCACCTCAACCGGGTGCTGACGGACTGGGTGTGGGATCCCTGGACGATGCGCGCGCTCGTCGCTGTCGTCGTGATCGGCCTGTGGTGGCACGGCGCGCGGCTGCTCGCCGGATGGGTGGCGGCGACGAGTCTGGTCTCCACCCTCGTACAGCAGGGCCTGAAGGCCGCGGTCGGGCGGGAGCGCCCCGAGTGGCCCGATCCGGTGGACTCGGCCCATTACGCGGCGTTCCCGTCCGGTCACGTCATGACGGCGGTCGTGACCTGCGGGCTGTTCCTGTGGCTGCTGCGCGTGTTCGGAGCGGGGCCGCGCGTGTGGCGGGGCGCACTCGTCGTGGCGGGAGTCTCCGTGGCCGGCGTGGGGTTCACCCGGATCTATCTGGGCGTGCACTGGATGACCGATGTGCTGGAGGGCGTACTGCTGGGAGTGGCCGCCGTGGCGTTCTCGATCGCCGGACACCACGCGTGGACGGCCCGTACGACAACAGGGGCTGCCGCCCCCCGCCACGACGGCTGAGCCCCGTGGGCAAGGGCCGGGGAGGAGGCTCGCGGCCAGAGCCGTCCGGAGCGGGCCGGAGAAAGCCGGCAGAGGCCGTTCGAACACGCCGGGCGACACACCTCACATCCCGTGGTGGCACCCGGCAGGCGGGCATGTGAGCGATGTCCCTGCCGCACAATGGGTCGGATTGTCGGACAGGGGTCGTAGCCTTGTACGCATGTCCCCCATTCCGTCCTCGTCCCGTTCCGTGCGTCCGATGCGCCCCGCGCGTTCCGCAGCAGTGGTGAATGAAGAGATTCGCGACCTGTGGCAGCGCTCCGGTGGGCTGCTGTCCCCCGAGGGCGAGGCGGAGTATCAGCGGTTGCTGGTGGAGTGGGCGGCGGCCACCGGCGGCAGCGCCCGGGACGCGGCCTGAAGCGGACCCCGGCGCGGGTGGCGGAGCGGACCCCGGCGTGAAGGGCGGCCGACGGCACCGCGGAGATCAAGAGGCTCTGGGTGGATCCCCCGGTACGGGGACGTGGTGTCGCCTCCGCCCTCGTCGAAGGGGCGCCGGCCCACGCGGCGCGGTCCGGTGGGGGCCATCGGCTGCGGCCCTCGGTGTGGAGCCGGCACCGGCGTCATCGCGCCGCACGGGCGCGGGCCGGATTCACCGCGGCCGGGTCCTGGACGCCCGGGACGGGCTCGTATGCATGGAGCACGCCTGATTCCGGCGATCCCCCGCGTCGCCGGACCCAGGCGCGCACCCGCGGCCCGGTCCCTGAGGGGTACGGCCGCGGGCCACGCCGACGACCGAGGAGCTGAAGGGCGTCGGCACAGGGATACAGCATGTCCCCGTGCGACTCATCGGTCAATGAATTATCACGGTGAAGCCCCGCCGGGCGGGGTACGCCCGGCGGGTGAACCGCCCGGCGTACCCCGGTCTCGCCCCGGAATGCCCGGATGCGTGACGCAGGGACGGCTCAGCGGTCGAAGTAGTCCGGCTGCGTCTGCACGTTGAGCTCCTTCAGCCGGACCCTCTTCGCCGGGTCGGTGCGCCGGTCGTCGAGCTTCAGGACGTCGAAGCCCTTGGCGATGTCGTTGGAGTAGATGTAGCCGTTGTAGTAGTACGCCGACCACGAACCGGCCGTGGTGACCCCGTCGAGCGTGACGGGACCGCGCTCGAAGTAGGCGATCTCCTTGGGCTTCGAGGAGTTGGTGAAGTCCCAGACGGATATGCCGCCCTGGTACCAGGCCTGGACCATCAGGTCACGGCCCTCGACCGGGATGATCGAACCGTTGTGGGCCACGCAGACCTCGACGTCGGCCTGGTGACGGTCGATCTTGAAGTAGCTGCGGAAGACGAGCTTGCGGTGGTCGCCGCGGCCCACGATGTCGTAGATGCCGTCGGCGCCGCGGTCCGGGCCGATCTCCTCGTTGCAGGTGGCCGCGCCGCCACCGCCGAGCTCGTCGGTGAAGACGACCTTGTCGGCGTCCTGGTTGAACGTCGCCGAGTGCCAGAACGCGAAGTTCACGTTGTCCTGGACCCTGTCGATGATCTTCGGGTTCTCCGGGTCCTTGATGGAGAACAGCAGGCCGTCACCCATGCAGGCGCCGGCGGCCAGGTCCTTCGACGGCAGAACGGTGATGTCGTGGCAGCCGGTCGTCCTGGAGACACCGGGGTTCTCGGGCGCACCCGGGTTTCCGCCGTCCGGGAAGAGCACCGGGAAGTTCACGATCGCGGCCTTCTCGGGCGCGCTGCGCGGCACCTTGATGACCGAGATGCCGTCGTGCGGCGGCCGGCAGTCGGGGAACGCCTCGCTGGGCGAGTACGAGGAGACGTACACGTAGACGTTCCTGCGCTCGGGCACCAGCGTGTGGGTGTGCGAACCGCACGCGGTCTCGACGGCGGCGACGTACTTCGGGTTGCGCTTGTCGCTGATGTCGAAGACCTTCATGCCCTCCCAGGAGGACTTCTCCGTGGCGGGCTGGGTGGTGCTGGCACAGGAGTTGTCGTTGCGCGAGGAGTCGGTGGACAGGAACAGCAGGTCCCCGGAGACCGAGATGTCGTTCTGCGAGCCGGGGCAGAGGACCTGGGAGACGGTCTTCGGCTTCTTCGGGTTGCTGATGTCGAAGATGCGGAAGCCGTCATAGTTGCCGGAGAAGGCGTACTTGCCCTGGAAGGCCAGATCCGTGTTGGTGCCCTTGAGGGCGTCCTTGGGGATGTTGGCGAGGTGCTTGATGTTGTCGCTGTGGACGATCTCGTCCACACCGGGTATCTCGCCGCTCTTGATGGCGGCTGCGGCTTCCGCCTCCTGGCTCGCGGAGATGCCGCCGCGCTGTGCCGGGGTGTCGCCGGGGTCGGGCGTCGCGGCTGCGGTGGTGGCCGTCAGCAGAGTGGCGAAGAGCCCGGCCGCGGCTGCCGCCACGCCCAGACGTCTGCGCCGCACACGGGTGGTGGGCAACGAGGTCACTGCGTCCTCCCTTGTATCCGTTCGAAGTTGAACGGCTTACGGACCCCGGCAGTATCGTCCTTCTCATGTACACACCAACAGGTGGCAACACAGACGTAATGAAAACTTCTGATCATCACCGCCCGGAAGCGTGCTAGGACGGTCTGCAACAAACCCTTGTGGCACAGGAGGTCGCCGTGTTGATCCACCGTCAGTCCACGCGTGTGCGCGCAACCGCCCTCATCGCAGCGGCCGTTGCCGCGGCCCTGGCCCTGACCGCCTGTGACGCGGCAGAGGGCGGCGGAAGCCCGAAGGCCGGGTCGGACCCGGGTTCGTCGGTCGTGGCGCCCGGCAAGCCGGGAGAGCCGGCCAGGACGCTCTCCGCCGAGGAGGCCGTGAAGGCCGCCGGCCAGGACACCGCGAACTCCGCCGACTTCCGCTATGCGCGGATGATGATCCAGCACCACGGCCAGGCCCTCGTCATGACGCGACTCGTCCCGGACCGTGCCTCCTCCACCTCCGTCAAACGGCTGGCCGAGCGCATATCCGCAGGCCAGAAGCCGGAGATCGGCGCGATGGAAGGATGGCTGAAAAGCAACGGCGGAGACAGCCGCAAGGAGACGCACGACCACTCGGCGATGCCCGGCATGGCGACCGACGCACAGGTGAAGGAGTTGCGCGGTGCGCGGGGCAAGGCGTTCGACGAGCTGTTCCTGAAACTGATGATCACCCATCATCAGGGGGCGATCACGATGGCCACCGAGGCGCTCTCGGAAGGGAACAACGTGCTGGTCGAGGAGATGGCGGGCGATGTCGTCGCCCAGCAGACGGTGGAGATCGACCGGATGCGCGGACTGATGGGCTGACGGGCTGGCACAGTACCGGCCTGCCCCGGTCCCGGCCTGCCCCGGTCCCGGCCTGTCCCGATCCCGGCCTGTCCCCCCCCTGTCCCAGGTCCCGGTTCGGTTTTGGTTTGGTTTTTGGTTCCGGCCCGGCCCGGCCCCGCTCGGCCCGACCGGACCGGAGTTCCTCTCGCGCTCCGCTCCCCCGCGCCTCCGCACGGTGCGATGCTGGAGGGACCCTCGGGAAGAGGTGCGCCGTGCTCCGTGTCGCCGTGGTCGGTTCGGGCCCCAGCGGGGTCTACACCGCCCAGTCCCTGCTCCAGCAGTCGCTGGTGCCCGATGTGCGGGTGCACGTGCTGGACCGGCTGCCCGCCCCGTACGGCCTGGTGCGCTACGGGGTCGCCCCCGACCACGAGAAGATCAAGTCGCTCCAGAGCAGCCTGCGCGCGGTCCTGGAGGACGAGCGGATCACCTTCGTCGGCCATGTCGAGGTGGGCGGCCCCGACGGGCTTTCACCCGCACGGCTCAGTCAGCTCTATCACGCGGTCGTCTACTGCGTCGGCGCGGCGACCGACCGGCCGCTCTCCGTGCCCGGCGAGGATCTGCCGGGCAGCTTCTCCGCCACGGAGTTCGTCTCCTGGTACAGCGCCCACCCGGACGCCCCCGCCGAGGGCTTCGCGCTGCACGCCCGCTCGGCGGTGGTGATCGGGGTCGGCAATGTGGCGGTCGACGTGGCCCGGATCCTGGCACGCGGCGCGGATGAGCTGCGCGCCACCGATGTGCCCCACGCGGCGCTCCGCGCGCTCTTCGGGAGCCGGGTCCGCCAGGTGCACATCGCGGGCAGGCGCGGCCCGTCCCAGGCCAGGTTCACCACGAAGGAGCTGCGGGAACTCGGCGCCCTCCCCCGGGCACGCGTCGTCGTCGACCCCGCGGAGCTGGCCCTCGACCCGGCGTACGCGGCCCCGGCGGACAGTCCGGGGACAGGGGCGCCTCCCCTGCCGGCGGCGGTGCGGCGCAATCTGGAGGTGCTGCGGGGCTGGGCGGCGGGCCCACCGCCCGTCGCCGGGGCCCGGGAGCGCCTGGTCCGTCTGCGGTTCTTCCTGCGGCCGGTGGAGCTGCTGGAGCGGGGCGGCCGGGTCGCCGGGGTGCGGTTCGCCCGCACGGTCCCGGACGGCACCGGCGGGGTACGGGACTCCGGGACGTACGAGGACATCGAGGCCCAGCTCGTACTGCGGGCGGTCGGCTACCGGGGCCTGCCCCTGCCCGGTCTGCCGTTCGACCCGGCGCACGGCACCGTGCCGCATCTGGCGGGGCGGGTCCTGCGGGACGGGGCGCCGTCGCCCGGCGAGTACGTGGCGGGCTGGATCAAGCGCGGGCCGACCGGGGTGATCGGCTCGAACCGCTCGTGCGCCAAGGAGACGGTCGCCTCGCTGATCGAGGACGCGCCGCGGCTGGTGCGGCGGCGGGTGGCGGACGATCCCCTGACCGTGCTGCGGGCGTGGGGGCTGCGGCCGGTGGAGTGGGACGGCTGGCTGTCGATCGAACGGGCGGAAGCGGCGCTCGGGCAGTCGCTGGGACGCGGACCGGTGAAGATCCCGGACTGGAGCGGGCTGCTCGACGCGGCGCGGGGCGAGGACCACTGAACGGCGGCCCACCGCACGGCGGCCCGGCCGACTCGGCCTCGCGGCCGGCTCTCGGTGCGGTCAGCCCGCGATCCGTCGTACGTGCCCGTCCTCGCCGAGGCGTCGGGCCTGGTGGTCCGCGGCCCGGAGAACGCTGTCGAGCAGCCCGGGGAAGAGCGCGTCCAGATCTTCCTGGCGCAGGCCGCTGACCTTCGCGGTGCCCCGGTAGATCTGGTGGATGACGCCGCTCTCGCGCAGCACCCGGAAGTGGTGGGTGGAGGTGGACTTGGACACCGGAAGGTCGAACCGCGAACAGGCCAGTTCCTCGCCCGCGCCCGACAGCCGGCGGACGATGCGCAGCCGTATCGGGTCGGCCAGCGCGTGCAGCACGTCCTCGATCCGGATCTCCTCGCGCGCGGGATGGGCCAGCGCACGGGGCCCCGTCGCAGCGGCCGGGTCCGCGGGCGCCGACGGGACACCGGTACCGGCGGCGGGGGCCGGGGCATCGGGGACCGCGGTGGTGGCGCTTGCGGGGGTCACGGTGACTCCACTTCGTCCGGGGAACTCCATGGTACGAGAGTCATCCAGATCACCGCCCCGGCGCGGCTGCCGCAGGCCGCCCCGCCGCCGGGCCAGTGCCCGGAGCCGCCCCCGCAGCCGTTCCCCGGGGGATCCCCGGCGTCATTCCCGGGTCGCCACCACCAGCCGGGCGCGCGGGCTGCCGTCGGCCCGCGTTCCCAGCTCCGTCAGCGGCAGGAGCCGCACGGAGAAGCCCGTCCGGGTCAGGTCGTCCAGGACGTCGGGGAGCCTGAACGTGCGGTAGTACATGATGAATCGCGGGCGCCAGAGCGCGTTGCGCACCCGCATCGCGACGTCGAATCCGAACAGCGCCCAGTAGTCCCGGGATCCCACCGCGGGCGGCGCGCCCAGCGGGAAGACGAACCGTCCGCCCGGCCTCAGCGACCCGTACACCTGGGCGAACAGCCCGGGGCGCTCCTTCGGCAGGAAGTGCCCGAACGCGCCGAAGCTCAGCGCCAGGTCGAAGGACCGCGTGAAGGGCAGTGCCCGCGCGTCGGCCCGTACCCAGTCCACCACCGGTCCCCCGGCCGTGTCCGGCAGCGCCGACCGGGCCTCGGCGAGCATGCCCGCGCTGAAGTCGACCCCGGTGACCCGCTCCCGGCACAGCTGCCTGAGCACGCCCACACCTGCCCCGGTGCCGCAGCAGACGTCGAGCCCGGAGTCGAACGGTCCCAGCGGGCGCACGGCGCGGGTGACGGCGTCGAGAACCCGGCCGGGTGTCCGGTAGGGCGTGTGGTCGAACTTCGGGGCGAGCAGGTCGTATCCACGCTCGGTGGAGGAGAGCGCCTGGACGGCCAGCTCGCGCAACGTGGGGCCCTTTTGTGTGAACATTGCCGGTCAGCGTACCGACCGGCGGACCCTGTCCGGGGTCATCGCCCGGATACGTCCACGAAGACCGGGTTGGTGTAGAACCAGGTGTCCAGCCACGGGTTGCCCTGTCCGGGCTCGTGCGGGAGCGGGCCGTGCGGGTCGACGGACCCGCCGAGCGGTCCCGTCCCGTGGCGCTTTCCGTCGCTGCCGCGCAGCCGCAGGTAGAACGGCTCGTCGGCGCGTCCGACGGGGATGCGCAGTGTGTACGTTCCACGGCGCCCGGAGACGTCCGCCGTATGGGCGACCCGGGTGTCGGGCGCCCGCCACGCGTCGCGGTCGGCGGCCGGGCCGGTGACGGCGCCGCGGATGACGTCGACATGGGTGAGCTTCGGGAGCAGGCCGTGCGGGTTGCGGCGGGATGCCGTGGTCACCGTGACGTCCAGCGTGAGCTTCTCGCCGCGCCGGGCGCGCAGCCGGCCGCCGAGGGTGACGCCACGGCCGTGTTCGCCGCGCAGCCGGACATCGACGGCGTCCAGGAGGTGACCGTGGTCGACCCAGACCCGGCCGGCCCGGAGCCCCGCCATCACGTCGCGGTAGCCGTACCGGGTGACGCCCACATGCGTGCGGCTGAACTGGCCGGGCCAGAAGTCGCCGCCGGGCTGCGGCTCGGTGGTGTTGTACGGGTCCGGGAGGCGGCCGGTGCTGTCGAACGTCTCGCCGGGCGGCCAGGCTCCGTTGACCCAGGTGTCCTGGGCGACGCGGTGGACATCGGAGTTGGAGGTGATGGTGAAGAGCTTGCCCTCGGCCAGCATCGCGTCCCAGAGTCCGCCGACCGTCGCCGTCGCCCAGTCGAAGCCGCCGTGGGTGACGTAGGCCTCGCGCGGGTAGCCCGGCCAGGAGTCGGCGGACGGCTGGTTGGTGTACTCGCCGCGGACGTTGGCCGGCGGGTGCCAGCCGGGGATCGCTCCGGCCTGCGCACCGGGTGCGCCCTCCATCCCGATCATGATTCCGGGTGCCGCGTCGCGCCAGCCGCGCAGTTCGTGCGGGGAGTCGATGCCCAGTCGCATCGGGTGGTTGGCCAGGACGAGTACGTCGTCGACGTAGCCGGTACGGCGCTGTTCGGCGAGCCACTGGAGGGCCTTGACCGCGTGCGCCTCGTTGCGGGGCGTGTCGGGGTGTGTGGGCCCGCCGGCGGTGTAGCCGAGCAGCTTTCCGTCGTACGCGGCCTCGAAGCGGGTGAGCAGGTCGACCTCGTGCCGGCCGGGCGGGGAGAAGACGGTGCAGTGTTCGGCACCGGGGATGTACCACTCCAGCCCCTGGAAGATCAGCATGCGCTTGTTCCGCGCCCGGGCCTTCAGGATCTCGCGGTGTTCCCGCTGTGCGCCGAACTCGGCGTGCCCGATGTTGCTGTGCTCGGTGAAGACCATCCAGTCGAGCCCGAACCTCCGCCCGGCGGTGGCCAGCTGGGAGAAGGTGTACTTGGCGTCGTGGCTGTAGACGGAGTGGTTGTGATGGTCACCGACCAGGTAGGCCAGTTCCGGATCACTGCCGCCGTGGCCGTGGCCGTTCCCGTGCCCCCCGCCATGACCGCCGCCGTGACCTCCGCCCCGGCCCGATGCCTGAGCCGGTGACGCCAGCGACGCGGCGGCGAAAGCGGCGCTGAAGAGGCCTGCGCGGCGCAGTACCCCCCGGCGGCTGAGCCCTTGGGCGTCGAGCGATTCCGCGGGGACCTTCGGGTCGGCCCATTCGGGCAGGGGCTGGCGCATGACGGCGTGCTCTCCTCTGTACGGAAAGGGCCGGCACGGCGGGATCGTCGCATCGATGTGCGTACGCATCCATGACGGGCAGCCCCCGGGGCTGCCGCCGGCCCCTCGTCACAGAGTGGCGTGACATTGGAAACCGCAGGTGAACCAGGCACCAAGGTGGGGTGGTGCCCACATGGCGGGTGCCGTCTCGGGCCCGCTCCACAGCACGTACGGCGCCGCCCTCAGGCCGCGCGGCCGTACTGCGGGGGCACGGACACCTCAACGCCCAGTTCGCGTGCGGCGCTGCGGGCGAAGTAGGGGTTGCGGAGCAGTTCCCGGCCGAGCAGCACGGCGTCCGCCCGGCCCTCGGCGAGAATCTTCTCGGCCTGGACCGGTTCGGTGATCAGGCCGACCGCGGCGACGGGCAGTCCCGCCTCGGTGCGTACCCGCTCGGCGAACGGCACCTGGAAACCGGGGGCCGCCGGAATGTGCGCCCTCGGGGCGAGCCCGCCGGTCGAGACGTCCAGCAGGTCGACGCCGTGCGCCCGCAGCTCGCGGGCGAAGCGGACGGTGTCGTCGGCGGTCCAGCCGTCCCGTTCGTCGTCCTCGTTCTCGGTCAGCCAGTCGGTGGCGGAGATCCGGAAGAACAGCGGGAGTTCCTCGGGCCACACCGCACGCACCGCGTCCACGACCTCCAGGGCGAAGCGGGTGCGGTTCTCGAAGGAACCGCCGTAGGAGTCGGTGCGGCGGTTGCTGTGCGGGGAGAGGAATTCGCCGATCAGATAGCCGTGCGCGCCGTGGATCTCCACGACCCGGAAGCCCGCGGCCAGCGCCCGCCGCGCGGCGTCGGCGAACTCGGAGACCACTTCCTGGATCCGTCCGACGGTCAGCTCCGCCGGGACCGGGTGGCCCTCGTCGAACGGCAGCGGGCTCGGCCCCAGCGGCTGCCACCCCTCGCCACTCGGCGCGTCGGCCCCGATCGGACCGCCGCCGCGCCACGGGCGGTCGGTCGAGCCCTTGCGGCCGGCGTGGGCGAGCTGGATACCGGCCACCGTGCCCTGCTCGGCCAGGAAGTCGGTGATGCGGCGCAGCGCCGTCACCTGCCGGTCGTTCCAGATGCCGAGGTCCGCCGGACTGATCCGGCCCTCGGCACTGACCGCGGTGGCCTCCACCAGGATCAGGCCGGTGCCGCCCGCCGCGCGGGCGGCGTAGTGGGAGAAGTGCCAGTCGTGCGCGACGCCTGCCTCCGGCCCGGACGCCGCCGCGCTGTACTGACACATGGGCGCCATCCAGACACGGTTGGGAATGGTCAGCGACCGCAGGACGCAGGGCTCGAAAAGGGCGCTCACGCCGGACTCCGTTTCACCGGGAAGGACCGAATGGAGGCGCGGGTGACAGAGCCCGCGACTAGTACGAGAATGATCGTACTACGACACCCATCGAATTACGAAGGCTCTCGTACTTCACCGGTCCTCCGTCCGGCGACGCCTCAGCGCGATATCGGCATCGGCGTCGTAGCCCTGGGTCCAGGTGCGCCCGGCACCCGATGTCCAGGTGACCTGGACGGCGCCCCCGTCGGCCTTGACGCCCACCACCGTCATCGCCCGGTCACCGTCCCGCACATCGCCGCGGAGCAGTTCACGCGCCTTGACCGTGACGGGCCGCGCCGACCGGGCGTCCTCCGTCTCCTCGGCCGCCCGCAGGAGTGCCGCCGCCAGCGCCCTGGCCGCCTCCGGGGTGCAGGTCCAGTCGGACCGGCCCGCCGGGGTTCCGATCCGGAGGGCGACCAGCGACGGGCCGCCGGCCGCACCGGCGATCACCTCCACCGGCGCCTCCCGGCCGCCCTCGTCCATGATCTCGACACCCATCGCCGCCCGCTCCTCATCGCCTCGCCGCGGACCGCCCCGTCCGGGACCGGCCTCCTGTCCGGAATTGGAGCACACGCCCGGCACGGGCCACCGTCCGGCGGTCAGCCCGGGTAGACGTCCAGCCGACCGCACATACCGAACCTGCCGCGCACGGAGGGCTGTTCGGCGTACAGGCAGGCATCGGCGAGATGACCGCCGCCGCCCCGGGCCAGCGCGTCGAGCTGCTCACCGGTCGCCTCGGACGCGGCGGCGGCCCCCCGCCGCCAGCGCTCGCGCCAGTCGTCGACCCGGGGACGTACGAGCGCGGCGGCGGCACGGTGGAACGCGGCCAGCGGCTCGGGGTCGCCCGCCTCGGCCGCGCCGCGCAGCGCGAGGAAGCCCTCGACGGCGAGGTCGCGGCGCGTGCGGGCGGCCCGCTCCTGCTCCGCCTCGGTGCCGTCCGCGGGGAGCGTGACGGCCGCGCGGTAGAGGTCCGGGTCGGCGAGGAAGCGCGGCGGCAGGGTGAGCACGGCGTCACCGGCTTCGGGAAGCCCGCTGTTCTGCATCAGGACGACGATGCGCAGACCGTCCTCGTTGACGAGCCGGTGGACGGTACCGGGGGTGAACCAGACGAGGGCTCCGGGCTCCAGCGGCGTCCGCCGGAACCCGGAGGCGGTGAGCGTCTGCACGGAGCCCCTGCCTCCGACCACCACGTACCCCTCCGAGCAGGTGAGATGGATGTGCGGGGTGCCACCGCGCAAGCCGTCCTCGGTGGGCCAGTCGTAGACGCTCAGATGCGAGACGGCGACGGCGCCGGGCAGTCCTTCGAAGGTCACTGCGGGTACTCCTGGGGTTCGGGCGCCCGGCCGCCGCGACCGCGTGGGCAAGCGCTTTCCATCGGCAGCTGCACGCTAGGTCGACCGCCGGACACGGGTCAAGGGCCGGCCACCCCCGGTCCCGTCACCGCCCCGCCACCGCCCCGGCCCGTCGCCCCTCTCCGGGCGTCACCGCCCTCGCCGCGCCGGTCCGCACGGACCGCTCCGCGCGAGCCGCTGTCCGCGGTCGGGTGCAAACTGTCCGGTATCCGGCACAACGGCGTTTCGGGAGGTCGTGGTCATGACCGAGGTACTGCTCACGGTAGGCACCCGCAAGGGACTCTTCATCGGCCGCAGGCGCGGCGGGACCTGGGAGTTCGGCGATCCGCACTTCCGCGCCCAGGCGATCTACTCGGTGGGCGTCGACACCCGCGGACCGGCTCCCCGGATCCTGGTCGGCGGCGACAGTTCGCACTGGGGCCCGTCCGTGTTCCACTCCGACGACCTCGGCGCCGGCTGGGTCGAGCCCCGGCGGCCCGCGGTCAAGTTCCCCACGTTCACCGGGGCATCGCTGGAGCGGGTGTGGCAGTTGCAGCCGGCCGGCCCCGAGGCTCCCGGCGTGGTCTACGCGGGGACCGAGCCGGCGGCGCTGTTCCGTTCCGAGGACCGCGGCGAGAGCTTCGAGCTCGTCCGTCCGCTGTGGGAGCACCCCACCCGCTCGAAGTGGGTGCCCGGCGGTGGCGGCGAGGGCCTGCACACCATTCTGACCGACCCGCGGGACCCGCGGGCGGTGACCGTCGCGGTCTCCACCGCCGGGGTGTTCCGGACCAAGGACGGCGGGGAGAGCTGGGCTCCGTCCAACAAGGGCGTCTCGGCGGTCTTCCTGCCCGACCCGGACCCGGAGTTCGGCCAGTGCGTCCACAAGGTCACCCGGGACGCGGCCGATCCCGACCGGCTCTACCTCCAGAACCACTGGGGCGTGTTCCGCAGCGACGACTCCGGGGACCACTGGACCGACATCGGCGGGGGACTGCCGTCCGACTTCGGTTTCGCCGCCGCCGCGCACCCGCACCGCGGCGAGACGGCGTACATCTTCCCGATCAACGCCGACGCCGACCGCGTCCCCGCCGAGCACCGCTGCCGGGTCTTCCGCACGAGCGACGCGGGACGGACCTGGGAACCCCTGTCGACGGGCCTGCCCGCGGGGGCGCACTACGGCACGGTGCTGCGCGACGCGCTCTGCACGGACGACGCGGATCCCGCCGGGGTCTACTTCGGCAATCGCAACGGCGAGTTGTACGCGAGCGCGGACGACGGGGACAGCTGGCGGCAGCTCGCGTCCCATCTGCCCGATGTGCTGTGCGTACGGGCGGTGGTGCTCGCCTGACCGGCAGTTGATCGGAGTGGTCGTATCACCAGTAGAGTGCGGCTCGTGGCAGCACGACCGTTGAAAGAAATCGTAGAGCCGGGGTGGGCGCAGGCCCTCGGACCCGTGGCCGACCGCATCGCCGCGATGGGCGACTTCCTCCGCACCGAGATCGCCGCGGGGCGCACCTACCTGCCCGCCGGGGCCCATGTACTGCGGGCGTTCCAGCAGCCGTTCGACGAGGTGCGGGTCCTCGTCGTCGGTCAGGACCCCTATCCGACCCCGGGTCATGCGATCGGGTTGAGTTTCGCCGTGGCACCCGATGTCCGGCCGTTGCCCGGCAGCCTGGAGAACATCTTCCGGGAGCTGCACACGGACCTGGGCCTCCCCCGGCCGTCCAACGGCGATCTCACACCCTGGACGGAACAGGGGGTGCTGTTGCTCAACAGGGCGTTGACGACGGCGCCACGACGGCCCGCCGCACATCGCGGCAAGGGCTGGGAAGAGGTCACCGAGCAGGCCATCCGGGCGCTGGTGGCACGTGGCACGCCGCTGGTGTCGGTCCTGTGGGGGCGTGACGCCCGCAATCTGCGGCCCCAGTTGGGCAATTTCCCGGCCATCGAGTCCTCGCACCCCTCCCCCATGTCGGCGGACCGCGGGTTCTTCGGCTCACGCCCCTTCAGCCGGGTCAACGAACTGCTGGAGCGCCAGGGCGCGCAACCGGTCGACTGGCGGCTGCCGTGACGGACGCGCCGTCGCGCGGCGCGGCCCGCGGCGTGGATACGGCAACGGGGTCCCGGACTTCGGGAGTGCCGGCCGTCGGCCCGTACGTGATCGGTGTGGACTCGGGCGGGTCCGGGCTGCGCGTGGCGCTCGGGACGCCCGGCTCACCGAGCCCGCTCGCAACCCTCGTCTGCGCCGAGCCGGTGCGGACGGGGCCGGCGGGCATCGACGCCGCCCATCTGCTGGAACAACTGCTGCCCGCCGTACGGACGCTGCTGGAGCGGCCGGAGGCCGCACAGGGCTCCGGGCCGGGCCCGGAGGGGACCCGGGAGCGGATCGCCGCCGTGGCCGTCGGGGCCGCCGGGATGGCGACGCTCGGCGATCAGCTGCGTGCCGAGCTGCCCGCGGCGCTCGCGGAGGCACTGGGCGTGCGCCGGCTGGCCCTGGCGGCCGACGCGGTGACCGCGTACGCGGGCGCGGTGGGCCAGCGGCCGGGAGCGGTCGTCGCCGGCGGAACGGGCCTGATCGCGCTCGGCACGGACCTGACGACATGGCGCAGGGCCGATGGCTGGGGACATCTTCTGGGTGACACCGGCGGCGGCGCGTGGATCGGCCGAGCCGGTCTCGACGCGGCGATGCGCGCCCATGACGGACGACGCGGGGGATCCGCCGCGCTGCTCGCCCGGCTCATCGCCGTGTTCGGTCCCGCGGCGGGACTGCCGGGCCTGCTCTACCCGCGGACCGACCGCCCCGCGCTGCTCGCGTCGTTCGCCCCCGAGGTGGCGGCGTGCGCCGGTGACGACCCGGTCGCCGCGGACATTCTGCGCCGGGCCGCCGGCCATATCGCCGAGGCGGCGGCAGCGGTGTGCCCCGGGGCGGCTTCCGGCGGAGGCACCGACGACGGGCCCGGCTGCGAAGTGGCCCTGACCGGGGGCCTGTTCCGGATGGGCGAGGCCCTTCTCGTACCACTGCGCGAGGAACTGGCCCGGCAGGTGCCGCAGGCTGTCGTGGTCCCCGCGTCGGGTGATCCGCTGGACGGTGCGCTGGGGATCGCGCGGGCGCTGGCGGAAGGCGGGCTGCGACTGCCGCTCCATCCGACGCTGTTGTGCGTACCGGCGTCCGCGCCGTCGCCCGTACGGGAGTCCCCACCCGCGCCGGAGCGCCCCTGACGCCCCCGCGCACACCCACGCCCGGTTGCGCGCCCCTGTCCGAAACCGGACCGACAGAGCAGGGCAGTTGCCCGGTACATCACTCATCAGACATAAGCGGACAGATAACGCCTGACTGGACCCTCCCCGAACAGAGGAGCATCCAAAACCAGTAGCATGCGGCGCCATGAGCACCCCCACTGGGCCCGCTTCCGGCCTGCCTGTACGAATGCCGCGACCTCGCCAGTCCGGACGGCACCGCCGCCCGGAGCCCGTGGTCGCGCCCGAGGGCGCTGCCGCGCTCGTTCTCGCCGTTCCCGGTACCCCCTCCTCGGCCACGCGCAGTCTGGCCGAAGAGGTGATCAGCATCGCCCGTTCCGAGCTTCCCGGTCTCAATGCGCAGATCGGCTACCTCGACGGCGACGACGCCGAGTACCCCACCTTGACCACCGTTCTCACCCACGCCGCCGCGGAGCGCGTCGCGCGCTACGAGCAGGCCAGGGCCGTGGGCCGCGAGGTCGCCGAGCCCTCGGGCCCGCCCGCCGTCGTGGTGCCGCTGCTCGCGGGGCCGGACAGCGCCCTGATCCGGCGCATACGGCAGGCGATCATGGACAGCGGCACCCCGGTCGAGCTGACCGATGTGCTGGGCCCGCACCCGCTGCTCGCCGAGGCGCTGCACGTACGGCTGTCGGAGGCCGGGCTGGCGCGCGCCGACCGTGCGAGGCTGTTCACCGTGGCGACCGCCGCCGACGGCATCGTGCTGGCCACGGTGGGCGGCGACGAGGCCGTGAGGGCGGCCGGAATCACCGGAATGCTCCTCGCCGCCCGCCTCGCGGTGCCGGTGATGGCCGCCGCGCTCGACGTGGAGGGTTCGGTGGCGTCGGTCGCCGAGCAGCTGCAGAGTTCCGGGTCGGCGCAGCTCGCGCTGGCGCCCTACCTGGTGGGCCCCGAGATCGACGCGGGCCTGCTGGACGCGGCGGCGAAGGAGGCCGGCTGCGCGGTCGCCGAGCCGCTGGGCGCGTACCCGGCGATCGGCAAGCTCGTGCTGTCGCTGTACGCCACGACCCTGGGGATCACTCCTGCCACACCGCAGGGCGCGCAGGCGCACTGATCCGGCCCTCACCGGGCTTCTCCGGGCGAGGGGAGAGCGGTGGGGCGCGGACCGTACGACCGGTCCGCGCCCCACCGCTCGTACCGCGTCCGCCATCCCCCGGTCCGGGGTCCGGGGGATACGGGTGCGGGATCAGGCGAAGACGACGCAGGAGGCCGCAGGGGCCTCGATGGAACCCGCGAACCGCGGGACTCCGGTCTCCGCGTCCACGCCGAACCAGCTCACGTCCCCGGAGTGCTCGTTGGCCGCGTACAGCCACTGTCCCGTGGGGTCGAGGGTGAGGTCGCGCGGCCAGCGGCCACCACAGCTCACGGTAGCGGCCAGGGCCGCGCTCCCGCCCGTCTCGTCGAGGGTCACGACCGAGATGCTGTCGTGCCCCCGGTTGGCGGTCCACAGGAACCGTCCGTCGTGCGAGACCACCACTTCGGACGGGTAGGTACGCACCGTGTCGCCCGAGGACGGGCCCTCGGGGAGGACCGCGATCTCACCGGTCGGTTCGAGGACCCCGGCAGCCGCGTCCCAGCGGCACACCGTGACGGTCGGCTCCAGCTCGTTGAGCACATAGGCGTGGGCTCCCCCGGGGTGGAAGGCCATATGGCGAGGCCCGGTGCCCGGCCGCAGCGCCGTCTCACCGCGCAGGCTCAGGGCCCCGGTCCCGGGATCCAGGGCGCAGACGCGTACGGAGTCGGTGCCGAGGTCCACACTGAGCACCCATGCGCCCGAGGGGTCGGTGAGCACCTGATGGGCGTGCGGGGCCGCCTGACGGCCGGCGTCCGGACCGCTGCCCTCGTGCTGGAGTACGGAAGCCGCCTCCCCGAGCGATCCGTCGGCCCGTACCGGCAGGGCGGTGACACTGCCCGAGCCGTAGTTGGCGGTGACCAGGTGACCGCCGGCGAGCGCGAGGTGGGTGGGAGCCTCACCGTTCACCGCCCGGATCCCGCCGAGAAGCCGCGGTACGTCGCCGCTGATGTCCAGGGCGGCGGCCGTGCCCCGGGCCGTCTCACCGACCGCGTACAGGGTGCTGCCGCCCGGACCCGGGCCCAGCCCGACGGCGAGGAACGAGGGGTCCGGCACGGCGTCCGTGGACCCGAGGACGCTCAGTGCGCCGGTGTCGCGGTCCACGGCGACGGCGGTGATGCCCGGCCCGCCGTTCGAGGTGAACGACCCTATGAATGCCCGCCCGGCGCTGTCGCCGCCCATCGCGCTACCCCTTTTCACCGTTCGTCGCGATCTTCACGGCCGACGGTAGCAGGCAGCACCCCGCCCCGGTCTGGACCAATCAGGGACCGAACCAGGGGGCGCGGGCTCCGCGGCGCACGCCACCGCTTCCGTACCCGGCTCGCTCCCGGTCAGAGCCGGATCAGGGGCAGGGGCAAGGGGCAGAAGGCAGAGGCAGAGGGCAGGGTCAGGCGGAGACGAGCGGCGCCCTGGGTGAGCTGCGCAGCGGCGCGGCGAGCTCCGCCAGCGCGCGCTCCAGCGCATGCAGATGGACGAGCGCGGCCTCGGCCCCCGGGTGGTGGTGCGGCGCCTGGAGCGGTACGGCCGACTTGTCCGTACGGGGCTGTCCGGGCGGCGCCAGGGCCAGCACGGCGGCCTCCACCCGGTGGCAGGCGGCGGTGAGGCGCGCGTCGTGGGAGGCGTCCGGGTCGGCGGCCACGGAGGCGAGGCCGCGCACCTCGCGGGCGCACGAGTCGAGCAGGTCCAGAACCTGGCGGGCGCGCGTCTTGCGGGCGCGCAGGGGGCTGAGGGGGTGGACGAGCGGGGCGAGGGAGAGCCTGGCCCGGCCCAGCAGCAGTTCCAGTTCGGCGGCGAGCGGTGCCGGGTCGGAGTGCTGGTCACCGGCCAGCCGCAGCGCCGCCGCGCCGGTGCAGCGGTGCACGCAGTTCAGGGCCCGCTGTATCCAGGCCTCGGTGGTGGCATGCGTGGTGACGGGCAGGATCAGCGCGACCCCGAGGGCCGCGCCGAGGGCCCCGGCGGCGGTCTCCTCGAAGCGGAGCCACAGCAGCGCGGGGTCCAGGACACCGAGGAGTCCGTAGAGCAGGCCGGCCATGACGGTGACGAAGAAGGTCATCCAGCTGTACGAGGGGGCCGCCGTGTAGAAGATCCCGAAGACGCAGACGGCGACGAGGGCGGCGGTGGGCGCGGGTGCCCCGTGCAGGGGTACGGCGACGAGCAGCCCGACGCCGATGCCCGCGACGGTGCCGATGACCCGGCGGAAGCCCCGGACCAGCGTCTCGCCGCGCGAGGCGGTGTTGACGAAGATCCACCAGGCGGTGCCGACCGCCCAGTACCAGCGGTCCGGGGAGAGCAGCAGCCCCACCACGAGCGCGATCCCGCAGGCCGCGGTGGCCTGGAGGGCCTGCCGGGTGGTGGGCCTGGCGAGGCCGCGCCCGGTGAGAGGCGCGGGCTGGGCGGGCGGCGGGGTGCGGCGCTCGACGCACCAGAGGCCGAACCGGACCGCGCAGGAGGCCGCGACGGCCAGCGCCACCGCTCCGTACAGCTCGGGCAGCTGGCCCGGGACGGCGTGCAGGAACTGGGTGCTGAAGAACATCATGAAGCCGAAGACGCCCAGCGCGTGGCCGCGTGGGCCCCAGCGGCGTGCGTACACCCCGGCGAAGACGACGGCCAGCCAGCAGACGGCCCGCAGCAGGGGCTGCCCGTGCAGGGTGCTCGCCAGGGCGAGGACCGGGAAGCCGGCCACGGGCAGCAGCAGGGTGGTGACCGCCTGCCCGCGGACGGTGGGGTCACCGACCGTGAACAGCGCCAGAAGTGCGGCGAGTCCTCCGGTGATGGAGGCGGTGAGGGACAGGCCGGCCAGTTCGGCCGCGGCCACGGCCAGGCCGATGCCGAGCACGGCGCGCAGGGAGACCCGCAGTCGCACAAGCCCCGGATCCGGGGCCACGAACATCCTCTTCACGACGGTCGGACCGCCCCCTCCGGCTGGTGAACACCCTCTTGTGCATGGCAAAGGCGCCGCGGAACCGGAAGCGGCTTCGTCGCCGTCCGGCGCTGCGCGGCGCCATCTATCGGCAAAGGAAAGCACTTGTCGGGACAGTGGCCCAAATCGACCGGTTAGCACTGGGCCATTGGTACAGTCGGGGCCGGTATCGATCAACCAGGAAGAAGCCAACGGACCATGGCAGTGGACGCCCTCGACACCCGCATCCTGCGGCTGCTCATCGAGCAGCCACGCACCAGCGTGCGCGAGTACGCGCGCGTCCTCGGGGTGGCCCGCGGCACTCTGCAGGCACGGCTCGACCGGCTGGAACGGGACGGGGTGATCACGGGCACCGGCCCGGCCCTCTCCCCGGCGGCGCTCGGCCACCCGGTCCTGGCCTTCGTCCATCTGGAGGTCACCCAGGGGCATCTGGACGATGTGGGTGACGCGCTCGCCGCCGTCCCCGAGATCATCGAAGCGTTCTCCACCACCGGGGGCGGGGATCTGCTGACCCGGGTCGTGGCCCGGGACAACGGGCACCTGGAGGATGTGATCCAGCAGCTGATCCAGCTCCCCGGAGTGGTCCGGACACGGACCGATGTGGCGCTGCGCGAGCGGGTGGCGCACCGGGTGCTGCCGCTGGTGGAAGCCGTGGGCCGGGCGGCCTCGACCGCCGGCTGACCGGAGGTCGCGGCCCTGGGCGCCGCCCGGGACCGGGGCCGTGCCGTCCACGATCTGCCGATCCGTCATCCTCCGGCCACGCCTGGGGACGGCCGGAGCGACCGCCGGGGCATTCGCGGTCCTACAGACCGATATCCTGACCGGGTCGCGCGCCCCACCCCTGTCCCGCTCCCGAAGAGTGCGAAGAGGGGCGGGTCCCACGGCAGTCGGAGCGGGCCACAATTCGAGATTGGTGCACAGGTGCTGGTAGCTGGTCGGTACCGGTTGGTATCCCCCATCGGTCGTGGCGGCATGGGCGAGGTATGGCGTGCCACGGACGAGGTGCTGGGCCGGGCCGTGGCCGTGAAGCTGCTGCTGGGAGACCACGCGGACGCCTCGTCGACGGCTCGCTTCCGCATGGAGGCGCAGACCGCCGCCCGGCTGAGCCACCCTCACCTGGTCGCCGTGTTCGACTTCGGCGCGTGGGAGGACCGCTTCTATCTGGTGATGGAGCTCGTCGAGGGCCGGAGCCTGAGCGACGTGCTCGCCGCACAGGAGACCGTCCACCCCGAGCAGGTGGCCCTGATCGCGGGTCAGGCGGCGGCGGGGCTGGCCGCCGCACACCGCCAGGGCATCGTCCACCGGGACATCAAGCCCGGCAACCTGATGCTGGACGCGGAAGGGTCGGTGAAGATCGGCGACTTCGGGATAGCCCAGTTCGTCGACGATCCCTCCACCGCGTTGACGACGGCCGGTCACATCGTGGGAACCAGCCTCTACTTGGCGCCGGAGCGCGCGCTGGGCCGCACGGCCGACTCCGCCTCCGACATGTACTCCCTCGGCTGCGTCATCTACCAACTCCTCCTGGGGCAGCCGCCGTTCCGCTCCGACACCGCGACCGCGACGCTCTACCAGCACGTCGACACGGCGCCGGTGCCGCTCAGACAGCGGGGCGTGGACATCTCCGCCGCGTTCGACTCGTTCCTGCTGGGGCTGCTCGCGAAGCAGCCCGAGGACCGGCCGAGCGCCCAGCAGGTCTCCGACTGGTTCCGCACCGATGCCTGGCGCGGCCACCCCGAGCCCCTGCCGATGCAGACACCGCTCGCCCCGCCGACCTCCCGGCCCGCCCCGGCCGCGCCGCCGCAGGCGGCTCCGGCCGCGGCGCCGGCCGCTCCCGCGGGCCCCGCGACGTACCGGCTCCCGCAGCCCACGGGCAGGAGACGCAGCACCTCCAACAGAGCCGCTCCCGCTCGTCGGCGCAGCGCGCGTGAGGCGATCAAGCGGCGTCCCCGGGTGGCGAGCGCCATCGCGGGAACGGCGACGTTCCTGGCCGCGGTGTACCTGGGGATGATCCTGTTCTCACCGGACTCCAGTTCGGCCGGCACACCTGACTCCGGGCCCGGTTCCGGCACGGCCCCGACCGCGGGCACCGACGCACCGGCACAGGGCGACGCGGACGGCGACGGCTCCAGCGGGAGTGGTCCGGCGCAGAACCAGCAGAGCCAGGCCCCGCAGAGCCAGGCCCCGCAGGACGCGTCGGCCGGGGACGGCGGAGAGCAACAGGACGGCGGGCAGCAACAGGGCGCCGGGCAGCAGGGCCAGGGCCACGGGCAGAAGCAGGGCGAACGGAAGAACGGGCACGACGGGGACGAGGAGGACTGGGAGGACTGAAGTCCGGCGCGCACCGCCGGGCCCGCCGCGCCGTAGGGCGTACGGCCGGACGCCTACTGCGGCTGTGTCGCGATCTGGATCAGGTTGCCGCAGGTGTCGTCGAGGACGGCGGTGGTGACGGGGCCCATCTCCAGGGGCTCCTGGGTGAAGCGGACACCGAGGCCGCTCAGCCGCTCGTACTCCGCCCGCACGTCGTCGACGGCGAACTGGGCGAGCGGGATGCCGTCCTCGACGAGTGCGTCGCGGTAGGTCCTGGCCGCCGGGTGGCCGGCGGGCTCCAGCAGAAGCTCGGTACCGCCGGGCTCCTCGGGCGAGACGACGGTCAGCCACCGGTCCTTCTCCCCCAGCGGGACGTCGTGCTTCTTCACGAAGCCGAGGATCTCGGTGTAGAAGCGCAGGGCCTCGGCCTGATCGTCGACGAAGACGCTGGTCAGGTGGATCTTCATGGGGTGCTCTTCTCCGGTCCGGGTGTGTCGGGCACGGGCCAACGCTCGGCGATCTGCCGCAGCGGGGCAGTGTTCAGGTCATGGAACTTGCAGCGGCCCTCCCGCCTGGTCCCGACGAGACCGGCGGCCTCCAGTACGGCGAGGTGCTGGGAGACGCCCTGGCGCGATATCCCGAGCTGGTGCTTCATGCTCAGGCGCGCACAGATCTCGAACAGCGTCTGCCCGGACTTCTCCGCGAGCTCGTCCAGGATGGTGCGGCGGGTGGGGTCGGCCAGGGCTTTGAATATGTCGTCGGCCACGACCCCAGAATAGGCAAACGTTCACTTGCCTATCAAATCGGGGGACACCGCGCCCCGAGCCGGCCCTCCGGCAACGCTCACACCGGGAACACCGGGAACACCGGGAACACCGGGAACACCGGGAACACCGGGAACACCGGGAACACCGGGGACGCCGTTCGGGCGGCGGCAGGGACCGGCCTGCCGGCCGCCCGAACGTGACTCAGCCGGTGGTGACCCGGACGTAGTCGACGACGAGTCGCTGCGGGAACGTGGTGTTCCCGTCGGGGTCGCCGGGCCAGTAGCCGCCGACCGCGAGATTGAGGATCAGGAAGAACGGTTTGTTGAACACCCACTGCTTTCCGCCGAGGTCGGCCGGCGTGCGCCGCTGGTACACCGTGCCGTCGACGGACCAGGTCACGGAGTCCGGGGCCCAGTCGACGGCGAAGGTGTGGAAGTCGTCGGCGAAGGCGGCCCCGCCCGGGAGGGTGTAGCCGGCGCCGATGCCGCCCGAGCCGGAGTAGCCGGGGCCATGCAGGGTGCCGTGGACCGTGCCCGGTTCGAAGCCGACGTTCTCCATGACGTCGATCTCACCGCTGTTGGGCCAGCCGACACTGCCGATGTCGTCGCCGAGCATCCAGAACGCGGGCCACATGCCCTGACCGCGCGGCACCTTCATCCTGGCCTCGACATGGCCGTACGCCGTGGTGAACCTGCCGGAGGTGTTGAGCCGGGCCGAGGTGTACTGGCAGGTGCCGTACCAGCACTGGTAGTCGGCGGGATTCTCCTTGCGGGCCGTGATGACGAGATTGCCCTGACCGTCGAGCGCGGCGTTGCTGTTGCCCGCGGTGTAGAACTGCCGCTCGTGGTTGTTGACGTTGTCCCCGGTCTCGATCTGCCACCTGCCGCCGTCCACGGCGGACCCGGCCGGGCCGTCGAAGTCGTCGGAGAAGGTGACCGCCGAAGGCGCCGCAGCCGGGTGGGGGGCGGCTGGGTGACCCGCGGGTCCGGGTGCGGCTCCGGCGGGCAGGGCCGTCACCAGCGCGGAGACACAGAGCAGGGAGAGCGCGTACAGCGTGGTGCGGCGGCGCCCGGAGGTGTGCCGCACGGTATGGCGCGAGAGGTGCACAGTCATCACATCACTTTGGTGTGGGGGTATGCGCATGACAGACACACGCCGAGAGGTGAACGATCTGAGGGATCACCTCGGGCGTACTTTTCACTACTTGTTGTAAGGGAGCGCTCGAAGGAGCGTCAATGGCCTGGTCCAGACCGGAACGGGAACGGAGTACGCCCCTGGCATGTGCGTCTGAACCCGGCGCCTCCTCGGCCCCGTCCGTCGTGCGGTCCACGGCCCGCGGCGGCACAGTGGAAGGAAGGGGCGGCGCGGGCGGAGGGAGCACGGCGTGGACGGCGACGGCACACTTCGGCCCCGCTTCGTGGTGCAGATCCACGACGCACGGCGCATGCACTTCGACTTCCGGCTGGAGGTCGGCGGCGTGCTGAAGTCGTGGGCGGTTCCCCGGGGCCCGTCGGAGAACCCGAGCGACCGGCGGCTGGCCGTTCCGACGGAGGACCACCCGCTGGAGTACCGCGAGTTCGAAGGGGTCATCCCGCAGGGCGAGTCCGGCAGCGGCACCGTGATCGTGTGGGACCAGGGCACGTACCGCCCGCTCAGCCACGACCGGGAGGGCACCTCCGTACCGTTCGAGGAGTCGCTGGCCCTCGGTCACGCCACGTTCTGGCTGTACGGCGCCAAACTGCACGGCGAGTTCGCCCTCACCCGGTTCCGGTTGGGCGACGAACCGGACGCGGCGGGCCAGGAGGCATGGCTCCTGATCAAGGCCAACGACCGGCTGGCCGTGCGCGACAGGCCCGGCTCGCCCGACCCGTACCACGCCCGGTCGGCGCGCACCGGGCGGACGCTGCACCAGGTCGCTGCCGCCGCGCGGGGGCATGACGGCTGAAGCGCTCACCCGGACGCGGAGGGACATGGCGGTGGAGGGGCGCGGCGCGCGGGGCGGTGGATCGCACGGAGCGTCTACGCGTCGTCGGCGCTCATGAGCCGTGCCAGGACGTCCGTGTAGCGGGAGCGCCGGTCGGGGCGTGCGTGGGCGGCGGCCCGCCGGAGCGCGGGGACGGCCGCGGCCCCGAAGCGTGTCAGGGCCTCGACGGCCGCGCTGCGGACGGTGGGCTGCGCGTGGCCCAGCAGTCCGGTCAGCGCGGGGACCGCCGGTTCCCAGCCCGCGTGGGCGAGTGTCCGGACGGCCATGCGCACCACATCGGGCTGGGGGTCGTCGAGCAGCAACATCGTCTGCCGCGCGTGGGTGGAACGGTCCAGGAGAGCGCGCGAGGTCCGGTGGGCGTGCAGACGCACACCGGCCTTCGGGTGGCGCAGCAAGTCGTCGATCAGGCCGCTCAGCTCCTGCTCCCGGGCGTCGTACGGCCCCGGCCGCCCCTCGCCCACCGGCCGTCGGCCGTACCGCTCGGCGAGCAGTGTGAGGGCCCGGCGTATCTCCTCGGGGGTACCGCCGCGGGCCCGGCCGAGCAGTTCCCGCGGAGTGGGAGCGGCCCCGGCTCCTTCCGTCGCCGCCGGGGCCGCGGAGCGCAGGGCTTCGAGCGCGGCGGCGTCCTCCCCCGCGGCTTCGGGCCCGCGCAGGGGCCCTTCGACGAGCAGGAGCCGGTCTGCCAGGGCGTCGCGTCCGTCGCTGCGCAGGTTTCGCCGGGCCCGTACCAGGGCGGGGGTACGCAGCAGCGGCTGTCCGGACAGCAGTTCCAGGACGCCCGGGGATCCCGCGTCGACGCGCGCGCCGAGGAGCTGCGCCAGTACGTCGCCGGGGACTCTGCCCAGTACGTTCCGGGCCTCCGTGCGGAGGCCGGGCGGCCCGCTCTCCCACCACTCCACCACCAGCGGGACGAGCGGTGGCAGATCCCAGGGGTCCAGCCACCCGGCCATGCGGAGCACCCGGTCCGGGCGGACCCCGTCGCCGCGCAGCTCCGCCTCGCCGACCGTGGCGAATGTGCGGGCGAGGCCGGCTCCGCCGGTCTCTTCGTCCACCCGGCCGCGCAGGAAGGCGCGGAGCACGGCGCGGGCGGTCCCGGGCTCGGGCCAGGCCCGCAGGGCCTTCGCCGCGGCGTTGCGCCGGTCCGGATCGGGGCCGTCCAGCATGGTCAGCAACCGGGCGCGCAGGGCGGCCGAGCGCGGCTGGTCGAGATCGTCGGAGTGTACGGACCTGGCGGCGGCCGGAGGCGTGGCCGCCCCCGGGCCCACCGCTGCCCGCCCCGTCCCGGCGTTCCCGGCCGTCCCTGCATTCCCGGCTGTCCGTGCGATCCCGGCCGTCCCGGCGATCCCGGCCTTCTCGGCGATCGTCCATGCCGGTGCGTCGAGGGGCTGAAGCCGCTGCATCCAGTCGACGAGGCGGTCGCGCACCTCGGGGTCGGCGTCCGGGTGGGCGACGATCAGCGCGTCGAGGCAATCCCTGGAGTCCGGAGCGGGGAGGGCGGCGCGGCGAAACTCCTCGAAGTCCCGGGGCGTGCGTACGGCGGCGCTCAACGCGGCCTGCCAGGCGGACAGTTCGACGGAGTCGGCCCGGCCGGCGGGGGCAACGGCACGCTCCGGCACACCGAATGCCTCACGCAGCACCGCGGGCCCGGCCCGCCAGGGGTCGGCTCCGAGGTGGGCGGCGGCGAGCGCCCGGTCCAGATCGGCCCGGACCAGCACCGCGCCGCACTGCCGGAGCAGGCCCAGAACGGCCGTGCCGCCCCCCGCTCCGGCGGGCAGCGCGCGTACCGACTCCACGACGGCGAACCGCTCGGCATCCGACAGCCGCGGCGCCACGGCGGCCAGAGGGGCCATGAGTTCCGCGGCGAACTCCCCCGCCGCCGTCCCCGACCTCCCGCCCGCGACCTCGTCGAGCACGGTGATCAGCACCCCGCCGAACCGGGCGAACGCGGCCACTTCGCCGGATGTCCACGGGGCGGGGCAGAGCCGGAGCACACAGCGCAGCAGCCGCAGCCGGGCGTCGGCGGAACGCGCGCGGGCGGTCAGCCCGAGCCAGTCCTCCAGCAGGGGCCGCAGCTTCCGCAGCTCCTCCGGGCGGTGCGCGTCCAGTGGTTCGGGCCGCGCCGCGATACGGAGGGCGGCCGAGGCGTTCCACCCCCCGGTCAGCAGGACGGCGACCTCGAAGTCGGCTCCGTCGCCCGGCCCGGAAGCGCGCGCGGCGGGGTCCCCGGGGGTGCGCGCGGCAGGGGGCGTGACGCCGTGCCTCGACATGGGCTCCGCCAGTTCCCCGGCGGATCCCGATGCCAGACGGACACCGCCCGAGGCCACCAGGGCGAGCAACGCCGGAACGACCGCCGACACCTGGGCGTCCAGGGCCAGGACCGCTCGCCCGGTCAGTGCGCCGTCGAGGCCCGCCAGCAGGAGCCCGCGGGCGCGCCGGTCCTCGCACTGTTCGGCGGCGGCCAGCAGGGTGGCCGCGTAGGCGTCCCCCAGGATCGTGCGCAGCGCCTCCACGAGTGCGGTACGCAGGCCCGGGTTGTCGTGCCTGCCCAGCCGGTGGAGCAGCCGGGGCACGGCCGCCGGCCCGCCCGCGCGGACCAGGACGGAGGCGGCGGTCTTCTTGATGTTCATGTTCGGGTGGTCGAGACAGGCGGCGACCGGGACGTCCGCCCAGCGCGCCCGTGCGTGCCCGAGGGCCAGCAGCGCCTGGCGGACGGTACGGATGTCCCCGGACCCGGTCAGCACGGTCAGCGTCGCCGACAGAGCCTGTGCGTCGTCCCCCTGGGCATCGCGTGCCAGCAGCGCGATCACGTGTTTGCGTACGTCCGGGTCCCGGCTGCGCAGCAAGGGGTGCACCCGCGGCCGGACATTCACCACGTCCGGCACCCGGAGCAGCGATCTCAGCAGAACCGCCTGCTCAGCGCCGGAGAGCGCGGGGCGGTCCAGCAGGTCCAGTGCCATCGTGGCGACGAGACCGTGGCCCGCCGCCCGCTCGTCCACCGCGTCGAGCAGACAGACGGGCCGGATGCGCTGCCGCCGGTGGAGGCGGCGCCCCAGGGCCTGCACCGCGTCCAGGACCTCCTGCGGCACCTCGGGTTCGCCGGGCGGACGGGCCGCGTCCGGGCCGGACGGGCCGGAGCCCTCGGCCGGGGGTGAGGCGAGGTCGCGCACCACGCGCAGGAGCAGGTCGGCGATGACGGGCAGGGTTCCGGTTCCCGCGCCGCCGTGGTCCGCCAGCCGGCACAGTGCCGCCACGGGCTCGTCCGGGGCGGGCCGGGAGCGCAGGAGTGCCAGTTCCGCCTCGTCGGGCCCGCCCAGGTCGGCCGCGATGCGGCCGGGCAGGTCGGTGGGGTCGAGCCGTACGAGGATGCGCTCGCGGTCCTCCGGTTCCTCGCTCAGATGCCACAGGATCTCCAGGGCCCGGTGCCGGACGCCCCGCAGCGGCGCCGCGATGGTGCCCGCCTCCCCAGGCGTGACGGTGACCTCGCCGTCGCCGCCTCCCCCGACGGGGCGCAGGCCCAGGCCTTCGGCGAGCACCCGGACCGTACGGCTGCCGCCGATGGCCTCCAGTACGCCGAGAGCCGCCAGGGGCGCGGTGGGCAGGAGCGCGATCACCGCCTCCTCGGCCTCCGCGTGGCGCAGCGTACGAATGGCGTCGAGAAACGGTCCGGGCGCGGGAGCCGCCGGGAGCCGTCCGGTGATGGTCTCCCCGATCGGCAGCTCCGGTGCCCCCTGACCGGCCAGGGCGACGAGGAGGTCGAGCCGGCGGGGCCAGTCCGGGTCTCCGTCCGGCGCGTCGGCCAGGGCCTCGTACATCGCCCGGCGGCAGGTGTAGAGGACGGTGGCGACCTCACGCGCCGGGATCGAATGGTCGGTGAGGGCCAGGGCGACGAGGGGCCGGACATCCCGTTCCGTGGGGAAGTGCCCGCGCCGGTGCAGCCCGCGCAGACAGATGAGCAGCGGTCCGGCGAGCAGCAGGGGATCCCGCGCGGCCACCTCCAGGAGCCCGCTGATGTCCTCGCGTTGCGCGCACGCGCCCAGGAGTTCCAGGGCACGTCGGCGCAGGACGGGTGGCTGATCCGGGTCCTCGGCCACCTGTCGCAGGAGGCCGCCGTGCCCGTGCCGGGCCGCGGTGGTGAGCGCGGCCGCCGCGGCCTCGGGCCTTCCGGTGGCGGCATCAGCGGTGAGCGACGGAGCCAGGAGCGACCGCTCCAGCGGCAGCATCGCCGCCCAGGGCTCGGCGAGTTCGTTCAGTGCGCCCGCCGCGACCCCGGCATCGGCCGCGTCGAGCAGCTGGACCAGCCGGGCGCGTACGGTCGCGGGAGCGAGCAGTCCGGTGTGCAGCCCCTGCCGGGCCAGCCGCAGGGCCTCCGCCTGGAGCACCGGGTCCCGGCTGCTGACCAGCTCGGCCACGAGGTGCGCGGGCCTGTGGGCGGCCATGAGGTCGCTGCCGCGCACGGCCTGGTAGAGCAGCTCTCCGGGGGTGCCGTCGCGGATGACGGCGGGGTCGGTGAGAACCTCGGCCCGGAGCCAGGCGACCCGCGCCCGCACCGGCAGACCCGCGCTCCGCCAGTCCGGCCGGCGGTCCCGGGGCAGCCGCGGCCCGAGGTGGGCGCACAGTCCGGCCAGGACGAGCGACTCCTCCGGAGAACCGGACAGGACCCGGGGCAACAGCGCCACCAGGCCGTCCCGTTCGACCGCTCCGGGATCCGCCGCGCCGTGCGGGGAGGCCGTCACCCGCTCCGCGAGCAGCGTGAGCCCCAGATACCGCACCCGGGCGTTCTCGTGCCGGACGAGGCGTCCGAGGATGTCGGGCCCGCAGCCTCCCGCTCCGAGGAGACGGGCCAGCCGGGCGGCGTCGGCCCGGTGGAGAGCGTCCAGGATCTGTTCGTCCGGAGGTGTCGTCACGACCGGATACTAGGCGGGGCGGTCAGGGCGCCACCAACGGAATTCTCCCGGTCCGGGACGTCCTCGGAACGCACGACGACTCGGGCCGCCAGCCGCTCACGCAGCAGCGTCAGCCGGGCGATCTCCGCGTCGATGGCGGCGAGCCGTCGCGCCGCGACTCCCGCGCTCCCGCCGCCCTCCCCCACGTCCGCGGGAACGCTGCACCGCTGCGGCAGGGGGGCGTCCAGCAGCGTTTCGAGATGGCCGGCACAGCCGCGTACGTCCTCGACCGTCAGCCCGAGGGCCAGCAGTTCGCGGACGACTGCGATCCTGGCGATGTCGCGCGTGCCGTACTCGCGCTGGCCCGTGGCGGTGCGCGGCGGCGGCGGGAGCAGCCCCCGTTCCTCGTAGAACCGGAGCGCCCTCGGCGTGGTCCCCGCCGCTGCCGCCGCGTCACCGATCCGCATCCGCCACCCCCGACTGTATCGACGACACCGGCCGTCCACACGCGCCCGGCGTACGTGTACGTGCAGACACACGTCTACAGCTCGACGACCACCATCCCGAAGTGGCGGCCACCGATCACCTCGTGCAACGCCCGTGCGGCGTTTTCCATGCCCTGGACGCGTACATGGGGGAAGGTGATCCTCCCCGAGCGCAGCCACCGGCCGAATTCACGGTCCCACTGCGAGCGGGTTTCCTGGAGGTCGAGTCCGCCGAAGCCCCGCATCGTGATCCGCTTGACGATGACCTCGAAGAAGTCGATCTCGGCCGGGGCCGAGTCACCCCTGCTCCCTTCGGCCAACTGCCCGGACAGCGCGCCGACCAGGACGAACCGCGCACCCGGCCGGGCCACCGTGACGGCGGCCCGGAGCTGTTCGCCCCCGACCAGGTCGATGAACACGTCGATGCCGTCGGGCGCCGCCTCGGCCAGCCGGTCGGCGAACGAGGCACCGGGCTCCCGCAGGACGACCGCGTCGTAGCCGAGGCTCTCCGTCATCCGGTGCGCCTTCTCCGCCGAACCGGTGCTTCCGATGACCCGGCCCGCGCCCAGGAGCCCGGCGAGCTGTCCCGCCATCGAGCCGACCGCACCGGCCCCACCGGACACGAACACCGTTTCGCCGGAACGGAGTCCGGCGCCCTGCGTGAGTGCCGCGTACGCGAGGGGTCCTTCGGAGAGATGAGCCGCCGGGTCGGGCAGTTCGTCACCGAGCAGGGTGTATCCGCCGGCCGGGACCACGGCGTACTCCCTCCAGCCCAGCCAGTGCGACACCCATGCGCCGATCCGGGGGACCCCCGCCGTCGCACCGTCGCCGCCGGGTTCCTCCTGCCCGTTCCCCTCTCCCGCGCCCGTGGCCACCACCTCTCCGACCGCCGCCCCGAACAGCGCGTCACCGGGCCGGATACCGGGGAAGGGGGCGCCCTCCACACCCCCGGCGATGACCGTGCGAAGTGCCGGGAAGACCTGGAAGTACCGGTTCCGCACCAGCACTTCACCCGCGCCCAGCCGCGGGATCGCCGCCTCCGCGACCCGGAAGTGCTCGGGGCGGGGCAGCCCCTCGGGAACGGAGACGAGCCGCACCTCCCTCGACGTACGGGCGACCGGTGAGGCGGCGGAGGCATGGGGCGCGGGGCGGTCCTGCGGGGAGCCGGAGTCGTGCGGGGTATCGGTGGCGGGGGGCTGGGCGGGCAGGATCGGCTGGTCGGCGGGCATGGCGGTCTCCTCGGCTGCCGTCTTTCCTCCGGCCGTCCGGCCCGGAGGGACCTGGACGGTAAACCCTCACCCGTACGTCAAGGGCAAGCACCGGGCGCCACGCCCTCCCCGGCCCGGTGGTGTCCGGCTGTCCGGCTGTCCGGCTGTCCGGCGGACGGGAATTTCCGTCTCCTCACCGGCCGATCCGGCGAGTACCAGTACGGAACCGGCCAAGGAGTTCGCTACCGCTGCGCAGGTACACGCCTCATGTGGCGTGTGGCGTCACTCCGGTCGACTTCCGTCCCCTGTGTCACGGCCGGATCGCGTCCTACCAAAACCCCCACGCGGTCCGGACCCTGAAGACCATGGGGTACACCGAGAACGCCGCGCCCGCCCCGTACCACCCCGACGACGCTCCGCAGTCCGTACGCGAGGGAGCCACCGCTCCCTCTCCGCCGGCACCGCCCGACTGCCCGCTGTGCGAACTCCCGCAGGACCGCTACCCCACCCTCCATCCGCGGGCGTGGGTGCTGCTGGAACCCGGCATCACCGTCCCCTCCCACACCGTGCCGCCCCGGCGGCGGTGGCTCATCACCACGGACGGCGTCGCCTGGAACACCTGGGACGCGGAGCCGGTCCCGGGCGCGCGGTGCCGGATCGCCCACCGCATGGTCTGTCCGTGGCTCGAAGCCGATGACCTCTGGCCATGGGCGACCGCGCTGCGGCAGGAGAACGTGCGCCGGGCGCAGCGGCTCTTCAACCTGCCGGACGCGGGCTGAGGCCGGGGCCGCCCGCGCCCGTCACCGACGAGCGCGAGCGGCTTTCCTAGGCCTTGCGGAGCCGGGCGACGATGCCGTCCAGGTCCCGCTGGAACAGATCGGGGCGGACGACGTGCCCACCGGGGACCTCGTGCCACTCGTGCGGGATACCGGCAGCGCCGAGTCCGCCCCGGAACTCCCGCTGCCCTGCGAGCACCTGCGTCTCGTTGATCCGGTCGAACCAGTTGACCGGATCGGGGCTGGTGCCCGCGACCAGGAAGACCCGCTTGTTCCGGTAGCTCTCGATGCGCTGCACGGGGTTGTCGGCGCTGACCCTGGCCTCGTCCCACAGCGGCGCGCCGTAGACCGTGCCGCCGCCCAGTTCCACGGCCGCGGAGGAGACATTGGCCCAGTGCGTGACGAGACCCGCGTCACGGCGCAGGCTGGCGGGCCCGGAGTGGGCGCTCACCGAGGCGAAGTGACCGTAGTACTTGGCCGCGTACTTCAGCGCGCCGAAGCCGCCCATCGAGAATCCGGAGACCGCGCGGCCGTCGTACTCGGCATAGGTGCGGAAGTTGGCGTCGATCCACGGGAGCAACTGCGCGATATGGAACGTCTCCCAGTTCCGGGGGCCGACGTTGGAGCTCACCGGGTTGGAGTACCAGCCCGCGTGGCCGCCGTCGGGCATCACGACGATGACCGGCTTTCCGGCGGTCCAGGCACGGATGCCCATACGGTCGAAGGTGATGAAGTCCTGGTCCGTACCGCCGCCGTGGAAGAGGTACAGGACCGGGTAGCGGCGCCCACCGGTGTGATACCCGTCGGGAAGCAGGACGTTGACTCCGGGATCCCAGCCGATCGCGTCGGTCGCGAAGCGGTAGTACCACATGCGGGGATCGTTCTCGTTGTGGTCCACGATCCGCAGCCCGAAGCCGTCGCCCGCCGCACTGGCCGCGGAGGCCGACGCCAGGACCCCGCCCGCGCCCAGGGCCGTCGCCGCGGTGATTCCGCCGATGGCCCTGATGACACTTCTGCGGGTGGGGCTGTGGGGACTGTGATGACTCAACTTGTTCTCCTGGAGTGGAAGTTATGGGGAGATCACGCTCACCGGACGCAGGGGCACCGGAACACCGGGTGCGGGAGAGTCCTCGGCCGGGAGTCAGGCGGAGTACCCCTTCGGAGGGATCAGCGTGGCGAGCTGGTCGAAGGAGATCCAGTAGATCTGGTTGCCGCCGAACGAGGCGGGGTCGGCTATGAGGACGGTGCGGTCCACCTCGTCGTAGCCGAAGACGGTGAAGTAGTGGTAGATCGTCTGGTCCGAGGGGTACCCGGGCGGCTGATTGCCCGGCGGCGCGACGATGTTGGCCACCAACGGGTAGTTGCGGTCGATGTCGAACACGATGTCGGACCAGAGCAGGTCCCGCTGCGCCTGGGTGGGCGGGTCGTTCGGCATTTCCTTGGTCTCGTACCAGCCGCCGCCGAGGTTCGCGTTGAGTACGCCGGTCACCTGGCCGATGTGGTCGGTGCCCGCCTCGGTGGTGCCGAGCTGCCGGGCGAGTTCCCCCTGGGCCGGCGGGGCGGTGCGGGCGGAGAGGGCGATGCGGGTGGCTGCCGGACCGCACCAGTAACCGGTCTCCTGGACCTGGTAGTCGATCTGCAGCCAGTGCGCGCTCCGGGTGCGTCCGGAGTCGACGCTCAGCCGGCTGCCCGGCCGGTCGTACCCACTGACGACGGCCGTGCCGGCCTTCGTGCCATGGGCGAGCACGGACACGGCCGGGATGCCCGGCGCGGACGAGGCATGGGCCGCCGTACCGGGAAGAAGGAGGGCTCCGACGACGGCCGCGGCGGCCGTGAGGGACACAAGTCTCTTACGCATGGGGGCTCCTGGAGGGGGACAGGCCCTTACGGGAAGAAACGGCTTCGGGGATCACCCGGCCGTGTGCGACTGCGCGACCAGCGTGGTTCCTCACCCTCCGCGGGCACAAGCGCCGTAAGCCCAGGCTTACGGCCGGGCCCGCCGCGGCTCGACACGGCCCGGCCCGGCCCCGCCGGGCTACGGTCGGACCGCGCGCTCCTCGGTGGCCAGCAGGGCCCGGCCCTCCGCCGTCGCGACGTGGAAGGCCCGTCCCGCCCTGCGGACGGTGGTGATCAGCCCCGCCGCGCGCAGCACATTGAGGTGCTGGCTGACGGCCGGATGCGTCACATCGAGCAGCCGGGCGGCCTGGACCGTGGAGCAGCCGGTGCGGGCCGCGCGCAGAACCCCCGCCCGGGTGTGACCGAGCAGCGGCCCCAGCGGACCGGTGCCTGTCGTGGCGCGGTCGTCGGAGGCGCTCCCGGCCCAGTCGGCGGTGTGGTGGATGGGGTGGACGAGCACGGGCGGCAGGTCCCCGTCCGCGAGCGTGATCGGTGTGGGCCAGCAGAAGAACGACGGCTGGAGGACAAGTCCCCTGCCGCCCAGGCGCAGTTGCTGATCGACGGGGTAGGTGACCTCCAGTACGGGCGGGCGCCAGCGGAAGTGCGGGCCGAGGCCGGTGAGCAGTCCCTCGGTGCCGCCGTCCAGCAGGCTGTGCAGGCGGAGGGCGCGGTCGGCGTCGATATGGGCGTGCACGCGCTGCCAGTGCGGTTCGAGTGCCTCCAGCCGGTAGGCGTGCAGAGCGTCACCGAGCCGACGGAGGGCTTCGCGGTCCCCTCCGGCCAGGGAGCTCGTCCAGTCCGGGAGCCGGTGCGAGGAGGACAGCTGTGCCAGCTCGGCGCGCAGGCGCGTGCGCGGAGTGCTCATCAGGGTGTCGACCGCTGCCTGCATGGTGGTGCGGTCGCCGGAGGTGGGGGTGAGGAAGTCCGGTGAGTAGCCGCGCGGCGGCAGCAGACTGGACAGCAGCCGGCGTCCGCCCGACAGGCGTGGCCGGGCCCAGCGGCGCCAGGCGCCGAAGACCCTTTCCCCGTCGCGTCGTTGCAGGGTCTGCACGCTGTTGCTGATCTCCCAGAGGAAGTCCGGTCCCGGGGCCACGCGGACCCGGGCCAGATCCTCGGACGTGAAGTGCACCCGCAGCATGGTCGCTCCATCGTGAGGTGAAGGTGTGCCGATACCGACCGCGGTCATTTCCATCGGTTCAATCCCCGTGCGGAGGCGGGGAGTTGTCCGGACACGCCGCCGCACCCCGCAGCGTACCGCCGTTCGGTCGCCGCACGGGCGGGAGCGGATGAGCGCGGGCGCGGCAGGGCCGGGGCGGACACGACGGGTGTCCGCCCCGGCTCCGCGGGATCAGCCGTTCCCGGTGGCCAGCTCCGCGCGGACCTCGCGGGCGGCGGCGACGAGGTTCTCCAGGGAGGCACGGGTCTCGGGCCAGCCGCGGGTCTTCAGGCCGCAGTCGGGGTTGACCCACAGCCGGCCGGCCGGGATGGCCTCAAGTCCTGTACGGAGGAGGGCCGCGGCCTCCTCCGTGCTCGGGACGCGCGGGGAGTGGATGTCGTAGACGCCGGGTCCGGCTTCACGGGGGTAGCCGTGCGCGGCCAGTTCGCGGGCGACCTGCATGTGGGAGCGGGCCGCTTCCAGGCTGATGACATCGGCGTCGAGGTCGTCGATGGCCTCGACGATGTCACCGAACTCGGCGTAGCACATGTGGGTGTGGATCTGGGTGTCCGGACGTACACCGCTCGTGGTGAGGCGGAACGCCTCGGTGGCCCAGGCCAGGTAGGCGTCACGGTCGGCGGCGCGCAGCGGCAGTGTCTCGCGCAGGGCGGGCTCATCGACCTGGATCACCGAGGTGCCCGCGGCCTCCAGGTCGCCGACCTCGTCGCGCAGGGCGAGGGCGACCTGCCGGGCGGTCTCGCCGAGCGGCTGGTCGTCGCGGACGAAGGACCAGGCGAGCATGGTGACCGGGCCGGTGAGCATGCCCTTGACGGGACGGGCGGTCAGCGACTGGGCGTACGCCGTCCACCGGACCGTCATCGGCTCCGGCCTGGAGATGTCGCCCGCGAGCACCGGCGGCCGGACGTAGCGGGTGCCGTACGACTGGACCCAGCCGTGCTGGGTCGCGAGGTAGCCGGTGAGCCGTTCGGCGAAGTACTGCACCATGTCGTTGCGTTCGGGCTCGCCGTGCACCAGGACGTCGAGCCCCGCCTTCTCCTGGAAGGAGAGGACTTCCCGGATCTCGTCCCTGATCCGTTCCTCGTACCCGGCGGTGTCGATCCGCCCGGCCCGCAGGTCGGCGCGAGCGGCGCGCAGCTCATTCGTCTGGGGGAACGAGCCGATGGTCGTCGTCGGCAGCGGCGGGAGCCCGAGGTGCGCGCGCTGGGCGGCGGTCCGCTCCTGGTAGGGCTGCGAGCGCCGTCCGTCCGCGGCGGTGATGGCGGCGGTGCGGGCCCGCACCGCGGGGTCCCTGGTCAGTGCCGATCCGGCGCGGGAGGCGAGGTCGGCGCGGTTCGCCGCGAGTGCGGCGGCGATGGTGTCGGTGCCCCGGGCGAGCCCACGCGCCAGGACGGCGATCTCCCGCGTCTTCTGCCGGGCGAAGGCGAGCCAACGGGCGATCTGCGGGTCGATGTCGCGCTCGGCGGTGGCGTCCAGCGGTACGTGCAGGAGGGAGCAGGAGGCGGAGACGTCCACCCGGCCGGCGAGGCCGAGGAGGGTGCCGAGGGTCGCGAGGGACTTCTCGTAGTCGTTGATCCAGATGTTGCGTCCGTCGACGACGCCCGCGACCAGGCGCTTGCCGGGCAGTCCGCCGGCCGCCGCGAGGTCTTCGAGGTTGGCGCCGCCCGATTCGGTGAAGTCGAGGGCCAGTCCTTCCACCGGCGCCTTGGCCAGCACGCCCAGTGCCTCACCGAGCCGCCCGAAGTACGAGGCGACCAGCAGCTTCGGCCGGTCGGTGGCGGCACCGAGTTCGCGGTAGGCACGGGTGGCGGCGTTCAGCTCGGCGGGGGTGCGGTCCTGGACGAGAGCGGGTTCGTCGACCTGGACCCACTCGGCGCCGGCCGCCCGCAGATCGGCGAGCACCTCGGCGTACACCGGCAGCAGCCGGTCCAGCAGGGTCAGGGGCTCGAAGTCCCCGGACACGCCCGGCGCGGGCTTGGCGAGCAGCAGGTAGGTGACGGGGCCGACGAGGACCGGGCGGGCGGTGTGTCCGAGCGCGAGGGCTTCCTTCAGCTCGGCGACCTGCTTGGCGGAGTGCGCCGTGAACACCGTGTCCGGGCCCAGCTCGGGGACCAGATAGTGGTAGTTGGTGTCGAACCACTTGGTCATTTCCAGCGGTGCGATGTCCTGGGTGCCGCGGGCCATCGCGAAATAGCCGTCCAGCGCGTCCTCCTCGGCGACCGCGCGGTGCCGTTCGGGGACCGCTCCGACCATGACGCTGGTGTCCAGCACATGGTCGTAGTACGAGAAGTCGCCGGACGGCACTTCGTGGATGCCGGCGTCGGCCAGCTGCTGCCAGTTCGACCGGCGCAGATCCACCGCGGTCTCCCGGAGGGCGTCCGCGCTCACGCGGCCCTTCCAGTACCCCTCGACGGCCTTCTTCAGTTCACGGTTCTGTCCCTGGCGGGGGTAGCCGTACACGGTGGCCCGTGCTGCCGCGGCTGCGGGCTTCGCTGTCACAGAACTCTCCTTCGCGAGATGTGTCCTGGATCCCGGTGACGGGACGCGGACGCGAAGGGACGACCGACCGGGCGGACCACGTCGGGGAGTTCTCCCGCACGTGCCGCTCGATATGTACGCCGACCCGCCCACGAGGTCACCGGGATCTCCGCACGCGATCGGTCGCGTACGGGCAACGGGCAGGTCTTCGGACTCGCGGGCACATCTGCCGGGGCAGATCCCTACTGGCCGTCGCTTCCCGGATCCGGCCGGATCCAGTGCGTATGACGGCGTTCGTTCCCACTCACCGCTGCGGGGCAGTCCCGGATTCCCACCGGGTTCCCTCTTACGACGCGTCCCGCCTGGCGGACGGGGGCGAACCAGCTGCGTCCGCCACCCTAAGCGACGGGCGGCGCCCGCACACCCCCGCCCGGATACCGGGACACGTGACGGGCGGGGGTGTGCGGGGAGATGACGGGCACGGTGGAGCGGGAGCGGACACCGGGCCCCGTCGGGACAGCCTTCGGTGCTCGCCCGTCGCTATCCGGTCACCGCGTCGAAGGAGAGCCAGGTACCCATGGGGGCCTGCTGGCCCGCCCCGGGAACGGACCAGTCGCAGACCCCGTACGGGAAGATCCCCGTCAGCTCCTTGAGCTGGGCGTCGGTCACCGGCACCTGGTAGTCGGTGCGGACCACGGGACGCTTGCGGCACTTGACGATGTCGTTGGCCACATCGGCTCCGGCGACCATCCGCGGCGAGGTCCACACCGGGTAGAGGGTGTTGCACTCGGTGTTGCCGATGCCCTCCACCTGGGGTTCCGAGATCTTCTTCGCCCCGATGCCACGGGTCCAGCAGGCGTCCGTGAGTCCCTGCGGCCGGTTGCGGGCGATCCTCTCGATGGGGGCGTCGGTGCCGGGGTCCCCCTTGATGGCGGTGAGCCACTGGTCCATGTCGGCCACCATCCCGGCGAGGGTGAACCCGTGTCCGCTGGAGCGGGTGAGCATGACCTGGTTGGCGTGGGTGCCGTTGGCCTTGTCCAGGCGCGCCCGGGTGGAGAAGGAATGGAAGCGCATGTGCATGTCGCCGGTCGCGGCGTCGTCCGTGTAGTCGCGGTAGTCGATGATCGGGATGTCGGCCAGGCCGGCACCGCCGTTCAGCATGCGGCCGGTGCGGTAGGCGAGCCGAACCGCCTTGAGATCGGCGGCGGTGCGCTGCGCGGTGGGCTTGGCGTCGTCGTCGAGGCCGCCGATGCGCCGGTTGAGGTCGATGAACCGGTCCATGTCGATGGTCCCGTTGTTCAGGGCCTGAAGTCCGTACTGGATACCGGTGTTGTCGAGCGGCCTGCGCGCCTTCCCGGTCTCCGGTACCTCGCCGTAGACGTTCACGGCGTGGCTGTACACATCACAGCGGGCACCGTCCGGGTTGGTGAGGGGGTGGTAGCGCTGCGCCACGGGCAGCTGGGCCGGGCAGTACACCGTGGGGTCGATCCGGCCGGCGGCCCGCGCCAGGCTGCCGATGCTCTCCCACATGCCGAACCCGGAGACCGCCCTCTGCTGCTCCTTGGTGAACGCGTCCGGCGCGACATTCTTGAAGTAGTGGTTCAGGAGCTGGGCGTCGCTGAGCGTCTGGATCGTCCCGAAGCCGACGTCGGGGAAGCTGCAGCCGGAGAGGATGCCGTCCAGCAGGCCCGGGTAGTTGTCGGCGATCTGGTGGGTCTGGTACGAGCCGCCGGAGCAGCCGTTCCCGATGGTGAAGGCCGGCTCGCCGTACGTCTCCACGAAGCGTTCCTTGACCATGCTCATGGTCTCGGCGGCCAGCAGGTCGTTGCAGTTGTTGCCGAAGACGTTCAGCGAGGACGAGGCGACGCCGTAGCCCTTGCTCAGATACGTGTCGTTCATGATGCCGACGGTCTTGCGGCCCTGGACGTACCAGCCGCCGTTGCAGCCCCCGCCGAATCCGTACACGAGGCGTCCGTTCCAGCCCGGCCCGCGCTCCAGCGGGTCGGGGGCGGGGGACAGCGGGTCGTGCAGCACGGCCGTCTCGTAGATGCCGCGGTTGATGGTGCCGGTCTCGACGCGGACGATGTACGGCACCTTCCTGCCCGCGCTCGTCGTGGCGGTCGCCAGGTCGGCGGGACGGTCGTTCACGTCGGGCAGGGCGGCGAACGTGCCGGCCGTGGTGCGGTACATGTAGTCGACGCGGGTCTCGACCGAGCAGTTCGCGTCGGCCGGCTGCCCGAGGGTGGCACCGGTGACCGTCTTGAACTCGGCCGTGTCACAGATGAACGGCTGCTCGTGCGGCCCGGAGAACACCGGCCCCGTGATGGGGTGGTTCTTCAGGGTCAGCTCTCCGCTGTCCGCGCCCTGAGCCGTGGCCGTGAGCCTGTTCTCGCCCTTGGACAGCTCCTTGACCACGCCCATCAGCGCGTTGTCGCCGGACGGCCGGAAGCTGGATGTCACGTCCCGGCCGTCCACCGCGACCCGGATGCTGCCGGCCGCCGCGGACGCGGGCGCCACGACACGTATCAGGGCGTCGTCCCCCGACACCACGTCGGGCCGGGACGACACGGCCGTCACCTGCAGCTTCTCGCTCGCGCGTTCCTGGCTGCCGGCCGGCGTCGCGGACGCGCCGACCAGCACGCCCATGAACGCCACGCCGGCCAGGCCCATCCGGACCGGTCTCGCGGCTCCTGTGAACGACATGACGGAACTCGCCTCACTTCCTGGGGTGGGAAATCGTGTGTGCTGTGCGTACGCGGGCTGCGGCCGGCTCTGCCCGGCCCTGCCCGGGGCTACCAGTTGGTGAACGCCCCGTCCGTCGTACGCAGGTGCGGGCGCTCGGCCGCGTGTGCCTGGTACCGGCGCGCCGCCGCCCGGTCGATGTCGACGCCGATGCCGGGCAGTTCGCTCAGCTCCACCCGCCCCGGCAGGATCGTCGGCCGCGCGGTGAAGAGTGCGGCGATGGCGGGCTCGGGGTCGGTCTGGTGCTCCTGGATGGCCGCGTTGGGGCAGGCCAGGTTGAGCTGGAGCGAGGAGGCCGCGGTGACCGGGCCGAGCGGGTTGTGGGTGGCGAGCTTGATGTGGTGGGTCTCCGCCATCGCCGCGATCTTCTTCGCCTCGGTCAGGCCGGCGGCCACGCCCACGTCCACGCGGGCGTAGTCGATGAGGTCGTCCTCGATCAGCGTCCTGAACTCCCATTTGGAGCCGTACTGTTCACCCGCGGCCAGCGGCACCCCGGTGCGGGCCCGCAGCATGCGGTAGCTGTCCGGGTTCTCACAGCGCAGCGGGTCCTCGACGAAGAACGGCCGGGCCGCCTCGATCTCCCGGCACAGGGTCAGCGCCTCCGGCGGATCCAGGCGCGTGTGGACGTCGAGGATCAGCTCCACCTCATCGCCGACCGCGTCGCGCACCTGGTGGAAGAGGCCGACCGAGTCGCGCAGGCAGCGGCGGGCGTCGAGCGTGCCGTCGGCGTCGTGCGGCGAGGCGAACCGCAGATGACGCCAGCCCTGCGCGACCAGGTCGCGGCAGCGGTCCAGGAACCACTCGCGGTCGTCGTAGCCGTCGCCGACATGCACATAGGCGGGTACGTGATCACGCACCCGGCCGCCGAGCAGTTCGTGCACCGGTACGCCGAGCGCCTTGCCGCGGATGTCCCAGAGGGCCACGTCGACCGCGGCGATGGCGGCGCCGAGTATGCGGTCGGCGGGGAAGAACCCGCGCCGGAACATCACCTGCCAGAGGTGCTCGATACGCCTCGGGTCCTCGCCGACGATCAGCTCCGCGAGGTGCTCCAGACCGCCCGCGACCGCCCGTTGGCGCGACCTGATGCCGACCTCGCCCAGGCCGTGGATGCCCTCGTCGGTGTCGACCACGACCAGCATCATGCTGTCGCCGTGGTCGGGAAGAGTCAGCACTTCCAGGCCGGTGATCTTCATTCCACTCCTCTATGAAAACGTTCCCGCGATTTCAGTGCCGTTCTTGAGGGCACATCATCGACGGCAGTCGAACCGGAGCGCAAGACCCATGCATACAGAAGGTTTTCCTGGATGAAATAGTCCTGACACATCTCTTGACATGCTGTGGGAACGTTCGCAAACATCAACCGCAATCGCAGGATCCAGATGCGAGACGGCCGGGTCACCGGCTCAAGACGACGAGGAGGCCGTCCGTGGCAGTAACGATCCGGGAGGTGGCGAGCGCCGCGGGTGTCTCGGTGTCGACGGTGTCCCGTGCGTTCACCGCACCCGACCAGGTGCAGCCGACGACACGGCAGCGCATCCTCGACGCCGCGGCCAAGCTCGGCTACTCCCCCAACCCGGCTGCCCGTTCACTGCGCGGCGGAGGCACCGGAACGCTCGGCCTGATCGTCCCGGACATCGCCAACCCGTTCTTCCCGCCGATCATCAAGGCGATGCAGGCCCGCGCCCGGCATCTGGGCTATACGGTCCTGGTGGCCGACAGCGACGAGCGCGAGGCGGACGAGCTGGCCGCCATCGCGGCCGTGTCGAAGCGGGTCGACGGCCTGATCCTGTGGGCCTCCACCCTCACCGAGGACCGGCTCCATGAACTCGCGGGCCGGATGCCGCTGGTGGTGGTGAACCGGCATGTGCCGGGCATCCCCGAGGTCCGGATCTCCCTGTCCGCCGGCATCGCGCAGGCCGCCGAGCTGCTGAAGGCGTACGGCCATCGGCGCTGCGTGTTCATCAACGCGTCCCGCGCCGAGCTGAGCCGCGGCAAGTCCATCCAGGAGTCCTTCGAGGCCCTCGACCTGTCCCTGTCCGAGCTGGGACCGTACGAGCCGCGGTTCGAGACGGGCGTGCACGCCGCCACCCTCGTCGCCGCCCACGAGGCGACGGCCGTGATCGCCCACAATGACCTGGTCGCCCTCGGCGTGCTGCACCAGATGGCCAATCTGGGCATGAACGTGCCGCGCGACGTCAGCGTCATCGGCATCGACGACACACTGCTCGCCTCCGTCTCCACCCCCAGCCTGACCACGATCAGGATCGACCCCGAGGAGATCGCCACACGCGCGGGGGACCTCCTGATCGAGACGATCGCGAGCGCGACGGGCCGTACCGGCGGAGGCCCCGGCACCCCATCCCCCGTCGTCGAGATCGGCTCCCGCCTGATCCCCCGCGCCTCGACGGGCCCCGCACCCGCCCACTGATCCACGACGCGCGCCACCCCGGCGCGCCGAACACCCCCTTGCACTGCACCGAGCCCACTCCTGCCCTTCTTGGAGCCGTTATGCCCAGAAACTCCCGCTCTGCAGCCATACTTGGCTGCATGGCGCTGACCGCGACCCTCGCGGGCTGTTCGTCCCTCACCCCGAGCAGCGCCGGCGGGGAAGGCGATCTCGTGCTGCGGGTGCAGGGCATGCCGCCGGCCACCGACAAGCCGGGGGTCGCCCTATTCAAGAAGCAGGTGGCCGACTTCGAGAAGGCCAACCCGGGCATCAAGGTCAAGGGTTCGACCACGGTCTTCGACCCGCTGACGTTCTCCGCGAAGCTGTCCGGCGGCAATGTCGAGGACGTCATCAAGGTGCCGCTGACCGAGCCGCAGCGGCTCATCCAGCAGAAGCAGGTACAGCCGATCACCGGGCAGCTCAAGGAGTGGGAGCACTTCAAGGAGTTCAACCCCCAGGTCCTCCAGCCGCTCACGGACAGTGCCGGCGATGTGTACGGCGTCCCGCAGAATCCTTACGCCCAGGGCCTGGTCTACAACCGCGAGCTCTTCGAGAAGGCCGGCCTCGACCCCGACCGGCCGCCGGCCACCTGGGCACAGGTCCGTACCGCCGCCAAGAAGATCAGCGACAGTACCGGCAGGGCGGGCTTCGTCCACGAGTCGAAGGACAACCAGGGCGGCTGGCAGCTGACGATGCTGTCGTACGCCTTCGGCGGCGAGCTGCAGAAGGCGGAGGGCGGCACCTACACCGCCACGCTCACCGGGGAGCCGACGAAGAAGGCGCTGGAGCTGCTCAAGGACATGCGCTGGAAGGACGACTCGCTCGGCAAGACCCTCCTCAACAACCAGAACGACGTGATCAAGCAGTTCGCGGCCGGGCAGGTCGGCATGTTCATGGGCAGCCCGGGGACGTACCGACTGGCGAAGATGCAGTTCGGCATGGAGAACACCGACGCCTTCGGAGTGGCCCCGATGCCGCAGTCCGGCGGCAACGCGACACTCACCGGCGGCGACATCTACATGGTCCCCAAGTCCGCCGACAAGAAGCACGCGGCAGCCGCGGTCGACTGGCTGACCTTCGCCTACGCCAAGCCGCAGTACAGCACCGACATGGCCGCCGAGCAGGCCAAGGCGCTCTCCGCCGACCCGAAGTCCGCGGTGGGCGTGCCGACGCTGCCGGTCTTCGACCAGGCGCGGCAGACCGAGATCGACGCCGCGATCAAGCCGTACGTCAATGTGAAGCTCCAGAACTTCAAGCCGTACACCGACGGTCTCGCCACGCTGAAGCTGAAGCCGGAGCCGCCGTTCCAGGCGCAGACGCTGTACACCGCGCTCGACCCGGTGGTCCAGGCGGTCCTCACCAAGCGCGACGCGGACATCGACTCCCTCCTGGCCTCGGCCGAGAAGGACGTCAATGCCAAGCTCGCCGCGGACCAGAAGTAGCCGGCCCATGGCCCTGCTCACTCCCTCCCGGCACCCGGCCGCCGCGTCCAAGGAACCCGCGCCGCGGACCCCGCCGCGGCGGCGGCGCGGCACCGGCGCCCGCAAGCAGCTCACGGCCTGGCTGTTCCTCGTTCCCGCACTGCTGGTCTTCGGGCTCTTCGCCTGGTGGCCGATCGTGCGCAGCCTGCTGATCAGCTTCCAGAAGACCAACCTGGTCGATCCCGCGGTCTGGGTCGGCCTGGACAACTTCCGTGCCCTGTTCGACGATCCGCTGCTCGCCACCGCTGTCGGGAACACCCTGTTCTTCGTGGGCCTCGGCCTGCTGATCGGCTTCCCGGCGCCGCTGGTCCTGGCCGCGATCATGTCGACGGTGCGGCGCGGCGCGGGCGTCTACCGCTTCCTGGTGTATCTGCCGGTGGTCATCCCGCCGGTGGTGGCGATCCTCCTCTGGAAGTGGTTCTACGATCCCGGGAGCGGGCTCTTCAACAACGTCCTCGGCAAGGTCGGGCTCGGCCCGTACTCATGGCTGGAGTCCTCCGACAGCGCCATGCTCTCGCTGGTCCTGGAGTCCACCTGGGCAGGCATGGGCGGCGCCGTCCTGATCTACCTCGCGGCGATGGTCGGCATCCCCGGCGAACTCTACGAGGCCGCCGAGGTGGACGGTGCCGGGATCTGGCGGCGGATCTGGCATGTGATGCTCCCCCAGCTGAGGTCGGTCATCGGCCTGTTGCTGCTCGTCCAGCTGATCAACACGGTGCAGGTCTTCACCGAGCCGTACGTCTTCACCGGCGGCGGACCCGACAACTCCACCCTCACGGTCCTGCTGCTGATCTTCCGCTACGCCTTCCAGGACGGCGAGTACGGCCAGGCCGCCGCGCTCTCCTTCCTGATGGTGCTCGCCCTCGCCCTGCTCTCCGGGGTCTATCTGCGGGCAACCCGCAGCTGGAGCACGTCATGACCACGCTCACCACCTTCGTCTCCACCAGCGACCGCCAGCGCCCCGGCGTGCGCGCCGCAGTGCGCTCCATCCAGGTACTCACCCTGATCCTGCTGCTGCTCATCGGCATCGGACCGCTGTACTGGATGGTCAAGGGCGCGGTCTCACCGCCCACCGAGCTCACCACCCAGCCCCTGGCCCTCTGGCCCGACCGGCCGGCCCTGGGCAACTTCTCGACGGCGTACACCGATCTGAGCGTCGGCCGCTATCTGATGAACACCTTCCTGGTGGTCGGCGGATCATGGTTCGTCCAGCTCTTCGTCTCGGCCACGGCGGGCTTCGCCCTGTCGGTGCTCAGGCCGAAATTCGGCAAGGTCATCTACGGGGCGATCCTCGCCACGATGTTCGTGCCGTACACGGTGAACATGGTCAGCCTCTTCATGACCGTGATCGATGTGCCGTTCCTGCACCTCAACCTGGGCGACACCTACTGGGCGATCTGGTTGCCGGCCGGGACGAACGCCTTCACGGTGCTGCTCGCCAAACAGTTCTTCGACGCGCTGCCCAAGGAGCTGTTCGACGCGGCGCGGGTCGACGGGGCGAGCACCTGGCAACTGCTGACCAAGATCGTGCTGCCCATGAGCAAGCCGGTGATCGCCGTGATCAGTCTGCTCGCGGTGATGCACTCCTGGAAGGACTTCATCTGGCCGCTGGTGGCCATCACCGACCCCGAGAAGCAGCCGATCAGCGTCGCTCTCGCCCAGCTCGCCACACAGGCCCCGCAGGACCAGCTGATCGCCGCGATGGTGCTCGCCGTCGCCCCGCCGGTGCTCGTCTTCGTCGTCTGCCAGAAGTACATCGTCGCCGGACTCGGCTTCACCGGAGTCAAGGGCTGAGTTCCGCCGGGACCGGCAGCCGGTCCCGCAGCACCCGCACCACACCTTCCGCTCCGAATCATCCGGAACATCCGGACACCCCGACCAAGAGAAGGGCACCTCCATGTCAGTCGCCCGTCGCAGATTCATCCAGGGCACGGCCGTCGCCACCGGCGCCGCGCTGCTGCCGGCCGTACCCGCACACGCCGCCGACCCGGTCACCATCGAGGCCGACGGCATCACCCTGGTCGGACGCGGCGACGGCAGCGTCCTCGTACGGGACGGCGCGGGCACCGACCGCGTCCTGCTCAGCCACTTCATGTTCAAGGACTCCGCGCTCGGCCAGCAGCGCACCTTCGGCGGTACGCCCGCCCGGATCACGCTCCCCGACGGACGGCCCGCGATCCAGGTCACGTACACGATGGCGAGCGGCACCGCCGGAATCACGGTGCGCGGCACCTTCGACGTCACCCCTCGCAAGGCGCACATGAAGTGGGAGGTCGGCGGCTCCAGCACGCTCACCCCGGCCGGCTTCATGTTCTCCCGCACGGTGTACGAAGCGAGCGCGGCGGAGTCGTACGAGGCACTGACCGTCTGGGAGCGGGACGCCCGGGGCGGCATCCCGTACGAGGTGAACGCGGGCGGCGCGTACGTGGAGACATGGGCGGGATCGAAGGGCTTCTTCTGCCTCCCCTCCACCAACCCCGCGAACACGAACGCCACCTGGATCCATTCCCCCGGCACCTCGACCGGCGCGAGCACCGCGGTCACCGAGGCCGATCTGGTCCTCGGCGATCTGCGGCCGCGCGGGGCGGGGGCGCTCGCCGCCAAGAGGCCCCTCGGCGTGGAGGTGTGGACCGACCAGCCGTTCAACCTCTACAAGGCGGCCGGGCAGACGATGACGCTCAAGGCGCAGGTCGTCAACGGATCCGCCACCACCAGGTCGGTGGAACTCACCTGGTGGGCACGGGACTTCGGCGGCAAGAAGCTCGCCGGTGGAACGCTCTGCAAGAGCCTGGCGCCGGGCGCCGCCTGGGATGCCTCCTTCCCCGTGACCTCGCCCTCGCAGAACATCGTGTTCACCCAGGTGGAAGCGGTCAGCGGCAGTGACAGGGCACTGGCCCGCACGAATCTGAGCGTGCTCCCGGAGTTCACGTACAAGGCGGGCAAGGAGTCGATGTTCGGCCTCGCCAACTACCCCTGGCTGCTCAAGCCCAGCAGGGAGGCCGTACTCGATCTGGTCAGGACACTCGGCATCAAGTGGATCCGGATCGCCTACGCGGGCGCCCCGGGCATCGACACCGCGACCCTGGACGCGAACGGCATCGGGCACAACGTCGAGCTGAGCGGCATCCCCGTGGGCGGCAGTCCGGCGCAGATCGCGGCCTGGGCCGACACGAACGTCGCCAAGGCCCTGGACGCCGAGGCCGAGTACTTCGAGGTGAGCAACGAGGTCAACCAGCCCTGGATGTCGGGCCGCGGCGCCGACGCCTATGTCCGGGACGGTCTGCGCCAGGTCACCACGCGCCTCGACGCGGCGGGCTCGCGGATGAAGGTCATGAACGCCGGCCTCGGCGGCATGGACTACGTATGGACCAAGAACTTCCATGACGCGGGCGGCTGGGACCTCATCGACGCCTTCGCCTTCCACCCCGGCCGGGGCAACTTCACGCCCGACTTCGCCCCGCCGCCGGAGGAGTGGACGCAGGGCTCGGCCGGCACGTACTGGAACTTCCTGGGCGCGCTGCGCAAGGCGAACCAGGTCCTCCAGGAGTACGGCGGCGACAAGGAGCTGTGGCTCACGGAGGCGTACGCGCCGACCCGGCCCAACGCGTGGTGGAGCGACACCTACCGGCACGCTGCGGAGAACACGCTGCTCACGCTCGCTCTCGCCAAGGCCGAGAACGTGCGGGCCGTCAACTGGTACCAGCTGCACGACTCGACGATCCACCACCCCCAGGAGGCCGACCCGGCCAACGCCGAGTACCACTACGGCCTGATGAACCGCGACACCAGCGCCAAGCCCTCGCTCCTGGCCTTCGCGACCGCCGCCCGGGTCCTGGACGAGGCGGAGTTCGTCCGGCACCTCTCCTTCGCGGACAAGGACATCAAGGGGCTCCTCTTCACCACCCCCGGCGGACCGGTGTCGGTCATCTGGAACCGCAAGGACGGCTACACCCTCAACACCGAGCACGGCGAGGATCCCTGGTACGCGTCGCCGGAGCCCTGGGTCGACACCTGGACGACCAGGACCGCGGTCGTCGCCCACTCGGGCATGGTCGACGGCACGGTGCGGGAACTGAACTGCATCGGCCAGGAACGCACTCTGAAGGCCTCCGGCGGCAAGGTCACCCTCACCCTCGACGGTGCCCCGCGCGTCTACTACGGCCTCGCAGCCAATCCCGACTGGAAGTAAGTGACGTACGACATGAGGAACGAAACCGCACGGCACGACATCACCGTCGTCGGCGGCGGCCTGGCCGGGGTGTGCGCGGCGATCGCCGCGGCCCGGCTGGGCCGGAGCGTGGCGCTGATCAACAACAGGCCGGTGCTCGGCGGCAACGCGAGCAGCGAGGTCCGGGTATGGGTGTGCGGCGCGACCGGCCACGGCAAGAATCACCATGCCCGTGAGGGCGGCATCATGGGCGAGCTGCTCGTGGAGAACCAGTTCCGCAATCCGGACGGCAACCCCTACTACTGGGATGCCGTGGTCCTGGACGCCGTGCGCGCCGAGCCCGGCATCACGCTCTACCTCAACACCGACGTGCGCGAGGTCGACGCCGAAGGCCCGGACGAGGCCCGGCGGATCACCTCGGTCACCGGCTGGATGATGGGCTCGGAGCGGCGGATACGCTTCGAGAGCTCCCACTTCCTCGACTGCACGGGAGACGGCCTGATCGGCCACCTGGCGGGCGCCCACCACCGGATCGGCCGGGAATCCCGCGCCGAGTACGACGAGGCATGGGCCCCGGAGACGGCCGACGGCATCACGCTGGGCTCGACCCTCCTCTTCTACACGAAGGACGCCGGCCGCCCGGTCAAGTTCGTGCCGCCGGACTTCGCCAAGGACATCACCGAAACCTCGATCCCGCAGCGCCGCATCATCAAGGCGGGCGACAACGGCTGCGCGTACTGGTGGATCGAGTTCGGCGGCGAGCTCGACACCGTCCACGACAACGAGCGCATCCGCGACGAACTGTGGTCGGTGATCTACGGCATCTGGGACCACATCAAGAACTCCGGCGAGTTCGACGCGGCGAACATGACCCTGGAGTGGGTGGGCTCGGTCCCCGGCAAGCGGGAGTACCGGCGCTTCCTCGGCGACTACGTCCTGCACCAGGGCGACATCCTCGGCCAGACCGAGTTCGCCGACCGGGTCGCCTTCGGCGGCTGGTCGATCGATCTGCATCCGCCGCAGGGCATGTATGCCACCGAAGCGGGCGCCAGACAGCTCTACGCGGACGGCATTTACCACATTCCGTACCGCAGCCTCTACTCGGTGAACACCGAGAACCTGCTCTTCGCCGGGCGCAACATCTCCGCCAGCCATGTCGCCTTCGGCTCGACCCGGGTCATGGCGACCTGCGCCACCATCGGCCAGGCGGCCGGTACGGCGGCGGCACTCTGCGCCACCGGGGAGGTCACCCCGCGCGAACTCCCCGTACCCGAGCTGCACCGGGCGCTGCTGCGCCAGGATGCCTCGCTCATCGGCCTCGCCTCGACGGACCCGGACGACCTGGCCCTGCGGGCGACGGTCACGGCGTCGTCCACCCTGAGCGGCCTGGCGGTCGAGGAGTCCGACGAGCGATGGCCGCTCACGGCGGACGCGGGACTCGTCCTCCCCGCCGACCCGGACCTCTGCGGGGTGGAACTGCTCATCGACGCCGACCGCGACACCGAGATCGTGATCGACCTGTACGACCCCGAACTCGGCCAGAACTACGTCCCGCGCCGCCTCGTCGGCTCCACCACCCTGCCCGTCGCCGCCGGTGCCCGCCAGTGGCTCAGGACCGGCCTGGACTGGTCTCCCGAGACCCCGCGCAACGCCTTCCTGGTCGTCCGCGCCAACGACGCCCTCGCCCTGCACCGCTCCGACCGGCCGACCCCCGGCGTTCTGTGCTTCACCCATGTCCCGCCGCGCCCGTCGGACGAATCACCGCAGTTGCTGCGCGAGTGGACGGACAAGGGTCTGCTGCGCCGCACCTTCTGCTTCCGCGCGGGACGGAGCGCGGCCTACTCCCCCGCCAGGGTCGTCGACGGCTACGCCCGCCCGTACGCGGGACCGCACATGTGGGTCTCCGCGCCACTGGCCGACGCCCCCTCCCCCTGGCTGGAGCTGGCCTGGCCCGAACCCGTCACCCTGAGCCGGATCGAGGTCATCGCCGACGACGACGTCAACGAGGACCTGATCAACCTGCACCACCACCGCACCCCCTTCGACACCCTCCCCACCCTCCTGCGCGACTACCGCGTCGAGGCACGGGAGACCGACGGTAACTGGCGCGAAATCGCCCATGTGGCGCAGAATCGGCGGCGACGGCTGACGCACACGCCGGCGGAGCCGCTGACCACATCGGCGATCCGGATCGTCGTCGAAGCCACCAACGGGGCGGCGTCGGCGCACATCGTCGCCGTGCGCGCCTACGAGTAGAAGAACCGACGCAGGGAGTGACTGGATGGTCGTCAGAGCGATGGTCACCGGGGCCGCCGGGCGGATCGGGCGAGCGGTCCTCGCGCTGCTCGCCGAGCGCGGGATCGAGGCGAACGCCCTGGTCCTCGATGATCCCGGCGACCTCGCGGCGCGCCTGGTCGTGACCGGCGACGCGACCGACCCGAAGACCGTACGGGCGGCCCTGGAGGGCGCCGACGCGGTCATCCATCTGGCGGCCATCCCCACTCCCGCGCGCAACACCGCACTTGAGGTCTTCGGGGGCAACAGCCTCGCCACCTTCACCGTCCTGGAGGAGGCCGGTCTGGCCGGGATCCGGCACGCGGCGGTGGCGAGCTCCTGGGGGGTCACGGGCCTGCCCTGGACGGACGCCGAGGATCCGCATCCAGCGTACGCACCGGTCGACGAGGCGATGGCCTCCCAGGTGGCCGACCCCTACGGCCTCTCCAAGCAGGTCGACGAGCTGACGGCGCGGATGATGGCACGGCGGCACGGGATGAGCGTGGTGTGCCTGCGCTATCCGTTCGTGGGCGGCTTCGAGGAACGGCTGCACGCGCAGGCCGCCCGCCTCACGGCCGACCCCGGCGCCGGGGCGCGGGAGCTGTGGACCTACCTGGAGGTCCACGACGCGGCGAGGGCCGCCCTGCTGGCCCTGGACGTACCCGGCCGTGCGGCGCACGCGGTACACCTCTGCGCCCCCGAGATCATCGTGCCGTACCCCACGGAGGAACTGCTGCGGCGCTACCACCCCACCACCGTGCTGCGGCGCCCGCTGCCGGGCCGCACGGCGCCGGTCGACACCTCGGCCGCGCGCCGGCTGCTCGGATTCACGGCACACAACCTCCTCGGCGGCGGCGGGGCGTCCGGCCCGAGTTGAGGCCGCGGCGGCCACCGGGCCACCGCCTCATCCGCACCCGCTCGTCAGGCGCTGTCCGAGGTCGCGGTGACGATCCCGGCCAGGCGTCTTGAGGATCGGCCGGACACATCGGCCGGACACATCGGCCGGCCTTCTTCCCGGACGACGACGCCGGACGACGACGCCGGACGGCTCGACGCGCCGGCCGGCGGGCGGACGGTCGCCCCGTTCCCGGGGCGGCCGGCCGCGTCCGTCCGGACACCGCCCTTGACCTGACGGTCGGTCCGGCCCGCGTTCGCGTCCACCGGACCCCGCCGGTCCGGGGCGGACAGACCCTCGCGAGCGGGCCGGACCGGGCCGAACCAGCTGTTACACAACGATCATTGAGTGCCTTCGAACCGCCTCGGCATACTTCAGAGCCCCGGGGTCGTACGCATATTCGAGCACGCCCCGGTGCGGGCCGGGCCCTCGCCCGCCCGATCCACTCCTGAGCAGGGGCAATCTTGCGTAAACGATCAAAGAAGGCGTACGCCGTCGTCGCCGCGGCCGCCGTCGTCCTCACCGCGGGCATGACCGGCCCGGCGGCGGCGCGGCCCGGCGGCCCGGACACGGCGTCCCCGGTCAGCGCCAAGGACTCGGGGACAGCCGGCAGTGCCACGCACACCGTCACCCTGATCACCGGCGACCGGGTCCTCGTGGACTCCCGCGGCCGGGTCGGCGGTATCCAGCGGGCGAAGGGCCGGGAGGACATCCCCTTCTTCACCCAGACCTACGGCGGCCGTACCTACGTGGTGCCGCGTGACGCCCGGCGGCTGATCGCCGACGGCACGCTGGACCAGCGGCTGTTCGACATCACCGCACTCGCCGGGCCGGAGAGCCGCAAGGCGAACCGGGCCGGGCTCAAAGTGATCGTCGGCTACCGGGGAGCGGCGGCCAAGTCCGCCCGCGCCGGGGTGCGTTCGTCCGACGGCACCACCGTCCGCCGGACGCTGTCGGCCCTCGACGCCGATGCCGTCACCACCGCGGCTGCCACCGACAGCACAGGCACGCTGTGGGACGCCCTGACCCGTCGGCAGCGCGACGGTTCGGCGGCCACGACCTCCGGCATCGCGCGGATCTGGCTGGACGGCGTGCGCAAGGCGTCGCTCGACCACAGCACCGGTCAGATCGGCGCCCCGGCGGCCTGGGCCCGCTCGTACGACGGCACGGGTGTCAAGATCGCCGTCGTGGACACCGGGATCGACGCCACCCACCCGGATCTGGCGGGCCGGGTGGTGGCGGAGCAGAACTTCAGCGCCTCCCCGGACGCCAAGGACCGTGTCGGACACGGCACGCATGTGGCCTCCACCGCGGCCGGTACGGGAGCGAAGGACGCCCGGTTCAAGGGCGTGGCGCCCGGGGCCCGGCTGATCAGCGCCAAGGTGCTGGACGACCACGGCGTCGGTGACGACTCCGGCATCCTCGCGGGGGTCGACTGGGCCGTCGCGCAGGGTGCCGACATCGTCAACATGAGCCTGGGCAGCCCCGACACCGCGGGAATCGACCCGCTGGAAGCCCAGGTCAACAAGATCTCCGCGGAGAAGGGCGTCCTGTTCGCGATAGCCGCGGGCAACAGCGGACCGGCGCGGGGCACCGTCGCCTCGCCGGGCAGCGCCGACGCGGCCCTGACGGTCGGCGCCGTCGACGACGACGACCTGATCGCCGACTTCTCCGGCGTCGGACCCCGCACCGGGGACAACGCCGTCAAGCCCGACATCACCGCGCCGGGCGTGGAGATCACGGCCGCCGCGGCGGCCGGCGTCCCGGACCAGAGCCCCCCGGGCTACGTCAGCCAGAGCGGTACGTCGATGGCGACCCCGCACGTCGCGGGCGCCGCGGCGATCCTCAAGCAGAAGAACCCCACCTGGACGGGCGCACAGATCAAGGCCGTCCTGACGGGCTCGGCCAAGGGCGGCTCCCACACGGTCTTCCAGCAGGGCGCGGGCCGGCTCGCCGTCGACAGGGCGATCGACCAGAGCCTCGTCTCCGAGCCGGGCTCGGTCAGTCTGGGCACCCAGCAGTGGCCCCACACCGACGACACACCCGTCACCGAGCAGGTGACGTACAGGAACAACGGCACCGCCGAGGTGACGCTGGACCTGTCGCTGGAGGCGCCCCTCGGCGGCGACGGAAAGCCCGCCCCGGCCGGGTTCTTCAGCCTCGAAGCGCAGCGGGTCACGGTCCCGGCGGGCGGCACCGCCGCTGTGGACCTGACGGCCGACACCCGGCTCGGCGGAACGGTCGACGGCTCGTACTCGGCCACCGTCGTCGCGTCCGGAGGCGGCCAGGCCGTGCGCACCGCGGTGGCGGTGGAGCGGGAGAGCGAGTCGTACGAGGTCACCTTCAAGACCATCGGACGGGACGGTGCGCCCAGCACCGGCTGGCAGGCCGACCTGAAGGGCTACCGCGAATCCGCGGCGGGCCAGCGGTTCTTCCCGGACCTGTCCTCGGGCTCCACCACGGTCCGGCTGCCGCGCGGCACCTACAGCCTCGCCGCCGACATGCTGGTCGACCCCGCGGCCCCGCACAAGGGCGCCGACCTGATCAACAACCCGCAGCTCTCGGTGACCGGTCCCACCACCGTCACCCTGGACGCCCGGACCACCCGGCCCGTGGACTTCAAGGTGCCGGACGCGGCCGCACGCTTCACGCGCGCCGGAATGATGTACACCCTGAGCACGCCCGAGACCTTCATCATCGAGGGCGGCGAGTTCAGCGGCTTCGACAACCTGCGCACCGCGTACCAGGGTCCCAGGATGGACGAAGGCGCCCTCGCCCAGCAGTGGTCCGCGAACTGGGAGCAGGGCACCAGCGAATACAACGTCCTCACCGGCGGCCCGGTCCGCGAGCTGGCCACCGGCTACAGCAAGACCTACGCGGCCAAGGACATGGCCCTGGTGAAGACGAGGATCGGCTCCTCCGTACCCGGCCTCGACGCCGTCATCGCGGCGCACGGCATCCTGGACTACGGCGGCGGCGTCGACGCCCCCTACTCCCTGCTGCCCGCACCGGGCACGCGGAAGGTCTATCTGTCCACGGCCGACGGAGCCTCCTGGAACATCGTCGCGGGTGTCCTGGGCGAGAAGGACCCGACGGGCTACCGCTCCCTGGACTCGGCGTACGAACTCGGCGCGCCGCAGCGGTTCGTGGCGGGGAAGACGTACACCGAGGACTTCAACATCGGTGTTCCGGGTCCGCGGATGAACGCGGGCGACGGGATCGTACGCGACGGCGACGACATCTACGGCGCGTTCCCGCTGGTCAGTGATGGGGCAGGCCATTCCGGGTTCGCCCGGTACGCCAGTGCCGAGACCACCATCCACCGCAACGGCGAGCTGTACGTGCGCAAGAACGCCGCCATCGACGAGGAGCCCTTCACGCTGCCGGCGGACTCCGCCACGTACACGGTGTCGACCACCATCAGCCGGAACCGGACGATCAACCGCACCGGGACCCGGATCGACGCCTCGTGGACCTTCGACTCGGCCCACACCGCGAGCCCGGCCGAGCTGCCGGTCTCCACGGTCCGTTTCCTGCCGCAGCTCGCGCCGGACTCCACCGTCCCGGCGGGGGGCAAGCAGACCTTCCCCGTCGCGGTACAGGGAGCGGCGGCCGGCGCCAACCTGAAGACCCTGCGGGTCCAGGTGTCGTACGACGGAACGACGTGGCTGTCCGTCCCGGTCAGCGCGGACAAGATCACGGTGCGCGCCCCGGCGAAGGACAAGGCGATCTCGCTGAAGGCCGTCGTGACCGACAAGGCCGGCAACCGGTCGACGGTCACGATCCACAACGCCTTCTTCGGAAAGTGAGGCGAACCCGGGGCCAGAGCCCACGGGCGGCGCACGATCGGGTGAGACCCCGACCGGCGGCGTACGGCCCCGGGTGAGTTGAGGAGAGCGGCCCGCCGGAACGGAGGTTCCGGCGGGCCGCTGTTTTCCTGTGCGGTCCGCCGGACGGCCCGATCGGTCTCCTCGTCGCCGGTGCCCGGCCTGCTCGCTCGGCCTCCGCCGCGGCTCAGCGTGCCGGCGCCGGCACCGGTCGGACGGGGCAGTCGGCCGGGGCGAGGCGTCCTTCCCGCCCGACCAGACGTACGGACACGGCTCCCTGCGCATCGGCCGCGTACGCGGCCGTGCAGACGATCTGGTCGCGGGCGGGGGCGGTCAGCCCTGTCACCCGCAGGCGCAGCTCGACCTCGACGGTGGGGCCGTCCCGCACGATCCGGACCACGGCCGATGCCGTACGGGGCAGCGAGGGAGCGCTACGGAGCCCGGCCCGCCGTTCGGCCCTGTCCGGTCCGGCGAGCAGGGCGGTGACGGCCGCGAAGGGCGAGAGGGGTTCGTCCTCACCCGCCGGGGGCGGACCCCCGGGGCCGGCCCGTCCGTACGGCTCGTCCGGGCCTGCGGGAACAGCGGCGCCGTCGCGCCACTGCGATGCGACGACCCGTGGCACGGGCAGCAGTTCGTTGCCGGGCGAGAAGAAGAACACCAGCACGCGCCCCTCGCGCGGGGGAAGCAGATCGGCGACAACCGGGCTGCCGGCCTCGATCACGGCCGTCTCCTGGATACCGCAGCCGGCGAGCGGGCCACCGGCGAGCACCAGCAGCGCGGCGGCGAGCCGGCCCGCTCGACGCCCGTGGTTCACCGGCCTCTTCACGCGGTGGCCTCCGTCCGGTCGCGGCCGTCCGCCGGCCTCGTGCCCCCGTGCGCGGGCGGGGGAACCTCCGGTGTGCCGCTCCGGGACGCGGGCCCGTCGAAGGGCAGCTCCACGGTGAACAGGGCGCCGCCGCCGGGCGCGTTGTCCGCGCGGATCGTGCCGCCGTGCAGCTGCACGTTCTCCTCGGTGATCGCGAGTCCGAGACCACTGCCGATCGAGCGGGAGCGTGCGGCGTCCGCCTTGTAGAAACGGTCGAAGATGTGCGGCAGCGCGTCCGGCGCGATCCCGGAGCCGCTGTCGCGCACCTCGGTGATCAGCACGCCCCCGTGTGCCGACAGCCGCACAGTGACGGGTTCGGCACCGTGGCGCAGGGCGTTGCCGACCAGATTGGCCACGATGACATCGAAGCGGCGCGGGTCGAGGCGGATCCGCAGACCGTCGGGCAGCTCCGCGCGGACCCGGCCGAGCCACTGTCTGTCGGACAGGGTGCTGCGCACGGCCTCCGCCGCGTCCACCTCGTCGGCGTTGAGCTCCGCCGCACGGGCGTCGAAGCGGGAGATCTCCATCAGGTCCTCCACCAGTACGGCCAGTTTGCCGGTCTCGGCACTGATCAGGCGCACCGCCCGAGCGGTGTCCGGGGCGAGTGTCCCGGCGTCCTCGTCCACCACGTCCGTGACGGCGAGCATCGCGGCGAGCGGGGTGCGCAACTCGTGCGAGACGTCCGAGGCGAAGCGCCGGGCCCGCGTCCCGGCGTCCCGCAACTCCTGCACGGAGCGTTCGAGGCGGGCTGCCGACTCGTTGAACGTCCTGGCCAGGTCGGCCATTTCGTCCCGGCCGTGCACCGGGATACGCGTGTCGAGCTGCCCGCCGCCCATGGAGTTCGCGGCGCGACGCAGTTCGCGGACGGGGCGCAGCACGCTGCGCGCCGCGAGCAGTGCGGGCACCAGGGCCACCACCAGTCCCGGCAGCGCCCCGTGGCGGGCGGCGGTCACCAGGGCGTCGATGTCCACCTCCTCGTTCGTCATGGGCATCACGGCGAAGAGGACCAGGCCACTGGGCACCGCGCCGCCGCCCGCCACGACCCGGGTCATCACCGGCATCCCGATCGTCAGATACGCCTTCCCGTCCCTGACGACCCGCTCGAAGCTGCCGTGCGGCGAGGTGAGCGCCGCGCGGCGCAGCTCCGCGGACAGAACGCCGGAGACGGGCCGGTCACCCGAGGAGGCGCGCAACGAGCCGTACTCGGCGAAGACGATCCACGGATGCGGTTTGGCGCGCGCCGCGATGTCGTAGAGGTCCCACTTCAGCGAATCCGGGTCCAGCGGCAGGCCGGGGACGAACCGCTCGGCCTCCTCGCGGAAGGAGGCGACCGCCGTGTCCTGCGCACGCACGAGGACCGCGCTGCGTGCCTCTCGATAGGTCAACGCGGCGGTCGTCACCGCGCTGACCGCCGCCACCAGCAGGAACGCGATCACCAGCCGGGTGCGCAGCCCGAACGCGGCGGTCGCTCCGGGCATCCTCACAGGGGTCCGAAACGGTAGCCGAAGCCCCGCAGCGTCTGGATGTAGCGGGGGCTGCGGGACGGGTCCTCGATCTTGGCGCGCAGCCGGCGCACACAGGCGTCCACCAGACGGACGTCATGGTGGTAGCTGTGCTCCCAGACCTCTTCCAGGAGCCGCTGCCGGCTGAAGACCTGTCCCGGCGCCGCGGACAGGTACAGCAGCAGCTTGAGTTCGGAGGGCGCGAGGGCCACCCGCTCGCCCGACTTGAGGAGGGTGTGGCCGGCGCGGTCGATGTCGAGTTCGCCGTGGTGCTCGACGGCGGGCCTCGCGCCGGCCGGACTGTCGATGCGGCGCAGCACCGCACGTATGCGGGCCTCGATGACCTCGGTACGGGCGGGCTTGACGATGTAGTCGTCCGCACCCGCCTCCAGGCCGACGACGATGTCGACGTCGTCGCCGCGCGCGGTCAGCATGATGATCGGTAACTGGCTGGTCTCGCGTACCCGGCAGCACACCTGGACACCGCTCATGGCGGGGAGCATCAGGTCGAGCAGCAGGAGATCGGGGCGAAAGGCACCCAGTGCCTCCAGACCGGCCTCGCCGGTCGCGGCGGCGAGGACCTCGTGCCCGCGCCGGCGCAGCCCGATCTCGACGCCCTCGCGCACGGAGGGGTCGTCTTCGACGAGGAGGACGCGTGGCATGGCGGTGTCTCCGGAGTCATGGGGAAGGGGGAGTCGTGCAGGACGGGGAGTCGTGCAGGACGGCGGAGGGGCGGGGGAACGCCGAGGACCGGATGACCCCGTCCGGGCAGGAAGGCGGCCGGTGTCCGGTGACGCCGGGTCAGCCCGATGCCGGCGGCTTCCGCGCGTCGAAGGCGAAGACAGTGTTCTCGGCCGCGGCCACGATCACCGCACGCCCCGCGACGGTGACGCGCGGGCTCGCGCCCTGCTCGCCCGTCAGACCGTCGGCCTGCGGATCCGTTGTCCACAGGGCCCTGCCGTCGTCCGGCGACAGCGCGACCACCCGGCCGGTGGCCGAGCTGAAGTACAGCGCGTCGGCTCCCGCCACGGGGCCCGACGCACCTTCCACGGCCGTCTGGCGCGACCACTTCTTCCGGCCGGTCGCGGGGTCGAGCGCGGTGATGAGACCGGTCTGTCCGCTCACGTAGACGGTGCCGTCCGCCATGCCGGGCGTTCCCTCGAATGCCCTGGCCAGCCGGGAGTACGTGACCTTCCGGGAGGCCGGGTCGACCCGCGCCACCCCGTCGTAGCCGGCCGGCGCCGTTCCCTCCATGTGCCGCTGAAGGAGCACGAGTTCGCCGTCGGCGACACCCATCGGCACGGCGGGGCCGTCGACCGCGATGGGACTGCCCAGTTTCCCCGAGGCGCGGTCGACCGTGTGCAGGGTGGAGTGGTACACCTCCGAGGCATCCAGCTCCTCGTCGGTGGCGCACATCGCGAGGAGCTGTGCGTCCAGGGGGACGGGAGCGCACCGCTCGCCCGCGGGGAACGACGTCGTCCAGGTGACCTCACCGCTGTGCGCGTCCCGGGCCTCGAAGCGGGAGTTGAAGGCGTCGACCGTGACCACGGCGGAGCCGACCACGAGGGCGTCCTGGGTCCGGCCCGTGACGGCCTGCGACTGGGCGCCGGACGGCACGGACCACAGCTCCCGGCCGCTCTTCGCGTCGAGGGCCACCACCTCGCTGGGAGGGTCCTGCGGGGCGTCCTGGGCGGCGAAGCGGTAGCCGAGCACCGTGTCGTCGGTGGCCCCCACCAGGTGCATGCCCTGGACGGGGACACCCGGGCTCTTCACCGTCCACACCGGCGCGCCGTCCAGGGCGCCGATACGGGTCGCGACCACGCTGCCGCCACCGCAGAACAGCGCGTCGCCGTGCGCGAGGCAGCGCAGCTCGTCGGGGATGTCCTCGCGACCGCCGTGCACGGTCCTGCGCCACGGTTCGAAGCCGTCCGGGAGTGCGGCACCCGGCGCCGCGACGCTGTCGCCCTTGTCGCCGCCGCTCCCCCCGAGGTCGCCCACCTTCAGCGCGGCGACTCCCCCGCCGATCGCCGCCACCGCGACCGCGGCCGCGAGCACCGGGCGCCATCGGCGGTGCGGGCGGCGGCCGACGGGGGTACCGGTGCTCCCGGTCGCGGGACCAGCCGGAGCGGTGGCCGGTGCGGTGGCCGGTACCGGGGTGGCGGCCGGAGCGGTCGCCGGCACCGGGGTGTCCTCCGCCGCGACGTGATGCTGGGTGTTCATGTCGCGGGTGCGGCCCGTGACAACCCCGTTCGCGGCGGTCCCGCCGAGGTCGGCCGGCAGGTCCCGCAGCAGTACGAGGAGTTCGTCCGCGGAGGGACGTCCCTCCGGCTCCTTGTCCAGGCAGGACTCGACGACCGCGCGCAGAGCCACCGGCACCGCGCCCAGCGACGGCTCCTCGTGCACCACCTGATACGCCGTCATATAGGGGCTGTCCGCGTCGAAGGGCCCGTGCCCCGTCGCCGCGTAGACCAGCAGCGTCGCCAGCGAGAAGACGTCGGACCGCGGCCCCACACCACGCGGCGCCTGCAACTGCTCCGGCGACATGAAGGGCGGCGTACCGATGACCCGCCCCGTCATCGTCAGCGTCTGCTGGTCCACGGCGCGCGAGATGCCGAAGTCGATGACGCGTGGGCCCTCGGGCGAGAGCACGACGTTCGAGGGTTTCAGGTCACGGTGGACGACCCCCACCCGGTGGATGTCGCGCAGCGCCTCCGCCAGCCCGATCGCGAGCCTTCTCAGCTCCGCGCCGTCCAGCGGGCCCTCAGCGGCGATGTGCTGGGCCAGCGTGAGCCCCTCGATATAGGTCGTCGCCATCCACGGCTGGTCGGCCTCGGGGGCGGCATCGACCACGGCGGCGGTGAACGCGCCGCTCACCCGCCTCGCCGCCGCCACTTCCTGCCGGAAACGGATGCGGAACTCGTCGTCCCCCGCGAACTGCTGGTGGATCAGTTTGATCGCGACAGGCCGCCCCGAACTCGTACGGGCCAGAAAGACCGTGCCCATGCCACCCGAGCCGAGCCGAGCCTCCAGTGGATAGCCACCGATCTCGACCGGATCACCTCCGCGCAGCGACACTCTTCCCGACCTCCCGTTCCCCGTGCGTCTCTGCCACCACGGGCCCGCGTACCTGTTCCGCACACAAACTAGCCGCAGGGCAGTACGGCAGAGCGAAGCGGGTGACGAACAAGGAGCCCGGGGCCGCTCCCGTGCCGCACACGACGAGGCCCTGACGATGATCGCAGATCCCTGGATCGTCGCAGCACACAGCGGCGGGCCGAGAACCCGGGAGAGCGGGAGACCTCCCGGCGCGGCGCCTGCGCGCTCCTTTCCCGCGGCGGACAACCGCCCGAGCCCGCGCAGGGGCGCACAGGCCCCCTACGGGGCGTCGGGCGCGATGACAGGGTGCCGACGAGAGCGAGAGCACGGGCCGGCGGCACCGACGCCGTTGCGCAGCGCCGACTTTCCGGTCCGCCAGGTGTTCAGGAGATGAGAGGCCAGTCGGCGCTCCAGGTGCACCGTGGCGTCGGCTCCGAAGGCCACCTCGGAGTCCAGGTGCGGCTCTTCGGCGAGCAGCCCGCCGATCACCTCCCGGCGTACGACCTGTTCGTGCACGGCGTCCGCCTCGACATGCTCCGTGTAGAAGCGTTCGGCCGCGGGTCCGGCACCGGTGCGGCGCATCGCCGCGGCGAGCCGACGGGATCCGGGCGACGAGGTGACCTCGACGCAGGCGAAATGGCCGACCATCGCTCCGCGCAGGGCTCGGTGGAGGCCGAACAGCGTCATGACGTTCACGACGGCGAGGGCGGGGGCGGGGGCCACCTCCACGTAGTGGCCGTAGCGGGTGTTCAGACCGAGGTCATCCATCAGCTCGGTGAAGAGCTGGGCATGAATGTCCTCGGCCCGCCCGGCGCCGAACTCGTCGTACTCGATGGCGACCATGCCGGCCTTGGCCCGTCCGCGCAGCCGGGGGATCACCCAGGCGTGCGGGTCCGCCTCCTTGAGGTGGTAGAGCGAGCGCAGAGCCGCGTGTTCGCGGATCTGCCACAGCTCTCCCTCCTGCTCCAGATGGTGGGCGATACCGCCGCGTGGGTCGGTGGGTTCGGCCAGCAGTTCACCGAAGACCACGTCCGTCGAGCGTCCGGAAGGGACGTCTGCCCGCAGAGCGCCGAGGAAACGCTGTTCGAGCGCCCGGCGCAACGGCATGAGCACCGGGTCCCACTCACGGTCCTCGGCGACGTCGGCGAAGCCCCGGTAGTGCAGTTCGTAGAGTACGTAGAGGGCCAGTTGCAGATCCTCCCCGTACGGGTCGGCGGCTGCGGCCTCGTCCACCCCGGGAGGTGCCTGCCGCGGCGAGGCGAGGGCTGCGAACAGACCTGCCGACAGCGGTCCCCGGGAGGTGGGAACGGCCGGGCCGGCAGGGCTGTGGTCAGTGGGGGTCACCGTCATGGGAGCCCTTCGGGTCGCTGCCGGACGGCCGGTCGCAGTCCTCGCGGCGGCCGGCGCCGGAGGGCTTCGTACGTCTGCGGTGACTGGTGTCGCACCAGGGGTACGCGCGGCTGCGCCGACAGGCGCAGACGGCGACGACGAACCGGTCGGAAGCGGCGATCGTGCCGTCCTCCTGGACGATCTCCACCGGCCCGTCGATCAGAATCGGACCATCGCGGACAACGGTCATACGCCTGGCACGGTCAGCTGCGTTCGGCACGGACGACCACCGGTTCCTCTGCGTCTTCGTCGGCGCCCGTCAGGCCCTGGGCCCGCAGCCGCGGCGGTCGTCGGAGTGCCGCAGGACCGCAGGGTACGCGGGCCCGGTCCGTCGCCGAGCGGCGCGGACCGGTGGCAGCGAGCCTCCGGAACGTCTCCTCGACATCGCGGAGTCCGGAGTACACCAGGAGTGCCTGCCGTCCACCGCGCCCCGCGTCCCGGGCGTGCCGCACGGCGGCCTCACCGGGCCGGTCGCCGGCCGTCGCCCCGACGTGGTGGTGGGCGATCCACCGTGCGTGTCCACGCCCCGGGCACACCGTTGTCATCGAAAACCTCCACGAGGTGGGACAGCCAGGTTCATGTCTCTGCTCGTCTCGCCGGGCGGGTGCCCCGCCCATTCAGGTTCGGTCCGCCGGTGGTCCGCCGCCACTTCACGGCGCTCTCAGCCCCCTGCCCCGCCTGCCCCGTGCCCGCCGTCGCACGCCGGTGCACGGGGTGGCATGCCGGTGCACGGGATGGCAGGTCCGCGCGTGCTGTCCGCCTCTCGAATCCCCTTCGAGACGGGTGGCAGTGCGCGCCCGGCACCTGGCGTCACCCGAGCGCACGGCCCGATGGCTGTTCGAGCACATCCAGGTCCTCACCCTGCGACGCGCCCCCCGTTCGATCGCTCAGAGCCACCAAGAACCGGACGGCTCCGGGACCCTCGCGAACGATCCTGGTCAGCCCAGGAAACTCAGCCGGACGTCACGGTCGGTATTGCTGGTGTTCGTGTCGACCAGGCACACCGACTGCCAGGTCCCCAGTGCCAGCTGTCCGGCGATGACCGGCAGGGTGGCGTGCGGGGGGACGAGGGCCGGCAGCACATGGTCGCGGCCGTGGCCGGGGCTGCCGTGGCGGTGCTGCCAGCGTTCGTCGGCGGGCAGCAATGTGTGCAGGGCCGCGAGGAGGTCGTCGTCGCTGCCCGCGCCGACTTCCAGGACGGCGATTCCCGCGGTGGCGTGCGGCACGAAGACGTTCAGCAGACCGTCCCGGCCGTTCGCGGTGCGGGTGAGGAAAACCTCGCAGTCATGGGTCAGGTCGGTGACGGTCTCCGTGGAGCCGGTGGTGATGTGCAGAACACTGGTGGTGAAGCTGTCGGCCATGGCTTCATCCTCCCGCCCGAGCGGCAAGACGGCACGTCCACGTGCCGAGACGCCATTGACCGGTTCCGCAGCGCGTCGCTACGTTCAGCGACATGTTCCGATCAGCTCTGCTCACTTCGCGCGGTCACATCGACCTGCTGCGGGTGGCCTCCGCCGCGTGTCGCCGCGGCTGCTGACGTTCTCCCAGCGCATGTTCCGCCCGTTCTGACCGGGCGTTCCGTTCCACCGCTCCGAGCGGGTGCGCGCCCCTTCGCCCTACATGCCCCCACCGGGTCCCGGTCCGCCGGGACCGTGGCGTGATGCCTGTGCCACCGCCGTAGCGGGGGTGCGGGTGCGTAGGACGCGGGTGGCGCCGTTCCGCTGTTCCCCGCCCCTGTCCGTGGACTGCTCGTGGAGCCCTCATGACCCTCGGCCATGCCCCCGCTTCCGCCCCACCACCAGGCCCGCCCATCGATCCGGTCGCGTCCTCCGGCCCGAGGGCCGGTCCGCCGGATCTCGAACCCGTACTCCCTTCGTCCGCCCGCGGGACGCGTCTGCGGTCCGTTCCGCGCCGGCTGCGCCGAACGGTCGGTCCGCTGCTGCTGCTCGCCCTGTGGCAGGTGTTCAGTGCCACGGGCGTTCTGCACCCCGATGTGCTCGCCTCGCCCGGCACCATCGCGCGGGCCGGGTCCGGTCTGATCGCTGACGGGACACTGCCCTCCGCCATGGCGGTGTCGCTCCAGCGGGTGGCCGCCGGTCTGCTGCTCGGCGGAGTGGCCGGAACGGCGCTCGCGCTGGTCTCGGGGCTGTCCCGGCTGGGCGAGGACCTCGTGGACGCGACCGTACAGATGCTCCGCACCGTCCCGTGGGTGGGGCTGATACCGCTCTTCATCATCTGGCTCGGCATCGGTGAGGCTCCGAAGGTGGCGCTCGTCGCACTCGGGGTCACCTTCCATCTGTACCTCAACGTCTATGCCGGCATACGGGGCGTGGACGCCCAACTCATCGAGGCGGGCCAGTCGTTGGGGCTCAGCAGGTGGGCCATGGTGCGTCATGTGGTGCTGCCGGGAGCACTGCCCGGGGCCATGACCGGACTGCGGTACTCCCTCGCCACCGCCTGGCTGGCGCTCGTCTTCGGCGAGTCCGTCAACGCCGACGCGGGGATCGGCTTCCTGATGAACCAGGCCCGGGAGTTCTTCCGCACCGATGTGATCGTCGTCTGCCTGGTCGTCTACGCCTTCCTCGGCCTCGCCGCCGATGCCGTCGTCCGGACTCTCGAAAGGCTGCTGCTGCAATGGCGACCGACCTTCACGGGCCAGTGACCACCCGTATCCCCGCCCGGCCCGAGGGACCGGATGCCGCCGTACGGGTCGCGGGGCTGACCCGCGTCTTCGACGGGCGCCCGGTCCTCGACGGTCTCGATCTCACCCTGCGGGCCGGGGAGTTCACCGCCCTGCTGGGGCGCAGCGGCTGCGGGAAGTCCACGCTCCTGCGGGTGCTTGCCGGTCTCGACCGGGAGATCGACGGCACCGTTCTCGTGCCCCGCCGACGGGCCGTCGCCTTCCAGACACCCCGGCTGATGCCCTGGAAGCGGGTCTGGCGCAATGTCCTGCTCGGACTGCCCGGAAAGCCCGGACGAGCGGTCGCGGAACGGGCGTTGGAGGAGGTCGGACTCGGGAGGCTGGCCGGGGCCTGGCCCAGGACGCTCTCCGGCGGGGAGGCCCAGCGCGCGTCCCTGGCCCGAGCCCTGGCCCGGGAGCCCGACCTGCTGCTGCTCGACGAACCGTTCGGCGCGCTCGACGCGTTGACCCGGATCCGGGCGCAGCGCCTGGTGGCCGAACTCTGGCAGCGGCGCGGCTGCGCGGTGCTGCTGGTCACCCACGACGTGGACGAGGCGCTGCTGCTCGCCGACCGGGTGCTGGTGATGCGGGACGGGGGGATCGCGTACGACGCTCCGGTCGCCCTGGACCGGCCACGCGATGCCGGCGCCCCCGGGTTCGCCGCTCTGCGCTCCCGGCTCCTGGCCGAGTTGGGTGTCGAGGGTCCGGATGCCGCAGCGCACAAGGCCGTCTGAGCCCCGCCCCGCCCCCGCTCCCTCCCTCTTCCCCCTCCCTCTTCCCCGTCCCCGTACGGCCCGGCGCACCCCCGGACGGACCTCTTCGGAGTGATCATGAGACGACGTACCCTGCCCGCGCTGTTCCTGCCCCTCACCCTGCTGCTCGCCGCCTGCGGCGGCGCCTCCTCCGCCACCACCTCGGACAGCACCGACGGCAAGGGCCGTCTCGTCCTCGATGTCGGTGATCAGAAAGGTGGTTACGAGGCCATCCTGCGGGCCTCCGGTGAGCTCGACGATCTCGGCTACCGCATCGCATGGTCGACCTTCACCTCCGGCCCGCCCCTTCTGGAGGCCGTCAGTGCCCAGGCGGTCGATGTGGGCGGAGTGGGCAATACACCTCCCGTCTTCGCCGCGGGCTCCGGCTCGAAGATCGTCGTGGTGGGAGCCACCCACGGTTCTTCGGCGGGCGAGGCCATCGTGGTGCCCGAGGACTCCCCGCTGAGGCGGCCCGCCCAGCTCCGGGGCAAGTCGATCGCCGTGGCCCAGGGCAGTTCCGCGCACTACCAGTTGGTGGCTTCGCTGGAGAAGGCCGGACTCGGCATCCCGGACGTGGAGCTGAAGTACCTCCAGCCGGCCGACGCGCTCGCCGCGTTCAGCCGGGGCAAGGTGGACGCCTGGGCGATCTGGGACCCGTACACCTCGCAGATCCTGCGGACCGCCGACGCGCGGGTGCTCACCACGGGTGAGGGAGTGGTCAACGGGCTCGGATTCCAGGTGGCCTCGCCCGGCGCCCTCAAGGACGAGCAGAAGTCCAGGGCCATCGGGGATCTGCTCGTCCGCCTCCAGCGCGCGCAGAAATGGGTCTTCGAGCACCCGGAGGCCTGGGCGGGGGTCTGGGCGAAGGAGACGGGCCTGCCGTACGAGGTGGCGCTGGACGCCGTGAGGCTCTCCTACGGAACCCGCGTCCCGGTGGCCGTCGACGCGGCCGCGATCGCCTCCGAGCAGCGGATCGCCGACACCTTCGCCGAGCTGAAGCTGATCCCCCGGCGCTTCTCCTTCGCCGACTACGTCGACACCCGTTTCAACCGCGGCCTCCCCCCGTCGTCCGCGGCTCCCCGCTCGTACCGAAAGGCCTCCTCGTGAACGTTCATCTGCACTGGTTCCTGCCCACCGGCGGCGACGGCCGGACCCTCGTCGACCGCCACGCCTACACGGACGGCGGCATCGGGCGCGACCGGATCACGCCGGTGTCCGGGGTGCGCGCTCCCGACATCGAGTATCTGGCGCAGATAGCGAAGGCCGCGGAGCAGCTGGGTTTCGAGGCCGTGCTGACGCCCACCGGCACCTGGTGCGAGGACGCCTGGCTCACCACGGTCGCACTGGCCCAGCACACCGAGCGGCTGAAGTTCCTGGTGGCGTTCCGGCCCGGGGTGATCTCGCCGGTGCTGGCCGCCCAGATGGCCGCGACCTACCAGCGGATCACACGGGGACGGCTGCTGCTCAATGTGGTGACCGGTGGTGATTCCACGGAGCAGCGGCGCTTCGGGGACCATCTCGACCACGACCGCCGCTACGCCCGGACCGCGGAGTTCCTCTCGGTGGTGCGGGGCGCGTGGAGCGGACGCCCGTACGACTTCGACGGGGAGCACTATCAGGTGGAGGGCGGGCTGACGGCCCTGCCGCCGGACCCGTTGCCCGACATCTTCTTCGGCGGCTCGTCGGCGGCGGCCGGGCCGGTGGCGGCGGCGCACGCCGATGTCTATCTCACCTGGGGCGAGCCGCCGGCCGCCGTGAAGGAGAAGACCGACTGGATTCGCGGGCTGGCGGAGGAACAGGGGCGCACCGTGCGCTTCGGGATCCGGCTGCACACCATCTCGCGGGACTCCTCGCGCGAGGCCTGGGCGACGGCCGACCGGCTGCTCGGGGATCTCGACCCCGAGACGGTCGCGGCGGCGCAGCAGGCACTGGGCCGGAGCGAGTCGGTCGGGCAGCGGCGGATGCTGGCGCTGCACGGCGGCTCGCGCGACAACCTGGAGATCTCGCCGAATCTCTGGGCGGGCGTCGGCCTGGTGCGGGGCGGTGCGGGTACGGCACTGGTCGGCAGCCATGCGGAGGTCGCCGACCGGATCGAGGAGTACCACGCGCTGGGCGTGGAGCACTTCGTGCTCTCCGGCTATCCGCATCTGGAGGAGGCGTACTGGTTCGGTGAGGGCGTGACTCCCGAGCTGGCGGCCCGCGGGCTGCTGTCGACCGTCCCGGCCTCCCCGCTGCTGGGGGTTCCCGGGGCCCGTGGCCGTCCGGCATCCGCGCCGGGCGGGGCACCGTTGCTGGTGGCCGGGGGGCGCTGAGCCGCGGGATGCCGGAGCCGGGTTCCTGGATCCTCCGGGCGGGAAGATCCAGGAACCCCCCGCAGTTAGTAGAAGCGTGAACGAATTTGGGGTGCGCGAGCTGGACGTGGCCGTGATCGGCGCCGGGCAGGCGGGGCTGTCCGCCGCATACCATCTGCGGCGCTCCGGCCTGGAGCCGGACCGGGACTTCGTGGTGTTCGACCACGCGCCCCGTCCGGGCGGCGCCTGGCAGTTCCGCTGGCCCTCACTGACGTACGGCAAGGTCCACGGGATGCACGCGCTGCCCGGGATGGAGCTGACGGGTGCCGACGACAGCCGGCCCTCGTCCGAGGTGATCGGTGAGTACTTCGAGGCGTACGAACACCGCTTCGGGCTCCGGGTGCACCGCCCGGTCGAGGTGAGCGCCGTGCGCGAGGGGGACGGCCGGCGGCTGCTCGTCGAGACCTCCGAGGGCACCTACGCCGTACGTGCGCTGATCAACGCGACGGGTACCTGGGACCGGCCCTTCTGGCCGCGCTACCCGGGGCAGGAAACCTTCCTGGGGCGCCAGCTGCACACGGCGGACTACCCGGGGCCCTGGGAGTTCGCCGGTCAGCGCGTGATCGTCGTCGGTGGCGGCGCCTCCGGCACTCAGCACCTGATGGAGATCGCCGAGGTCGCCGCCGCGACGTACTGGGTGACGCGGCGGGAGCCGGTCTTCCGGGAGGGGCCCTTCGGCGAGGAGCAGGGGCGGGCCGCCGTGGCGATGGTGGAGGAGCGGGTACGGCGCGGGCTGCCGCCGCAGAGCGTGGTGAGCGTCACGGGCCTGCCGCTCACCGATGCCGTCCGGCGCGCCCGCGAACAAGGGGTTCTCGACCGGCTCCCGATGTTCGACCGGATCACGCCGACCGGGGTGGCCTGGGAGGACGGGCGGACGGTCGAGGCCGATGTGATTCTCTGGGCGACCGGTTTCCGGCCCGCCGTCGACCATCTGGCGCCGCTGAAGCTCCGCGAGCCGGGAGGCGGCATCCGGGCCGAGGACACCCGGGCCGTACGGGACGGGCGCGTGCATCTCGTGGGGTACGGCCCCTCCGCCAGCACCATCGGCGCCAACCGGGCGGGGCGGGCGGCGGTCCGGTCGGTCCGGCGCCTGCTGGACGGGGCCGGACGCGAGGAGGCCCCGGCGGCCGTTCCCGCCTGACCCGAGCCGTCCGGAAGCGGCTTGCGTACTCCCGCTCCCGCGGGGCACTGGTCAGCCCGGCGTGGCGGCCCGCCGTGACGGCTCGGACCGTCGTGACAGCTCAGCCCGGCGTGGCGGCGCGGCGGTTGCGGTTGAATTCCTCGACGTTCTTCATCTGCTCCGCGTAACTGTCGGTGAAGCGGGTGTCGCCCGGCTTGACGGTGACGAAGTACAGCCAGGGTCCGGGCGTCGGGCTGATCGCCGCCTTCATGGCCTGCTCCCCCGGATTGCCGATGGGCGTCGGCGGCAGTCCCTTGTGCTCGTAGCTGTTGTACGGGCTGTCGATCCGGGTGTCCCCGGTCGTGGTGTCCAGGGTGGAACGCTTCAGCGCGTAGTTGAGCGTGGAATCCATCTGGAGGGGCATGTCGCGGGCCAGCCGGTTGTAGACGACGCGGGCCACCTTGCCCATGTCGGTCCCGGTGTCGGCCTCGGCCTGCACCACGCTGGCGATCGTGACCGTCTGGTAGACGGAGACGCTGTTGCGTTGCGCCCCGGCGGTGATGTGGTCCGCGCCGAAACGCTTGAGGGCGGTGTCCACCATGTAGCGCAGCAGGCTCTCGGGGGTGGTGCCGGAATCGACGGGGTACGTGGCGGGGAAGAGGTACCCCTCCGGGTTGCCCCGGGCCTCGGCCGGGAGTGCGAGGCCCGCGGTCGGCACCGCCTTCCCGGTGGTGCCTGCCGCGACACCGAGGGCCCTGTCGATGGCCTCGTACACCTGGGAGGCCCGTCGGCCCTCGGGAATCAGGAGTGTGCGCGGCTGCGGCTTCTTCTCTTCCGATCCGCTGATCAGCAGCAGGGGAATCAGTACGGCCGCCGCCACGACGAGCACCGCGCCGACCAGGAGGACCAGCCGTCCGCGTCGCGTCGGACGCATTCCACGGCGGGGCCGAACGTCCGGGGACTCGTTCACCATGCGGGCACGGTAACCCGCACCGCCGCCCTCGTCCCGGACCTCGGCATCGACGACACGAACAGCGCCCGAACAGACAGAACGCACGAACAAGGGAGCGGGTGTTCGCTGGAACGTGTGATCGTATCGATTTTCGTTGCTCAACTCCGGTGCGGGGCCTGATGATTACAGAGCGCAGGCAACGGGCTGCAGACCGCGACTGCGCAGTCCCACATATGCATCACGCAACAAGGAGAAGCACCAGATGAACTTCCTCACCAACCTGCTTGCCGGCATCGTCCACTTCGTGGGTTGGCTCGTCTGACCATCGCACCACCGGCGCCGCCGCTCCCCGTCCCACGGGAGCGGCGGCGCTGCCGTTTCCGCAGCTCATGACACCGCCGGAGCTCATGACACCGCCGGGACGGGCTGGGCGTCGCGGCGGACCAGGGCCGCGTAGCGCCCGCCCCGGCCGAGCAGCTCCTCGTGCGTACCGCGCTCGGCCGTTCGGCCGCCGTCCAGGACGACTATCTGGTCCGCGTCGCGGACCGTGGAGAGCCGGTGCGCGATGGTGATCGTCGTGCGCCCCGCCGAGAGGGAGTCGATCGCCTGTTGCACAGCGTGTTCCGTACGGGTGTCCAGGGCGCTGGTCGCCTCGTCGAGGATCAGCACCGGGGGGTCCCGGAGAATCGTGCGGGCGATCGCCAGCCGCTGTTTCTCGCCGCCCGAGAAGCGGTACCCGCGCTCGCCGACCAGCGTGTCGTACCCGTCGGGCAGGGACGTGATGTGGTCGTGGATCTGCGCGGCACGCGCCGCGGCCTCGATCTCCTCACCGGTGGCGTCCGGCTTGGCGAAGCGCAGATTCTCCGCGACCGACGCATGGAAGAGATACGTCTCCTGGGAGACCACGCCGACCGCGCGGGCGAGGGTGTCGAAGTCCAGGTCCCGCACATCGACGCCGTCCAGCGTCACCCGGCCGCCGGTGACGTCGTACAGGCGGGGCACCAGATAGCTGAGGGTGGACTTGCCGGAGCCGGTGGGCCCGACGACGGCCAGGCTGCCGCCCGCCGGCACCTTCACATCGATGCCGGTGAGGGTCGGGCCGCTCTTCTCGTCGTAACTGAAGTCGACGTCCTCGAAGGCGACTTCTCCGCGGACCTTCTCCAGACGGACCGGGTTCTCGGGCTCGGTGATGTCCACGTCGAGGTCGAGATACTCGAAGATCCGCTGGAAGAGCGCGAGGGAGGTCTGCATCTGCACACCCGTGGACAGCAGGCTCACGGCCGGACGGAACAGGCCCTGCTGGAGCGAGACGAACGCGACCAGCGTGCCGATGGAGACGGCCGTGCCACCGGACCGGAGGGTGAGACCTGCGGCCCAGTAGATGACGGCGGGCATGGCCGCCATGACGATGCCGATCGTCGACATCCGCCACCGTCCGGCCATGCTGGAGCGCACTTCCAGGTCGACCAGCCGCTCGGACTCCTCGGCGAATCCCCGGGTGAGGGAGTCCGAGCGGCCCATGGTGCGGCCCAGCAGGATTCCGCTGACCGAGAGGGACTCGGTGACCGTGGCCGCCATGGCGGCCATCTGCTTCTGGCGCTGCGTGGTGATCTTCTTGCGCTCCCGGCCGACGCGGCGGCTGATCCAGACGAACACGGGCAGCAGGAGCAGGGAGACCACGGTCAGCCGCCAGTCCAGCGCCAGCATGGCGACGACGGTGGCGATGACCGCGGTGAGGTTGGAAACCAGCGACGTCGCGGTGGAGGTGACCGTCGCCTGCATGCCACCGATGTCGTTGGCTATGCGGGACTGCACCTCACCCGTGCGGGTCCTGGTGAAGAAGGCCAGCGGCATCCGCTGGAGCTGGGTGTAGACGGCGGTGCGCAGATCGTGCATGACCCGCTGGCCGACCGTGGTGGAGATCAGGGTCTGCAGGACGCCGAACACGCTGTTCATCACGGCGGTGAGGATCATGCCGAGGGCGAGCAGCGTGAGCAGCCCCGTGCGTCCCTGCGGGATCGCGGTGTCCAGGATCTCGCGGAGCAGGAACGGGGAGGCGACCGACACCAGTGACGAGGCGCCGACCAGCAGCCCGACCAGCGCGAGCCGGCCGCGGTAGGGACGGAAGAGCCGGAAGATGCGGCGCAGCTCGGCGGGCGGCTGGGCGGCATCCCCGGGCGGGGGTGTCCACGTAGGTACGTCGGGTTTCATGTGCTCCTTCGCCGGGCTTGAGACACAGACGCATGTCAGGATTCGAAGAGCATAGCTCATTGTTACCTATACTCACAATGAACGGAGTCCTGATATTGTTCCCGCATGGACTCCCCCGACTCCGACGGCCTGCTGGCCGAGCAACTGCTGCGGCTGACGCGCAGGCTCCACCGCATCCAGAGCCGCCAGCTGGAGCCGGCCGGCATCACCCCCGCGCAGTTCCGGCTGCTGCGCACCGTCGCGCAGTACGACGCCGCGCCCCGGATGGCCGATATCGCCCGGCGCCTGGACGTCGTGCCGCGGGCCGTGACCACCCTGGTGGACGCCCTGGAGGCGGCCGGCCGGGTGCGGCGTGCCGCTGATCCCGACAGCCGCCGGGTGGTGCGCATCGAGATCACCGACGAGGGGCGCGCCACGCTGCGCTCCCTGCGCAGCGCGCGCCGGGCCGCCGCAGAGGAGATCCTGGCCCCATTGACCGCCGATCAGCGCGAGGTGCTCGGCGGACTGCTGTCAGCCCTGGTCGACGGAATGCCCGAGCGGCACTGCTGACATGCTGAAAGGGAACGGGCGCGGGGTACCGCGCCGAGCTGCCTGATGGGACTTTGACATGCCGTTGCTGGAGCCGAACCCGGAAGCCCTTCGTCCCGGTACGGTGCGTGAGCCCTCACCCGACCGGGTGCCCGACCGGAACGCGCAGGGCACCCCCGAGCCGCTGCGCTCCGAGCTGACCGCGCTGCTCGGCGCCGGCAAGGTGCTGTGGAAGGTCTCCGACCTCGTGCGGTACGCCTCCGACGCGAGCCCCTACCGGTTCCTTCCGCAGGTCGTCCTGGTCCCCGAGGACATCGACGACATCTCGGCGATCCTGTCGTACGCGCACGACAAGGGCCGCGACGTCGTCTTCCGGGCCGCGGGCACCAGCCTGAACGGCCAGGCCCAGGGCGAGGACATCCTCGTCGACGTACGTCAGCACTGGACGGGGATCGAGGTCCTGGACGGCGGCGCGCGGGCCCGGATCCGGCCGGGGACCACCGTCATGCGGGCGAACGCCACGCTCGCCCGGCACGGACGGCTGCTGGGCCCCGACCCGGCCAGCGCCATCGCCTGCACCATCGGCGGGGTCGTCGCCAACAACGCCTCCGGGATGACGGCCGGGACGACCCGCAATTCGTACCGCACCGTCGCCTCGCTGACCTTCGTCCTGCCCAGCGGCACGGTCGTCGACACGGCCGATCCCGACGCCGACGGAGCGCTGGCCCGCGCCGAGCCGCAGCTGTGCGAGGACCTGCTGGCCCTCAAGGCGGAGATCGAGGCGGACACCGCGCTCATCGCCCGGATCCGCGCCAAGTACGAGATCAAGAACACCAACGGCTACCGCCTCGACGCCTTCCTCGACGGCTCGACCCCCGTGGAGATCCTGCGCGGGCTGATGGTCGGCTCCGAGGGCACGTTCGGCTTCATATCCGAGGTCGTCTTCGACACGCTGCCGCTGGACCGGCGGATCTCCACGGCACTGCTCTTCTTCCCGTCGCTGACCGCCGCCGCGGCCGCCGTTCCGCGGTTCAACGAGGCGGGCGCCATCGCGGTGGAGCTCATGGACGGCAACACCCTGCGCGCCTCGGTCAGCGTCCAGGGAGTCCCGACGGACTGGGCGGCGCTGCCCAAGGAGACCGCCGCGCTGCTCGTGGAGTTCCGTGCCCCGGACGAGGCCGGGCAGGAGGCCTACGAGCGGGCGGCGGGCGAGGTGGTCGCGGACCTCGACCTGGTCGCACCGGCCGCCTCCGTCACCAATGAGTTCACGCGGGACACCCGGACGATCTCCGGCTACTGGAAGGCCCGCAAGGCGTTCGTCACCGCGGTCGGCGGCTCCCGCCCCTCGGGTACGACACTGATCACGGAGGACTTCGCGGTCCCGCCGTCGCAGCTCGCCGCCGCGTGCGAGGCACTGCTCGGACTCCAGGCGGAGCACGGCTTCGACGCCGCCGTCGCGGGTCACGCGGCCCACGGCAATCTGCACTTCCTGCTCGCGTTCGACGCCGCGCGGCCCTCCGACGTCGAGCGGTACGCCGCGTTCATGGAGGACTTCTGCACCCTCGTCGTGGACCGCTTCGACGGGTCGCTCAAGGCGGAGCACGCCACCGGGCGCAACATCGCGCCGTTCCTGGAGCTGGAGTGGGGGCCGCGGGCGACAGAGCTGATGTGGCGCACCAAGCAGGTCATCGACCCCTCCGGGATCCTGGCTCCCCGTATCGTCCTCGACCGCGATCCCCTGGCCCATCTGCGCGGGCTGAAGACGATCCCGAAGGTGGAGGCGGTCGCCGATCCGTGCATCGAGTGCGGCTTCTGCGAACCCACCTGCCCCAGCCAGGATCTGACCACCACGCCGCGCCAGCGGATCGTGCTGCGCCGGGAGATGATGCGTCAGCCCGACGGCTCCCCGGTGGAGACCGGCCTGCTCGACGCCTACGGCTACGACGCCGTGGACACCTGCGCGGGCGACTCCACCTGCAAGCTGGCCTGCCCGGTCGGTATCGACACGGGCGCGATGATGAAGGACTTCCGTCACCGCCGGCACTCGCCGCGCGAGGAGCGGATCGCCGCCCTCACCGCGAAGAACTTCAAGACGGTGGAGGCCTCGGCCCGGCTGGCCGTCGCGGCGGCCGACAAGATCGGTGACCGGCTGCTGGAGTCCGTGACCGGGCTGGCCCGCAAGGCCGTGCGCCCCGACCTCGTACCGGAATGGCTGCCGGAGATCCCCGGCGCCGCCGCCCGCAAGCTGCCCGCGACAACACGCGTCGGTGCGAGCGCGGTGTACTACCCGGCGTGTGTGAACCGCATCTTCTCGGGGCCGGACCGGCAGCGGGAGCCCTCCCTGCCCGAGGCCGTGGTGGCCGTGTCGGCACGGGCCGGGAAGCCGGTGTGGATCCCCGAGGACGTCGCGGGGACCTGCTGCTCGACGATCTGGCACTCCAAGGGGTACGACGCGGGCAACGCGGTGATGGCCAACCGCATCGTGGAGGCGGCGTGGGGATGGACGGCGGGCGGAAAGCTGCCGCTGGTCGTCGACGCCTCGTCCTGCACGCTGGGCATCGCGCATGAGGTGGTGCCGTATCTCACCGAGGACAACCTGGAGCTCCACCGGGAGCTGACCGTTCTCGACTCCCTGGTCTGGGCTGCCGACGAGCTGCTGCCGGAGCTGACGGTGCTCCGCAGGACCGGCTCCGCCGTCCTGCACCCGACATGCTCGATGGAACACCTGGGAGATGTGGCGCAGTTGCGCACGCTCGCCGAGGCCTGTGCCGACGAGGTGGTCATCCCCGACGATGCCGGGTGCTGCGCCTTCGCGGGCGACCGGGGCATGCTGCACAAGGAGCTGACGGCTTCGGCGACCGCGAAGGAGGCCGCCGAGGTCAACAGCCGGGAGTACGACGCCTATCTGTCGGCGAACCGGATGTGCGAGATCGGAATGGACCGGGCGACCGGGCGGCAGTACCACTCCGTACTGATGGAGCTGGAGCGGGCCACCCGGCCGTCCGCCTGAGCCGACGGCGGTCGCCCGGCGGCGAGCCGGGACCGGGCGACCGTCCGTAGCGCTCCCTGTGACATGACCGGGCGGCACCGCCCGCTTCGCGCTGCCCGCGCCCCGGTGCGGACCGGCGCGGCGCGGCCCGGCCTCCTGCCGCCCGCCGCTCGCCGCCGGGACGAAAGTCCATGGTTTCGGCGCGAGAGTCCAATTGCATCCCTTGCGCACCCCGAGCCTCAACGTCCAAGGTCCATACCGAGGTTCGGGCCCCGCCGCACAGCCGGGGCCCCGGATCCGCACGCGCACCGTCAGAACCCCCATCCCACCGGGAGGCTCGATGAACGACGACGCACAGCACGGGAACGGACCGCAGGACACCAACGACAGCTCGCCGAGCCGTCGTTCCGTGCTCCGGACGACGGCGGGAGTGGCCGGTGCCGGACTCGGCCTCGGCGGCCTGGGCGCCGGCGCGGCGTCCGCCGCCTCCCCCGGGCCGGCCGCCGCGCTCCCCGGTCAGGACACCGCCGCCGCGCCCGCGCGCAAGGGCCGCACCATGGCCGGCGTGCCCTTCGACGGGCGTTCCACCGTCCGGGTCGGCATCGTGGGCCTGGGCAACCGCGGCGGCAGCATGATCGATCTCTTCCTCGCCGTTCCCGGCGTGCAGGTCATGGCCGTCTGCGACCCGGTGAAGGCCAAGGCCGAGAGAGCCTCCGCCAAGGTCACCGCCGCCGGTCAGCCGGCGCCCGCCGTCTACACCAACGGTGAGGACGACTACGAGAACCTCTGCGAGCGCGGGGACATCGACTTCGTCTACGTCGCGACGCCCTGGGACTTCCACTTCGAGATGGCGAAGACCGCCATGCTCAACGGCAAGCATGTCGGTGTGGAGTGTCCGATCGCTCTGCGGCTGGACCAGCTCTGGGAGCTGGTCGACCTCTCCGAGCGCACCCGGCGACACTGCATGCAGCTGGAGAACTGCTGTTACGGCCGCAACGAACTGCGCGTCCTGCGCATGGCGCACGCCGGTCTCTTCGGCGATCTGCTGCACGGCGCGGGCGCGTACAACCACGATCTGCGCGGCCTGATGTTCGACCCCGACTACTACGAGGGGCCCTGGCGCCGGCTCTGGCACACCAGGCTGCGCGGCGACCTGTACCCCAACCACGGGTTCGGTCCGGTATCCAACTACATGGACATCAACCGCGGGGACCGCGCCGTCAGCATCACCAGCGTCGGGTCCCCCGCGCTCGGTCTCGCGGCCTACCGGAAGGAGCACATGCCGGCCGGCGATCCCAGCTGGAAGGAGACCTACATCGAGAGCGACCGGACGATCAGCCTGGTCCAGACGGCCAAGGGCAGGGTCATCCGGCTGGAGCACGACGTGTCGACGCCGCACCCCTACTCACGCATCAACAGCCTCGGCGGCACCCGGGGCGTCTTCGAGGACTACCCGGCCCGCATCTACATCGAGCCCGACCACACCAACGACCAGTGGGCGGACTTCTCCCAGTACGCCGAATGGGACCACTGGCTGTGGAAGGAGCACGCCAACCCGCCCGGTGGTCACGGCGGTATGGACTACATGATGGTGTTCCGGCTGATGCAGTGCATGCGGCTCGGGCTCGTCCCGGACTTCGATGTGTACGACGCGGCGACCTGGACGGCGCCCGTTCCGCTCAGCCATCTGTCCATCAAGGCCAAGGGCGCCCCGCAGCAGATACCGGACTTCACCCGCGGTGAGTGGAAGAAGGCCCGTTCCGGTATGGACTCGGAGAAGACCGCCGGGTGACGGCACGGGGTTCCGCGCCGACCGGTGCGGAACCCCGGCCCCGGCCGGTGGGCGCGAACCCGACCACCGCCCAACGTCCCCCCAGCGGAAAACCAGTTGCCCCGGGCCGGTGCCGGAAGCGAGCATTGCACCGTTTGCTCCCCCGCACCGTACGTCGGGATCCTTCGTGGATCCCACCCCTCAGAGCCCTGGGACGTCATGCACATTCGCGATCTTCCGTATTCGGATCCTGGCGATCCCGATGTCCGTTCAGGCCCACGCTTCCTGTACTGGCTCGGGCGCAATCAGCTCGCCGGTCAGCTCAAGTCCCTCTCCTGGGGACTGCTCCACCAGCTGGCGATCGCCGGACTCCCGCTCGCCGTGGGTGTCACCGTCCAGGCCGTCATCGACCGTTCCGGCGAGCGGCTCGCACTGTCCGGCGGGCTGATCGTGGTCCTCGGCGTGCTCATCGCGGTCGGCGACACCATGCTCCACCGGACCGCGATCACCAACTGGATCACCGCCGCCGCCCGGGTCCAGCAGCTGCTGGCCCGCAAGACCGCCGAGCTGGGCTCCGCGCTGACCCGCCGGGTCGCCGCGGGCGAGGTCGTCGCCGTATCCACCGGCGATGTGGAGAAGATCGGATGGTTCGTCGAGGCGCTCTCCCGCTTCGCCGCCGCCGCCACCGCACTCGTGCTGATCTGCGTCGGCCTCGTGATCTATCTGCCCTCCCTCGGCGTCCTGGTGGCGATCGCCATGCCGGTGCTGGCACTGGCCGTACTGCCGCTGCTGCCCCGGGCCACCCGGCGCGCGGACGTCCAGCGCGAGAAGGCGGGCAGGGCGACCGAGCTGGCCTCCGACACGGTCGCCGGTCTGCGGGTCCTGCGCGGCATCGGCGGTGAGGAACTCTTCCTCGGCCGCTACCGGCGCGCCTCCCAGGAGGTCCGCAGGGCCGCCGTGCGCAGCGCGCGGATGTGGGCCCTGATCTCGGCGATCCAGGTCCTGCTGCCGGGAGTTCTGCTGATCTCACTGGTCTGGTACGGGGCGGCGCTGGCCCGCGACGGGAAGATCGATGTGGGCCAGCTGGTCACGGTGTACAGCGCGGCGACGCTGATGCTGTTCCCGCTGCGGCACTTCGAGGAGATCGCCATGGCGTACTCCTTCTCCCGTCCCTCCGCGCAGCGCGCGGTCCGGGTGCTGTCGCTGCACCGCAGCGCGCAGCCCGCCACGATCGGGAACGACCAGGTCCCCTCGGGCGATCTGTACGACCCCGTCACCGGTCTGATGGCCCCCCAGGGCCTCTTCACGGCCGTGGTCTGCGGTGATCCGGACGAGGCGGGCCGGCTGGCCGAGCGGCTCGGCGGGCATGTCCAGACCGGTCCGGAGACCGGCGAGGACACGGGGAGCGACAGCCGCGAGGACTTCGGCGCGGGTGTCGCGACGGCCCCTTCGGTGCTGCTCGGCGGCATACCGCTGGACGAGCTGCCGCTGGACTCGGCGCGGACCGCCGTACTGGTGCAGGACAAGGATCCGGTGCTGCTGTCCGGCACGCTCCGGGAGCTGCTGGACATTCCCTCGTCCGGTCAGGTGGCCGCCGGGGACGCGCTGGAGGCGGCCCAGTGCGGTGATGTGCTGGCCTCGCTGGCCCAGGCATCGCCCGACACGGAGGGCGACCCGATGGGGACCCGGATCACCGAGCGGGGACGGTCCCTCTCCGGTGGCCAGCGGCAGCGGCTCGCGCTGGCCCGGTCCCTGGTCACGGACCCGGAGGCGCTGGTGCTCGACGAGCCGACCTCGGCTGTCGACTCGCACACGGAGGCCCGGGTCGCGGCAGGCATCAAGCGGCTGCGCCGGGGCCGTACGACGGTCGCGTTCGCCTCGTCGCCGCTGTTGCTGGACCTGGCCGACCGGGTGGTCCTGGTCCACGAGGGCACGGTCATGGCCGTGGGTACCCACCGCGAGCTGCTGCGCGCCGAACCGCACTACCGGGCGGTCGTCACCCGTGAGACCGACGACGAAGCCGCGGCGTCGGCCGCGCTGGACGGGATCGCGGACACCGAGGCGATCGACACGATCGAGGAAATCGAGGAGAGGGCATGATCGGCGTCGCACCACCGGCGTACGACCCGGCCGCCCCGGAGTCGGCGACGACCCTGCCGGTCGGTACACCGACGACCGTGCGGACCTACGTACGGGACCTGCTGCGGCGCCACCGCAAGCCGTTCGTCGTGCTCGTCGCGGTGAACGCGGTGGCGGTGATCGCCTCGATCGTCGGGCCGTACCTGCTGGGCGGGCTGGTCGAGGACCTGTCGAACGGCGTGAGCGACCTGCATCTGGAACGCACCGCCGCGGTGTTCGCGATCGCGCTCGTCGTCCAGACGCTGTTCACCCGCTCCATGCGGCTGCGCGGCGCGATGCTCGGTGAGGAGATGCTCGCCGATCTGCGCGAGGACTTCCTCGTGCGGTCGGTCGGGCTGCCGCCGGGCGTCCTGGAGCGGGCCGGTACGGGGGATCTGCTCTCCCGGATCACCACGGACATCGACCGGCTGGCCAACGCGATGCGCGAGGCCGTGCCGCAGCTGGCGATCGGGGTGGTGTGGGCCGGGCTGCTGCTCGGCGCGCTCACCGTGACCGCGCCGCCGCTCGCGCTCGCCGTGCTGGTCGCCATGCCGGTGCTGATCCTGGGCTGCCGCTGGTACTTCCGGCGGGCCCCGTCGGCGTACCGCTCGGAGGCCGCCGGATACGCGGCGGTCGCCGCGATGCTCGCGGAGACCGTGGACGCCGGGCGGACCGTGGAGGCGCACCGTCTGGGCGCACGGCGCGTGGCGCTCTCCGACCGGCGGATCAAGGAGTGGACGGCGTGGGAGCGGTACACGCTCTTCCTGCGCTCCGTGCTGTTCCCGGTCATCAACGCCACGTATGTGACGATCCTCGGCGCCGTGCTGCTGCTGGGCGGGTGGTTCGTCCTGGAGGGCTGGATCACCGTCGGACAGCTGACGACGGGGGCGCTGCTGGCCCAGATGATGGTCGATCCGATCGGTCTGATCCTGCGCTGGTACGACGAGCTCCAGGTGGCCCAGGTGTCACTGGCCCGGCTGGTCGGTGTACGGGAGATCGAGCCGGACGCGGGGGACGCCGGGGTCGGACCGGACGGCCGCGCGGTGCGGGCCGACGAGGTGCGCTTCGGGTACCGGGCCGGGGTCGACGTGCTCCACGCGGTGACGCTCGATGTCGCCCCGGGCACGCGCCTGGCACTGGTCGGCCCCTCGGGCGCGGGCAAGTCGACGCTCGGCCGGCTGCTGGCCGGGATCTACGCCCCGCGGACCGGGGAGGTGACCCTCGGCGGCGCCGAGCTGTCCCGGATGACGGCGGAGCGGGTGCGTGAACACGTGGCCCTGGTCAACCAGGAGCACCATGTCTTCGTCGGTTCGCTCCGCGACAACCTGCTGCTCGCCCGCGACGGGGCACAGGACGCGGAGCTGTGGGCCTCGCTCGCGGCGGTCGACGCGGACGGGTGGGCGAGGGCGCTCGAAGGGGGTCTGGACACGGAGGTCGGTTCGGGCGGTCTGGCGCTCACCCCGGCGCAGGCCCAGCAGATCGCGCTGGCCCGGCTGGTCCTCGCCGATCCGCACACGCTCGTGCTGGACGAGGCGACCTCGCTCCTGGACCCGCGGGCGGCGCGCCATCTGGAGCGTTCGCTGGCCCGGGTGCTGGACGGCCGTACGGTCGTGGCGATCGCGCACCGGCTGCACACGGCCCACGACGCGGATGTGATCGCGGTCGTGGAGGACGGCCGGATCAGCGAGCTGGGCAGCCATGACGCCCTGGTGGCGGCGGACGGCGCGTACGCGGCGCTGTGGCGGTCCTGGCACGGCTGACGCGCGTCGCCGTACCACGGTGCCGGGGCGGCTCCCTCATCCCGGGGGGCCGCCCCTTCCCCTGCGCCGGGAGGCGCATTCCGCGGCGCCCGGTGAGGATGAGGGGTGACCGGCCCGGAACGCGGGGCAGGCGAGCACAGGACCGCGTAGGCCCGAGAAGGGACGCATACCGTGGCACCACCCAGGATTCTCGTTGTCGGCGCCGGCTTCGCCGGTGTCGAATGCGTACGCCGTCTGGAGCGCAGGCTCACCCCGGGGGAAGCCGAGATCACTCTCGTCACACCGTTCTCCTACCAGTTGTATCTGCCGTTGCTGCCCCAGGTCGCCGCCGGCGTGCTCACCCCCCAGTCGGTCGCCGTGTCGCTGCGGCGCAGCAGCCGTCATCGCACGCGGATCATCCCCGGTGGGGCCATCGGGGTGGACACCGCGGCGAAGGTCTGTGTGATCCGCAAGATCACCGACGAGATCGTGAACGAGCCCTACGACTACATCGTGCTCGCCGCGGGAAGCGTCACCCGGACGTTCGACATTCCCGGTCTGCTGGACAACGCGCGGGGCATGAAGACCCTCGCCGAGGCCGCGTACGTCCGCGACCATGTCATCGCCCAGCTCGATCTGGCGGACGCCAGCCAGGACGAGGCGGAGCGGGCCTCCCGGCTGCAGTTCGTCGTGGTCGGCGGCGGGTACGCGGGCACGGAGACCGCCGCCTGTCTCCAGCGGCTCACCACGAGCGCCGTCCGGCACTATCCGCGGCTGGACCCGAAGCTGATCAAGTGGCATCTGATCGACATCGCGCCCGCCCTCATGCCGGAGCTCGGCGACGCGCTGGGGCGCAGCGCCATGGAGGTGCTGCGCAGGCGCGGGATCGAGGTGTCGCTGGGAGTGTCGGTCGCCGAGGCGGGACCGGAGCAGGTGACGTTCACCGATGGCCGGGTGCTGCCCTGCCGCACCCTGATCTGGACGGCGGGGGTGGCGGCGAGCCCGCTGATCGCCACGCTCGGAGCGGAGACGGTGCGCGGGCGGCTCGCCGTGACTCCCGAGCTGAAGCTGCCCGGTTCGGACGGGGTGTTCTCGCTCGGCGACGCGGCCGCGGTGCCCGACCTGGCCAAGGGCGACGGTGCGGTCTGTCCGCCGACCGCCCAGCACGCCATGCGCCAGGGCCGCACGCTCGCGGACAATCTCGTCGCGTCGCTGCGGGGCCTTCCGCTGCGGGACTACGTCCACAAGGATCTCGGGCTGGTCGTGGACCTCGGTGGCCGGGACGCGGTGTCCAAGCCGCTCGGCATCGAGCTGAAGGGGCTGCCCGCGCAGGCCGTGGCGCGCGGCTACCACTGGTCGGCGCTGCGGACGAATGTCGCCAAGACCCGGGTCCTGACGAACTGGATGCTCAACGCCGTCGCCGGTGACGACTTCGTACGGACCGGGTTCCAGTCCCGCAAGCCCGCCACACTGCGGGACTTCGAGTACACGGACGCGTATCTGACACCGGAGCAGATCAGGGAGCACACCCGGCCGGCGGTGACCGGCCGCTGACCGCCGTGCGGCGGTGGGCCGCGCCCCCTCGTGGCGACGGGGCGCGGTGCCGTGCGGTGTCCCGCCGCCCGGCACCCCGGGGTACGCCCGGTGTCACGGCCGCCGGGACAGGACCGTCTCCAGGGTGTCCGCCTCCTGCGGCGGCTTGTCCTCGCGGTAGCGCAGCACCCGGGCGAACCGCAGCGTCACACCGGCCGGATACCGGGTGGAGCGCTGGAGTCCGTCGTAGGCGATCTCGACGACGAGCTCCGGTCGCACGGTGACCACGAATCCGTCGTCGCCGGTGGACAGCTCGCGCAGCCGTTCGGTCTGCCAGCCGAGCATCGTGTCGGTGAGTCCCTTGAAGGTCTTTCCGAGCATGGCGAAGGAGCCGTCCGGCAGCCGGGCGCCCAGGTGGAGGTTGGAGAGCTTTCCGGTGCGTCTGCCGTGTCCCCACTCGGCGGCCAGCACGACCAGGTCCAGGGTGTGCACCGGCTTCACCTTCAGCCAGGAGGCCCCCCGTCTGCCCGCGCCGTAGGGCGCGTCGAGGCCCTTGACGACGACGCCTTCGTGGCCACGCTCCAGGGTGGTGGCGAGGAAGCTCTCGGCCGCCTGGCACGCGGCCTCGTCGTCGGGGTAGGGCACCAGGATCCGCCGTACCCGCAGCGGCTCGGGGACCAGCCGGGCGAGCGCCGCGTGCCGGGCCGTGAGGGGCAGGTCGAGCAGGTCCTCGCCGTCGATGTACAGCGCGTCGAAGAAGACCGGGACGACCGGGACGTGTGCCGAGGCACCGGCCACGTCGCGCCGGGAGCCCACACGGGCAGCGGTCTCCTGGAACGGGCGCGGTCTGCTGTCCGCCCCGAGGGCGAGCACCTCTCCGTCGAGGACGAACCGGTCGCCCGGGAGCCCGGCCACGGCACGGACCACTTCGGGCAGCCGGCCGGTGATGTCGTCGAGGGTCCGGGTGTAGGCCCTGACCCGGTCGCCGTCACGGTGCACCTGCACCCGGATGCCGTCGAGCTTCTCCTCCACCGCGCACGGCCCGAGCCGCCCGACGGCCTCGGTGACCGAGCGCGCGGTGTGCGCGAGCATCGGCTGGACCGGGCGGCCCACGGTGAGCCGGAAGGTGCCGAGCGCGTCCGGCCCGTCCGCCAGCAGGGCCCGCGCCACGTCCTGGAGCGACCCGGCGAGCATCACGGCACGGCGTACCCCGGCGGGCGGCGCTCCGCCGGCGCGCGCCAGGGCGTCCACGGCGACGGCGTCCAGCGCGCCCTGGCGTACCTCACCGGTGAGCAGGGCCCGCAGGAAGTGCTGCTCGTCGGCGGTGGCCGCGCCGAACAGTGCTCGCAGGGCCTCCCGGCGCGCGGCGCGGGAGCCGGGACCGGTAAGGGCACCGATCTCGGTGAGCCGGGCGTCGGCCGCGGCCACGGTGAGGGTGGGGGCGGCGGCGGGCGGCACGGGGTCGCCCAGCGTGCGCCACCCGATGCCGAGCCGCCCCTGCGGCAGCCTGCCCGCGAGGTACGGGATCACGATCGGCACGTCGTCCGGTCCGGCGTCCCGGAACAGTTCGGCCAGCAGCGCCACCTTCGCCGTCCGCGCGGACGTGGCGGCGACCGCGCGGGACACATGGGCGAGCCGGGCGAGCAGCATGACTACATCGTGCTACGCCACCGGGCGCACCGCCCGCGCAGAACGCGTGCCCCGGGCCCCGCGCCGTGGGGTCACACCCCGGCCGCGCCCCGCAGCGCGTCGTCAGATGAAATTGAGCGCGGCCGCCCCGCCCACTCCCCCGAGCACCATGAAGGCGGGCATCAGCACCTTCAGCTCCACCCAGCTGCCGGCCCGGAAGCGCATGGCCTTCGGCGGTCCGATCGGGTACCAGCGCTTGCGGCCCAGGGGGATCGGCCACAGGATCGGGCAGCCCGAGACGGTGAGCGCGTCGCCGATGTCGTGGACGAGGGCGCCCAGCACGATGGGCAGCCCCAGCCACAGGTACTCCTGGCCGGGGGCGTCGAACAGCCAGTCCGAGCCGTTGCCCGGCTTGTCCAGCACGCCGGCCAGGATCCAGGCGCTGGTGGCGCCGAGCAGCCACACCAGGACGTCGCTGGACATCCGGGCGGCCCGCCACAGCAGACCCTCGACCGCGAGCACCAGATGGACGAAGAGGATCGCCAGCACCGCCCAGCGGCCGCCGGTGATCGCGGCGACCGAGGCGCCGCCTCCGATCAGGACCGCCCACAGCCAGGTGTGGGTCAGTGTCCGGTGACCGCCGTTCCTGCGCGGGTCACCGGGGCCCCTGGTCGCCTTGTAGACCGTGTGCGAGAGCTTGTCGACGATCTCGCACAGGCCGCGCGAGACGGGCCCGAAGGCGCGCGAGATGGTCGCGGACTTGTGGTCGAGGTCGGGGGCGAGCGCGGCGCCCGCGCAGATCAGTGCGCCGACGACCAGGACGGGCCAGGGCATCGCATGGCCTGCGGCGGCTGCCGCCGCGCCCACCCCCAGCCAGGCCGCTGCCCCTGACAGAGAGTGTGCCGGTCCCATCATGGTCGTTCCCGCCCCCAGTACGGTGGTGCGGCCATCGCCGTTGCGGCGCGGCCGAGTTGAGTGGAAAGCGTATCGTCCGTGATCTTCGTGCGGTCCTCCGGTTCCCTCATCGGGGCGGAAGACAGGCAAGATGGGGGCGTGACCCTAATCGATCAGCTGCCCCCGACCGACGACCCGGACGCCCTCTTCGAGGCCTTCTCGTCATGGACCGAGACGCAGGGCATCACCCTCTACCCGGCCCAGGAGGAGGCGCTGATCGAGGTGGTCTCGGGGGCGAACGTGATCCTTTCCACCCCCACCGGCTCCGGGAAGAGCCTGGTCGCGGCGGGTGCGCACTTCACGGCGCTGGCCCAGGACAAGGTCACCTTCTACACCGCGCCGATCAAGGCGCTGGTCTCGGAGAAGTTCTTCGACCTGTGCAAGCTCTTCGGTACCGAGAACGTCGGCATGCTCACCGGTGACGCCTCGGTCAACGCCGACGCCCCGGTCATCTGCTGCACCGCCGAGGTGCTGGCCTCCATCGCGCTGCGCGACGGCAAGCACGCCGACATCGGCCAGGTCGTGATGGACGAGTTCCATTTCTACGCGGAGCCGGACCGCGGCTGGGCCTGGCAGATCCCGATCCTGGAACTGCCCCAGGCGCAGTTCGTCCTGATGTCGGCGACGCTCGGTGACGTCTCGATGTTCGAGGAGGACCTGACCCGGCGCACCGGCCGCCCCACCTCCGTGGTGCGCTCCGCGACCCGGCCGGTCCCGCTGAGCTACGAGTACCGCCTCACCCCGATCACCGAGACGCTCACCGAGCTGCTCGACACCCGGCAGTCCCCCGTCTACATCGTGCACTTCACCCAGGCCGCCGCCGTCGAGCGGGCACAGTCCCTGATGAGCATCAACATGTGCACGAAGGAGGAGAAGGAGAAGATCGCCGACCTGATCGGCAGCTTCCGCTTCACCACCAAGTTCGGCCAGAACCTCTCGCGCTACGTACGGCACGGCATCGGTGTGCATCACGCGGGCATGCTGCCGAAGTACCGGCGTCTGGTGGAGAAGCTCGCCCAGGCGGGTCTGCTGAAGGTGATCTGCGGTACGGACACCCTCGGCGTCGGCGTCAACGTCCCCATCCGCACGGTGCTGTTCACCGCGCTCACCAAGTACGACGGCACCCGTGTCCGTACGCTGCGCGCCCGTGAGTTCCACCAGATCGCTGGCCGGGCCGGGCGGGCGGGCTTCGACACGGCGGGCTTCGTCGTCGCGCAGGCGCCCGAACACGTCATCGAGAACGAGAAGGCCGTCAAGAAGGCGGGCGACGACCCGAAGAAGAAGCGCAAGGTGGTCCGCAAGAAGGCCCCGGAGGGCTTCGTCGCCTGGTCGGAGACGACCTTCGACAAGCTCATCCAGTCCGAGCCGGAGCCGCTGAACTCCCGCTTCCGGGTCACCCACACGATGCTGCTCGCGGTGATCGCCCGTCCGGGCAACGCCTTCGAGGCGATGCGGCGTCTGCTGGAGGACAACCACGAGCCGCGGAGGGCGCAGCTGCGGCACATCCGCCGGGCGATCGCGATCTACCGCTCGCTGCTGGACGGCGGTGTGGTGGAGCAGCTGGACGAGCCGGACGCCGAGGGCCGGATCGTGCGGCTGACCGTCGACCTCCAGCAGGACTTCGCGCTGAACCAGCCGCTGTCCACCTTCGCCCTGGCCTCCTTCGACCTGCTGGACGTCGAGTCGCCCTCGTACGCGCTGGACATGGTCTCCGTCGTCGAGTCGACGCTGGACGACCCCCGGCAGATCCTCGCCGCCCAGCAGAACAAGGCGCGCGGCGAGGCCGTGGGGCAGATGAAGGCGGACGGTGTCGAGTACGAGGAGCGGATGGAGCTGCTCCAGGACGTCACGTACCCGAAGCCGCTGAGTGAGCTGCTGTGGCACGCCTACGACGTGTACCGCACGAGCCATCCGTGGGTGGGCGACCACCCGGTGTCGCCGAAGTCGGTCATCCGGGACATGTACGAACGGGCCATGACCTTCACCGAGTTCACCTCGCACTACGAGCTGGCCCGGACCGAGGGCATCGTGCTGCGGTATCTCGCGAGCGCGTACAAGGCCCTTGAGCACACCATCCCCGACGACCTGAAGTCCGAGGACCTGGAGGATCTGATCTCCTGGCTCGGCGAGATGGTGCGTCAGGTGGACTCCAGTCTGCTGGACGAGTGGGAGCAGCTGGCCAACCCCGAGGTGGAGACGGCCGAGCAGGCGCAGGAGCGGGCCGACGAGGTCAAGCCGGTCACCGCCAACGCCCGCGCGTTCCGGGTGCTGGTGCGCAACGCGATGTTCCGCCGGGTGGAGCTGGCCGCGCTGGACCGGGTCCGCGAGCTGGGCGAGATGGACGCCGACTCGGGCTGGGACGAGGACGCCTGGGGCACGGCGATGGACGGGTACTGGGACGAGTACGAGGATCTCGGCACCGGCCCCGACGCCCGCGGGCCGAAGCTGCTGAAGATCGAGGAGGACCCCGAGCACGGTCTGTGGCGGGTCTGGCAGGCGTTCGCCGACCCCAACGGGGACCACGACTGGGGAATCCGGGCCGAGGTCGACCTGGCGGCTTCCGACGAGGAGGGCCGGGCGGTCGTCCGGGTCACCGCGGTGGGCCAGCTGTGAGTACGCACGTGATGAGGCGGGCCGCCGCGGCGGCGGGGCGGGCCCCGGAGTGGAGACGAACGGCATGACGAATCCGGCCGAGCGCCTGGTCGACCTCCTCGACCTGGAGCGGATCGAGGTCAACATCTTCCGGGGCCGCAGTCCGCACGAGTCCCTGCAGCGGGTCTTCGGGGGGCAGGTCGCGGGGCAGGCGCTGGTGGCGGCCGGCCGGACCACCGACGGGGAGCGGCCGGTGCACTCGCTGCACGCCTACTTCCTGCGGCCCGGACGCCCCGGGGTTCCGATCGTGTACGAGGTGGAGCGGGTGCGGGACGGACGGTCCTTCACCACCCGCCGGGTCACGGCCGTTCAGGAGGGCCGGACGATCTTCAATCTGACGGCTTCCTTCCACCGCCCCGAGGCGGGCGGCTTCGAGCACCAGCTGCCGCCGGCCCGCACGGTGCCGGATCCCGAGGAGCTGCCCACCGTCGCCGACGAGGTCCGTGAGCATCTGGGCGCGCTGCCGGAGGCGCTGGAGCGGATGGCCCGGCGCCAGCCCTTCGACATCCGCTACGTCGACCGGCTGCGCTGGACGCGGGAGGAGATCGAGGACGCGGATCCGCGCAGCGCGGTGTGGATGCGGGCGGTCGGCCCTCTGGGCGACGACCCGCTGGTGCACACCTGCGCGCTGACGTACGCGAGTGACATGACGCTGCTGGACGCGGTCCGGATCCCGGTGGAACCGCTGTGGGGCCCGCGCGGTTTCGACATGGCGTCGCTGGACCACGCGATGTGGTTCCACCGGCCGTTCCGGGCGGACGAATGGTTCCTGTACGACCAGGAGTCGCCCATCGCGACGGGTGGCCGGGGTCTGGCGCGCGGCCGGATCTATGACCGTGAGGGCCGGCTTCTGGTGTCCGTGGTGCAGGAGGGGCTGTTCCGGCGCCTGGGCGCGTAGCCGGTGCGTGCCCGGTGCCGGTGCCCGCGCCGCCCGCGGCACCGTCCGGTCTACCCTTCGAGGCCCAGTGGCAGAACACGAGGAGTGGGCGCGTGAGCGGCGTACTGACCATGATCCCCGTCCCCCGGGACACGGCGGACCGGGCTCCGGGAACGGGCGGGCCGCCCGCTCCGGTGGAGAGGGTCATCAACCTCCGGGACGAGCGGGACGGGCTCCGTACGGTCGCCCATGTGGAGCGGGACCTGCCGCCCGGCGGTATACCGGAGTACCTCGCGGCCCGGCGGAGCGGGGTGCGCTCCTTCGTCCTGTGGGCCGATCCGGACCGGCGGCAGCGGCTGGCCACCCTGGTCACCGTGTCGGTGAGCGGCGGCGTGGGAACGTATCGGGTGCTCGGCGACCGGGGCGAGCCGATCGGCACCCTCGTCCGTGAGAAGGCCCTGTCCGGCAAGGGACTGCGCACACGCTGGACGGTGACGCAGCCCGGCTGCCCGGAGGCGGTCGGCTACAAGGGCCGGATCTTCTGGTGGTACGTCTGGTGGCTGCTGCTCCCCCTCCAGACGGTCATCGCCACGCTCGCCCTGCTCGGCGGCGGCGGCGACGTCGCCCGTGGCCCCCGGCGCATCGTGTGGCGCGCGGGCGGGGAGGCACCGCTGGGGTTCCGCTCGGACAAGGACGAACTCCATCTGCACGCACCGTGGTGCGACTGGCGGCTCGGTGCGGCGCTGGTGGCCCTGGTGCCGACGTTCGAGGGCTGGCTCGGCCATCCTTGGGACGACAGGAAGAAGTAGACACCGCGGGGCGGCCCGCCGTCCCCGCCCTCGTCCTGCTGTGAAAGGACCTCAGCTCCATGACCGAGATCGTCCCCGTGTCCGGCCCCGAACTGGTCACGTACGCCGATGAACTGGCCGCCCTCCTGGTGGAGACCGTCGAGGAGGGCTCGTCGGTGGGATTCCTCGCGCCGCTGGACCGTGATGTCGCCGCCGCCTGGTGGCGCGAGCGGGCCGCCGCCGTCGACACGGGCGGCCTCCGCGTCTGGATCGCCCGTGACGGGGAGCGGGTGGCGGGCACCGTCGCTCTGGTCCGGGCGCCGTTGCCGAACGCCCGGCACCGCGCGGAGGTCGCCAAGCTGATGGTCAGGCCCTCCGCCCGCGGCCGGGGGGTCGGCCGTTCGCTGCTCGCCGCCGTCGAGGAGTGGGCGGCCGGATCCGGGGTGACGCTGCTGGTCCTGGACACGGAGAGCGGAAGCTCCGCCGAGCGGCTCTACCGCGCGGCGGGCTGGACCGCGTGCGGTTCGGTGCCGGGGTACGCCGCCGAACCCTCGGGGGCCCTGAAGCCGACCACGTACTACTACCGGGAGATCGGCGCCCCCGTGAGCCCGTCGGCGTCCTCGTAGGCGAACCGTCCTTCCTCACGAGGGGGATGTTCCCGGGCCGGCGGGGCGTGTGTGCGCACGACGGCCCGGGAGCCGGCCGGACTCCGCAGATCCGGCGGTGTCGGCGACTGCCGGAACGGCAGAATCCCAGCGCCGCAGTCTGGGTATCGTCCCTGGTGGACGCCCAAGCCCTGGAGGTACCCCTGGCCGCCGCACTGCCTCATCCGCGCATCGCCGAAAGGGCTTTCGCCCCGCGCGGTCGGGCCGATGAGCAGGCCGCCGGCCCCGAGGGGGCGGGCCGTCGGCTTCGTTCCCATGGACCTTCGGGCGTCCGGATGAACAACCGCGCACTGGAAACAAGGAGCGATCGCATGACGCTGCACGACATCCCGCTGCACACCCTGACCGGCGAGCCGACCACCCTGGGCGCCTTCGACGGCAAGGCCGTCCTGCTGGTGAACGTGGCCTCCAAATGCGGACTGACCCCGCAGTACGAAGGCCTGGAGCGGCTCCAGAACCAGTACGGGGAGCGCGGCTTCACCGTGGTCGGCGTGCCCTGCAACCAGTTCGCGGGCCAGGAGCCGGGCAGCGCGGAGGAGATCCGGACGTTCTGCTCGACGACGTACGGGGTCACTTTCCCGCTCATGGAGAAGCTCGACGTCAACGGGGAGGGCCGGCACCCGCTGTACGCGGAACTCACGACGCTCGCGGACGCGGAGGGCGAGGCCGGTGATGTGCAGTGGAACTTCGAGAAGTTCCTGATCTCACCGGCCGGTGTGCCGGTGGCCCGGATCCGTCCCGGCACCGATCCGGAGGCCCCCGAGGTCGTCTCGGCCATCGAGGCCCAGCTCCCGGCCTGACCCGACGCCGCGGGCCGCGCGGGGGCAGGTGCCCCGCGCGGTCCGCGGCCGGGCCGTCCGGCCCGCACGGCCCGCTTCAGCGGATCGGCATGCCCGAGAGGGTCCGGGCGATCACCAGGCGCTGGATCTCGCTGGTGCCCTCGAAGATGGTGTAGATCGCCGCGTCCCGGTGCATCCGCTCCACCGGGTACTCCCGGGTGAAGCCGTTGCCGCCGAGGATCTGGATCGCCTGGGCGGTGACCTTCTTCGCGGTCTCGCTCGCGTAGAGCTTCGACATGGAGCCCTCCGCCGAGGTGAACGGCTTGCCGGCGGAGGCCATCCAGGAGGCGCGCCAGACCAGCAGCCGCGCGGCGTCGATCTGCGTGCGCATATCGGCGAGCTGGAAGGCGACGCCCTGGTTGTCGATGATCGGGCGGCCGAACTGGGTGCGCGTCTTCGCGTAGTCGAGGGCGACCTCGTACGCGGCACGGGCGGTGCCCACGGCCATGGCGCCGACGGCCGGACGGGACGCCTCGAAGGTGGCCATGGCGGCGTTCTTGACCCGCTCGCCGCCACCCGCCCTGACCCGCTCACGGGCCCGCGCGAGACGCTCGTCGAGCTTCTCCTTGCCGCCGAGCAGGCAGTGTCCGGGCACCCGCACGTCCTCCAGGACCACTTCGGCGGTGTGCGAGGCGCGGATGCCGTGCTTCTTGAACTTCTGCCCCTGCGAGAGCCCGGCGGTGCCCGGGGGCACGATGAACGACGCGTGCCCCTTGGAGCCGAGCTCCGCGTCGACGACGGCCACGACGACATGGACGTTGGCGATGCCGCCGTTGGTCGCCCAGGTCTTCGTACCGTTGAGGACCCACTCGTCCTTGGCCTCGTCGTAGACGGCGCGGGTGCGCATCGAGGCGACGTCGGAGCCCGCGTCGGGCTCGGAGGAGCAGAAGGCGGCGACCTTCACATCGCCGGGGTCGCCGTACATCTGCGGGATCCAGGTGCCGATCTGCTCCTCGGTGCCGTTGGCGAGGACGCCGACGGCCGCCAGGCCCGTACCGACGATCGACAGGGCTATGCCCGCGTCGCCCCAGAAGAGCTCCTCCATGGCCATGGGGATGCCGAGGCCCGTGGGGTCGAAGAACTGCTGGGCGTAGAAGTCGAGGGAGTAGATGCCGACCTTGGCCGCCTCCTGGATGACGGGCCAGGGCGTTTCCTCACGCTCGTCCCACTCCGAAGCGGCCGGACGGATCACATCCTCGGCGAAGCCGTGGAGCCAGTCACGGACCTGCTTCTGGTCGTCGTTGAGCTCAAGCGTGAACTCGGCCATGTTCCCCTCCATGCGCTGCTGCGAAAACATGCGTTACTTGCGGTAACAACAGTCTGTTACCGGCAAGTAGCCACTGTCAACCGCCCGGAAGCCGCCCGGCACGCCCGCGGGGCAGGGTGTTACGTTGCCCGGGCGTGAAGAAATGCAAGGCCAGGGGTGGGGAGAGACACGGCATGGAGACCGCACGACAGGCCGAGCGACAGCGGAGCGCGGCCGAACGCCGCCGCCGCGAGTTGCTGGAGGCCGCGGACCGAGTGGTGCTCAGGGACGGCCCCAAGGCATCGATGAACGCGATCGCCGCCGAGGCCGGAATCACCAAGCCCATCCTCTACCGGCACTTCGGCGACAAGGGCGGGCTCTACCGCGCACTCGCCAAACGGCACACCGACGCCCTGCTCAGCGCGCTGCGGGCGGCCCTCGACGCACCGGCCGAACGCCGCGAACGGGTGGAGGCCACACTCGACACCTATCTCGCCGCGATCGAGGCCCGCCCGCAGGTCTACCGCTTCCTGATGCACCCGTCCGACGACGCCGCGCCCTCCCCCGAGCAGGGCTTCGATGTCGGCCGGCACTCCGCCCCGCTGCTGCGCCGCCTCGGCGAGGAACTCGGCAAGGTGATCGCCGAACGGGTGGACCTGGGGCCGGACAGCGAGCAGGTGGCCCGCATCTGGGGCCACGGCATCGTCGGCATGATGCACGCCGCGGGCGACTGGTGGCTGGGCGACCGGCCTTGCTCCCGCGCCCAGTTGGTGCGCAGCCTGGCCGATCTGCTGTGGGGCCGGCTGGCCGCGGCGGGCGACCGGCCCGGCGGGCCGGGCTTCTGACCTCCGGCGCCGCCGAAGCCCGCCCGCACGCCGTCCGCGTGCCCGCCGCTCCCGCCCCCCCCTGCCTCTCGCCCCGGCCGCCCGCCCCGAACGCACGCCCTCCGTACGGCGCGCCCCGGCTCAGGCGCCGCTGCCCCAGGGCGCCCGCCGGGCCGCCCGCAGCGCCCTGGAGCGGCGCAGGCCGGTCAGCCGGTCGGTGTAGACCATGCCTTCGAGGTGGTCGCACTCGTGCTGGAGGCAGCGGGCGAACCACCCTGTGCCGGTGATCCGCACCGGTTCGCCGGTCACACTGACCCCTTCGACGACCGCGCGGTCGAAGCGCGGCGTGCCCGCCTCGATGCCCGGAAGTGAAAGACACCCTTCCGGTCCGCGTACGGTAATGCCGTCCGCCTCGACCAGTTCCGGGTTGACGATGTGTCCCAGGTGCCGGACCTCGTCGTCGTCCGGGCAGTCGTAGACGAACACCTTGAGCGGGACGCCGATCTGATTGGCGGCGAGCCCGACACCCTGCGCCGCGTACATGGTGGCGAACATGTCCTCGACCAGCCCGGCGAGCGAGGGCCCGAAGTCCGTGACGTCCTCACAGACGCTGTGGAGGACCGGGTCGCCGAGCAGACTCATGGCACGGATGAGTCCGGAACTGCCGGGGATCGGGCGGTTTCGCATGGCGGCAAGCGTACGTTCCGCCGCGGCCACGGACTTCCCGTGGTGCCGCGGTGCGGCCGTCGCAGCGGACATCGATAGGCTGGGCGTGGACCGATGCAAGGAGGATCTAGGACGATGGCAGGCAACACGGAGCCGTTGTCGCCGCGGGCCAAGCTGGCCGTGACGGCGGGCAAGGCCGCGGCGGCGGTGTCGCGCGCCGCGGGGCGCGGCAGCGGATCGGTGATCGGCGGCCGGGTGGCGCTCAAGCTCGACCCCGACCTGCTGGGGCGGCTGGCGCAGCACCTGGACGTGATCCTCGTGTCGGCGACGAACGGCAAGACGACCACCACCCGGCTGATCGCCGAGGCACTGCGGGCCGCCGGGCCCGTCGTGTCGAACGCGCTGGGCGCGAACATGCCCGCGGGCATCACCTCGGCACTGGCCGGCGGCTCGGACGCGAAGTACGGCGTGATCGAGGTCGACGAGAAGTACCTCGCCGGTGTCGCGCGCGACACGACGCCCAAGGCGATCGCACTGCTCAATCTCTCCCGCGACCAGCTGGACCGCGCGGCGGAGACCCGGATGCTCGCGGAGCACTGGCGCGAGGGACTGTCCGGCTCGAAGGCCGTGATCATCGCCAACGCCGACGACCCGCTGATCGTGTGGGCGGCGTCCTCCTCCCCCAATGTGGTGTGGGTGGCGGCGGGCCAGGCGTGGAAGGACGACGCGTGGTCCTGCCCGTCCTGCGGCGGTGTGATGCAGCGCCCCGGGGACGACTGGTTCTGCGGGCAGTGCGGCTTCCGCCGCCCCGCCCCGAGCTGGGCGCTGAACGGCGACTACGTGCTGGACCCGCACGGTTCGGCGTGGCCGATCCACCTCCAGCTGCCCGGCCGGGCGAACAAGGCGAACGCCACGAGCTCGGCCGCCGTCGCGGCCGTCTTCGGGGTGCCGCCGCAGGTCGCCCTGGAGCGCATGTACCAGGTGCAGGCCGTCGCGGGCCGCTATGACGTGGTCTCCTTCCAGGGCCGTGAGCTGCGGCTCCTGCTGGCGAAGAACCCGGCGGGCTGGCTGGAGACGTTCTCCCTGATCGATCCGCCGCCGACCCCGGTGATCCTCTCCGTCAACGCCCGGGGCGCGGACGGCACGGACACCTCGTGGCTGTGGGACGTCGACTACACGCAGCTCGCCGGCCACCCGATCTTCGTGCTCGGCGACCGCAAGCTGGACCTCGCGGTCCGGCTTGAGGTCGCCGGTCTCGACTTCCGTGTCTGCGAGACCCTGGACGAGGCCGTCCAGCTGTCTCCGCCCGGCCGTATCGAGGTCATCGCCAACTACACCGCCTTCCAGGATCTGCGCCGTCGTGTCGGCAACTGACCCCGGCCCCGGCCACCTCCGGAGAGGACGAAGCATGAGCAACAACGGTCTGCGTCTGGTCTGGGTCTACCCCGACCTGCTCAGCACGTACGGCGACCAGGGCAACGCCCTGGTCGTGGAGCGCCGGGCCCGGCAGCGCGGTCTGGACGTGCAGCGCGTCGACGTGCGCAGCGACCAGCCGGTCCCGACCTCCGGCGACATCTATCTGATCGGTGGCGGCGAGGACCGGCCGCAGCGGCTGGCCGCCGAGCGGCTGCGCCGGGACGGCGGGCTGAGCCGGGCCGCGTCCAACGGGGCGATCATCTTCTCGGTGTGCGCGGGCTACCAGATCCTGGGGCACGAGTTCGTCAACGACCTCGGTGAGCGCGAGGCCGGCCTCGGCCTGCTCGACGTGGTCTCCACCCGTGGCGAGGGCGCCCGGTGCGTCGGCGACGTACTGGCGGACATCGACCCGCATCTGGGGCTGCCGCCCCTGACCGGGTTCGAGAACCACCAGGGCGTCACCCACCTCGGCCCCACCGCACGTCCGTTCGCCCGGGTCCAGTTCGGCCGGGGCAACGGGACCGGGGACGGCACCGAGGGCGCGTACAACGACACCGTCTTCGGCACGTACATGCACGGTCCGGTGATGGCCCGCAATCCGCTGATCGCGGACCTGCTGCTGAAGCTGGCCCTCGATGTGAACGCGCTGCCGCCGACGGACGACCGCTGGTACGACGCGCTGCGCTCCGAGCGCATCGCTTCGGCGACGCAGCCCGCCTGAGGCGTTTTTTGCTCAACTGAGCGAAGTCCAGCAGGCGGACATCCGGTTCGGTCCCGCCACCCTGCGCCGGTAGGGTGGCGGGGATCCAACCGGACGACGTGGTCCGGTCGTCGGCCCACGTTGCAAAGGTTTCCCGGGCAATGCGAATTGGTGTGCTCACCTCCGGCGGCGACTGCCCCGGCCTCAACGCAGTCATCCGTTCCGTCGTGCACCGCGCGGTGGTCGACCACGGCGACGAGGTCATCGGCTTCCACGACGGCTGGAAGGGACTGCTGGAGTGCGACTACCGCAAGCTCGATCTGGACGCGGTGGGCGGCATCCTGGCGCTCGGTGGCACCATCCTCGGCTCCTCCCGGGTCCAGCCCGCGCATCTGCGTGACGGTGTGGAGCGGGCCCGGGGCCATGTCTCCGAGCTCGGTCTGGACGCGATCATCCCGATCGGCGGCGAGGGCACGCTGAAGGCGGCCCATCTGCTCTCCGAGGCGGGTCTGCCGATCGTCGGGGTGCCGAAGACCATCGACAACGACATCGCCTCCACCGACGTGACCTTCGGTTTCGACACGGCCGTCGGGGTCGCCACCGAGGCGCTGGACCGGCTGAAGACCACCGCCGAGTCGCACCAGCGCGTACTGATCGTCGAGGTCATGGGGCGGCACACCGGCTGGATCGCCCTTCACTCGGGCATGGCCGCCGGGGCGCACGCCATCGTCGTCCCCGAGCGCCCCTTCGACATCGACGAACTGACCGACGTGGTCGGTAAGCGCTTCTCGGCGGGCAAGAAGTTCGCGATCGTCGTGGTCGCCGAGGGCGCGAAGCCGCGCGCGGGCTCCATGGAGTTCGAGCAGGGCGCCAAGGACATCTACGGTCACGAGCGCTTCGCCGGAGTGGCCACACAGCTCTCCATCGAGCTGGAGCAGCGCCTCTCCAAGGAGGCCCGGCCGGTGATACTCGGCCATGTCCAGCGCGGCGGCACGCCCACCGCGTACGACCGCGTCCTCGCCACCCGCTTCGGCTGGCACGCGGTGGAGGCGGCGCACCGGGGCGAGTTCGGCATGATGACGGCGCTGCGCGGCACGGACATCACCATGGTGCCGCTGGCGGCCGCCGTGGAGACGCTGAAGACGGTTCCCGCCGAGCGCTACGCCGAGGCGGAGTGCGTGCTCTGAGCGGCACGATCCGAGTAACTGCCCCCGGCCGCGACCGCGGCCGGGGGCAGTTCTACTCTGGACCGGACAACCGGCACGAAACGGGGACGTCCCCATCGGGAGTGAACAGATGGATCACAGCGGGCACGGCATGAACATGGATCTGCCGCCGTTCACGCTGGGCCGTGGGCTCGAATTCTCCGCGGACCCGTTCTTCCTGACCGGCTGCGTCCTCGCCCTCGCCCTGTACGGATACGCCGTGGTGCGGCTGCGCAGGCGCGGTGACGGCTGGCCGGTCAACCGCATCGTCTTCTTCGTCGTCGGTGTGCTGAGCATCGCCCTGGTGATGTGCACCAAGCTCAACGACTACGGCATGGTCATGTTCAGCGTGCATATGGTGCAGCACATGGTGATCAGCATGCTGTCGCCGATCCTGCTGCTGCTGGGCGCTCCGGTGACGCTGACGCTGCGGGCGCTGCCGGTGGCGGGACGGGGCCGTACCGGGCCGCGCGAACTGCTGCTCATGCTGCTGCACAGCCGGTACATGAAGATCATCACGCATCCGGCATTCACGATTCCGCTGTTCATCGCCAGCCTCTACGGGCTGTACTTCACCCCGCTCTTCGACTTCCTGATGGAATCCAAGCCCGGTCACATCGCGATGATGGTGCACTTCCTCGCCGTCGGCCTGGTGTTCTTCTGGCCGATCATGGGTGTCGACCCGGGTCCGCACCGGCCGGGTTATGTGATGCGGATGCTGGAGCTGTTCGCGGGCATGCCGTTCCACGCGTTCTTCGGTATCGCCCTGATGATGGCGACCACGCCCATGGTGGAGACCTACCGGAACCCGCCGGCCTCGCTGGGCATCGAGGCGCTGAGCGATCAGGGCTGGGCAGGCGGCATCGCGTGGGCGTTCAGCGAGATCCCCTCGGTACTGGTGCTCATCGCGCTGGTCTTCCAGTGGTACCGCTCCGAGCAGCGGGTCGCCAAGCGCGCGGACCGGGCCGCCGACCGGGACGGCGACCAGGAGCTGGCCGCGTACAACGCGTATCTCGCGTCTTTGCAGGCACGCGGACAGTAGCGCGGGGCCTGTCCACGGGGTGACGATGGGCTCAACGGCCGCCCGGCCGATGAGGAGCGTGCGCTCATGTCCGGATCGACGAAGACCATGGGAGTCATGACCGTCGGAGCACTGGTGGCGGTGACCGCGTACACGGTGGCTCTGGGGAGCAACGGCTGGCTCTGGTTCGGGTGGGTGGTGCTGGGTCTCATCACGCTCGGGATGCTCGCCACCCCTGACACTCCGGACCGGCCATGACCTGCTCCGGAGCGGGCGGTACTCGGGTGTGCGCGCCGCACCGCCCGGCCGCGGGCCGTCTCCGGGCGGCATCCCCCGTCGGGGTGGGAGACATGCCCCGCGGAGCCAGGGGCAGGAGCTGGGAGTGACCGGTGAGTACAGTCGTTCCGCGCCACCGGGGACCCTGGAGCGACGGTCCTCCGCACCACGACGACCTGGTACCACAGCCCTGACACCGTCCCCGGCAGAGCGAGGTGCACACCCTCCGTGTTCTATTACGTCCTGAAGTATGCCGTGCTGGGGCCCATTCTGCGGCTGCTGTTCAGGCCGCGGATCGAGGGTCTGGAGCACATTCCGGCCGACGGCGCGGCCATCGTCGCGGGCAATCACCTGTCGTTCTCCGACCACTTCCTGATGCCGGCGATCCTCAAGCGTCGTATCACCTTCCTCGCGAAGGCCGAGTACTTCACCGGGCCGGGCGTGAAGGGGAGGCTGACCGCCGCGTTCTTCCGCAGCGCGGGGCAGATTCCGGTGGACCGGTCGGGCAAGGACGCCGGGCGGGCGGCGATCCGTGAGGGTCTGGGGGTGCTGGGCAAGGGGGAGCTGCTGGGGATCTACCCGGAGGGCACCCGCTCGCACGACGGCCGGCTGTACAAGGGCAAGGTCGGGGTCGCGGTGATGGCGATCAAGGCCCAGGTGCCCGTGATTCCGTGCGCGATGGTCGGGACGTTCGAGATCCAGCCGCCCGGTCAGGTCGTTCCCCGGATCAGGCGGGTCACGATCCGGTTCGGTGAGCCGCTGGACTTCTCGCGCTACGCGGGCCTGGAGGACCAGAAGGCGGCGATCCGGGCGGTCACCGACGAGATCATGTACGCGATCCTGGGCCTCTCGGGCCAGGAGTACGTGGACGAGTACGCGGCCAAGGTGAAGGCCGGGCAGCCGGCGCAGCCGAAAAGGTTCCCGAAACTGCGACGCTGACGGCGAATTCGCGAGCGGCGAAGTCCGCCCGCCGGCACACCCGAACGCGCCTAGCGTTCCTCCCATGATCAAGGGAAACGCGTGGGTACTCGGAGCGACAGGACAGATCGGGCGGGCGGCCGTACGGGCCCTGGCCGAGGACGGCTGGGAGGTCACCGCCGCCTCGCTCGGCGGAGGCCGTGACGAGCGGTGGGCGGACGGCATCCGGACCGTACGCCTCGACCGGAATGAGGAGGGCGCGCTCGCGGCGGCGCTCGGCCCGGGGTGCGACGTCCTGGTGGACATGGTGGCGTTCGACGCGGCGCACGCCCGGCAGTTGACGGGGCTGGCCGGGCGGATCGGTTCGGCGGTCGTCATCTCCAGCGGTGCGGTGTACGAGGACGAGCGGGGACGCGGTTTCGACACCCAGGGGGAACCCGACGGCGCCCCGGTCTATCCGGTGCCCATCCCGGAGGAACAGCGCACGGTGGCACCCGGGGACACGACGTACGGGACGCGGAAGGTCGAGCTGGAGAGTCTGCTGCTGGCGGCGGGCGGGGAGCTGCCCGTGACCCTGCTGCGGGCGGGCGCGATCCATGGACCGTACTGCCGGACCCCGCGCGAGCTGTATTTCGTGAAGCGGGTGCTGGACGGCCGCAGGCGCCGGGTGCTGTCGTTCGGCGGGAGGAGTGTCTTCCATCCGGTCCACGCGTCCAATGTGGCCGAGCTGATCCGGCTGGCCGCGTCGCGGCCGGGCTCACGCGTACTGAACGCGGGCGACCCGCAGGCCCCGACGGTCGCGGAGATCGGTGCGGCGGTCGACGAGGTGCTGGGCGTGGAGACGGAGACCGTGCTGATGGCGGGGGCGCCCGGCGCGGACGGGGTCGGGGACAGCCCGTGGAGCATCGAGCATCCGGTGGTGTACGACATGTCGGCGGCGGAGTGCGAGTTGGGCTACCGCCCGGTGACGGGCTATGCCGAGTCGCTTCCCGGGACGGTCGAATGGCTGTCCGCGCGGCTGTCCGGGCGGGAGTGGACGGACGCCTTCCCCAAGATGGCCCGGAACTACGGCACGGGGCTCTTCGACTACGCGGCGGAGGACGCCTGGCTGGCCCGGTACGACGCCGGGACGGCCTGAGACCGGCTCCTGACGGGGCGGGACGGGGACCGGGTCGGGTCGGGGACGGGACCAACGGGCGGCCGGAGGGAAACGCTCCGGCCGCCCGCCCCGGTGGTGCCGGGACGTTACGGCTTGGGCGTGGCGTGCGGGGTGCACGTCACGTCGCGCCGGTCGGTCTTCCCGGTGAGCAGGTAGGTGTCCACCCGCTCGTTGACGCAGGGGTTGACCAGGCCGGTGACGCCGTGCGAACCGGCGCCCTTCTCGGTGATGAGACGCGAGCCCTTGAACCGCTTGTGCAGCTCGACGGCGCCCTGGTACGGAGTGGCGGCGTCACGCGTGGCCTGCACGATCAGGACCGGCGGCAGCCCCTTGCCGGTCTTGACGTTCAGCGGGGTCCGCTGCTTGGAGGACCAGGTCGCACAGGGCAGGTTCATCCAGGCGTTCGCCCAGGTCATGAACGGGTAGTCCTTGTGCAGCCTGGTGTTGTCGCGGTCCCACTTGCGCCAGCTGGTGGGCCACTTGGCGTCCGCGCACTCGACGGCCGTGTACACGGCGTTGCCGTTCTCCGAGGAGATGTTGCCCGCGATGTCCGACATATCGGGGGCGGCGGCGTCGATCAGCGCCTGGGTGTCTCCGCCCAGGTAGTCGCTCCAGGTCTGGGCGACGAGCGCCCAGGTGGAGTCGTAGTACGGCGCGTTCTGGAAGAAGCTGATGAGCTCGGCGGGTCCGACGACGCCGCCGATCGGGCTCTTCTTGGCTGCCGCGCGCAGCTTGAGCCAGGCCTTTTCGACCTTCTCGGGCGTGTCGCCGATGTGGTAGGCGGCGTCGTTCTTGGCGACCCACGCCTTCCAGTCGTTCCAGCGGGTCTGGAAGGCGATGTCCTGGTTCAGGTTGGCCTGGTACCAGATGTTGTCCTTCGACGGGTCGACCACACTGTCGACGACCATGCGGCGCACATGGTCCGGGAACAGCGTGCCGTACACCGCACCGAGGTAGGTGCCGTAGGAGACGCCCAGGAAGTTGAGCTTCTTCTCACCGAGCGCGGCGCGGATGACATCCAGGTCCCGTGCGGTGTTGGGGGTGGTCATGTGCGGCAGCATGTCGCCGCTGCGCTCGGCACAGCCGTCCGCGTACTCGGCGGCGAGCTTGCGCTGGGCGCGCTTGTCGGCCTCGCTGTCGGGGACCGGGTCGGCCTTCGGGGCCTTCACGAACTCCTGCGGGTCGACGCAGGAGATCGGCGCGGAGTGACCGACACCGCGCGGGTCGAAGCCCACGAAGTCGTACGCCGCCGCGGCCTTGGTCCACAGCGGGTTCTTGTTGACGATCCGCTTCGGGAACGCCATGCCCGAGCCGCCGGGGCCCCCGGGGTTGTAGAGGAGCGCTCCCTGGCGCTCCGCCTTCGTGCCGGTGCTGACGTGGCGGTCGACGGCGAGCTTGATCTTCTTGCCGTTCGGCTTCGCGTAGTCGAGCGGTACGGTCACCCATCCGCACTGGATGGGCCGGGCGATCGCCCAGTCGGCCGGACAGTCCGTCCAGTCGATCCCGGCCGCGGCCGCCCGCTCCGCGGCGATCCTGACGCCGCGCGCCTCGGAGCCGCCGCTGTGGTGGCGTCCGTCGGCAGTGGCCGCGGGTGCGGCGATCGCGCCCGCTATGAGCGTGCCCGCGACCAGAGCGCCGGCCGAGCCGAGCACTGCTGTGCGTCTCAAGTGGAACCTCCCCCATTATCCGATGCGCCGCCGGTGGCAACGCAGTTCATCGGGACTTCCCCGGGATCCTTTCGTCTGTGGGGTTCCTGAGAACAGTGCGTACGCGTGTTTCTTTACCGAACCAATAACCGGTGACCCCGGTCCCGCTGAGCGGACTCACGCCCCACGAGGGGACGGCGGCCCTTTCAGCAGGTCGTCCAGCGCTTCGTCCAGCACGCCTCGCAGCAGCCGCGCGTCGGCGGCCACGGCGGTCACCAGCGCGGCGGGGCCGGCCAGCGGGGTGAGCGCGGCGGTGTCGCCGATGAGCCGCGGCCGGACCGGGGCGGTATCGAAGTACGGGTCCACCACCAGGAGTTGGCCGACCGCCCGGTGGCCGCCCAGGACGGCCGGACCGTCCCAGCCGCCGGGCGCCCCGGGGCCGTAGGCCAGCTGCTGGTCGAGCAGGGGGCGGCCCGCCCGGCGGACGGTGAGCCGGGTGGTGAGCGCTCCGGTGCCCTCCCCGTGGCGGCCGAGGATCTGCTCCTCGCGCAGCACCAGCCGCGCGGTGGCGGCGAGTTCGACCCGGGTCCCCAGACGCAGCTCGCTGCCGTACGCGGAGATGAGCTGTTCCGGGAGCCAGTGCAGTTCCGCTCCCTCCCCCACGGCCAACTCCACCGTGTATCCGGCGGGTTCGGCGTCCGGCCCGGTTCCCGGCAGCGCGACCGTGGCTGCCGCCGAGTCGACCGTCAGCCGGGCGCCCGCCTCGACGCGCGCCTCGACGGTGAGGCGGTCCCCGCCCAGCGGCGCGCTCATCGCGCCGACGACGGTGACCCTGGCGCCGGAGCCGCTGACGGCCCGGGTGCGGCGCAGGGCGAGCGGCCCGTCGCTCTCCAGCACGGGGAGCACGGTGGCGCCCCTGGCATCGGTGACGGCGACGATCCGGGCCGTCGCCCGCACGCTCACGCGGTCCAGGCGGCGAGCTGCGCCCGTACCCAGTCCGCGACCGGGCGGACGCCCTCGGCGGAGGTCAGGGAGGTGAGGACGACGGGGAGTTCACCGCGCTGCTCGGCGGCGTCCCGGGCCATCCGCTCCAGATCCGAGCCGACGTACGGGGCGAGGTCGGTCTTGTTGATCACCAGCAGATCGGCGGTGGTGACGCCGGGGCCGCCCTTGCGCGGGATGTCGTCGCCGCCCGCCACGTCGATGACGAAGATCTGGGCGTCGACCAGCCCCTTGGAGAAGGTGGCGGTGAGGTTGTCGCCACCGGACTCGACGAGGATCAGATCGAGCGGGCCCACCGAATCCTCCAGGTCCTCGACCGCTTCGAGGTTGGCGGAGATGTCGTCCCTGATGGCGGTGTGCGGGCAGGCCCCCGTCTCCACCGCCTGGATGCGCTCGGGCGGCAGCACGGCGTTGCGGAGGAGGAAGGCGGCGTCCTCACGGGTGTAGATGTCGTTGGTGACGACGGCTATGGAGAGCCGGTCGCGCAGGGTGCGGCACAACGCGGCGACGGTCGCGGTCTTGCCCGAACCGACCGGTCCGCCGAGTCCGATCCGCAGGGCCCGGCGGGTGCCGTCGGGGCGTGCGGCGTCCGCGCCGATGGCAGCGGGTCCGTCGTGGGAGTGGTCGAGGTGCATGGGGTGCGGCTCCTGGTTCCTGCGGAGTTACGAGGCGAACAGCCGGACGGGCCGGGCCGCGTGCGCCTCGGCGGTGATGTCGAGCAGCGGGGCCGATGCGGCGGGCAGGGCGTCGATGCCCTGACGCGCGGCAGCGACGGCCCGCTCGGCGACATGGTCGATTTCGGGGGCGAGCCGGGCGAGGACGGCGGTGGCCTGGAAAGGGTCCAGGGAGAGCAGCCGGACCACCGCGGAGGCAGGTCCGCTGACCGTTTCGTACACGGCGCAGTGCGCGGCGTCCATGGGCCCGAGTCCCGCGGCGCGGGCGGTGAGGCCGAGGACGACGGGCTGGTGGGCACCGCGCGGCCGGGCGGCGGCGAGCGCGGCGAGTTCCGCGCTCGGCCAGGTGGCGCGGGCGGCCCGCATCAGCTGTCGGCCGAGTCGGCGCCCGGTGGCGCGCAGGGCGGGTGACGGAGTGCGGGCGTCTGCGGCCTCGTCGAGCGCGAGCGGGTCGAGGCCGTGGGCAGCCGCCGCGGCGAGTGCCGCGGCGGTGAGTCCGGTGGTGTGCAGCCGGCCCCGGCAGAATTCGGCGAGGTCGTCGGCGGTACGGATGCGTCCTGCCGTGACGGCCGGTTCGGCGCCGCCGGAGTGGGCATGGCCTCCGGCCGGGAACCGGCCGTCGGCGAGGACGAGCAGAGCTGCGCGCGACATGGCTGCTTCCTCCGCTCAGAAGAGGAAGTAGCGCTGGGCCATGGGGAGTTCCGCGGCGGGCGCGGGTTCGACCCTCTCGCCGTCGATGGTGACGGCGAAGCTGTCGGGGTCGACACGGACGTGCGGCAGGGCATCGTTCTCGCGCATGTCCGCCTTGGTGACACCCCGGGTACTGGTGATCGGCGCGAACCGCTTGCCGAGGCCGAGCCGTTCGGGAAGCCCGTCCTCGATCGCGACGGCCGCGACGAAGTTGACGGAGTTGGCGGCGGGCGCCCGGCCGGTCGCGCCGAACATCGGTCGGGGCAGCACCGGTTGCGGAGTGGGGATGGACGCGTTGGCGTCCCCCATCTGCGCGTATGCGATCTGCCCGCCCTTGATGACGGTCTGCGGCTTGACCCCGAAGAAGACCGGATCCCAGAGCACCAGGTCGGCGAGCTTGCCGGTCTCGACCGAGCCGATCTCGCGGTCGAGCCCCTGCGCCGCTGCCGGGTTGATCGTGTATTTGGCGACATACCGGCGGACCCGGTGGTTGTCGGCGGCTCCGTCGCCGGGCAGCGCGCCGCGCCGCCGCTTCATCACATGGGCGGTCTGCCAGGTCCGCAGGACGACCTCACCGACGCGGCCCATCGCCTGGGCGTCGGAGGAGATGATCGAGATCGCTCCGAGGTCGTGCAGGATGTCCTCGGCCGCGATGGTGGAGGGCCGGATCCTGGACTCGGCGAACGCGAGGTCCTCGGGGACCGCGGGGTTGAGGTGGTGACAGACCATCAGCATGTCGAGGTGTTCCTCGATGGTGTTGACGGTGTGCGGCCGGGTGGGGTTGGTGGAGCTCGGCAGGACGTAGGGCTCCGAGACCACGGTGATGATGTCGGGGGCGTGCCCGCCCCCCGCACCCTCGGTGTGGTAGGCGTGGATGGAGCGCCCGGCTATCGCGGCGAGGGTGTCGGCGACGAATCCGGCCTCGTTGAGGGTGTCCGTGTGGATGGCGAGCTGGGCGCCCGTCTCCTCGCAGACGCCGAGGCAGGCGTCGATGACGGCCGGGGTGGCGCCCCAGTCCTCGTGGATCTTGAATCCGAGCGCCCCGCCGCGCAGTTGTGCGTGCATGGCGTCCCGGGACATCGTGTTGCCCTTGCCGAGCAGCCCGATGTTGACCGGGTACGCCTCCAGTGCCTCGAACATCCGGGCGAGATGCCAGGAGCCGGGTGTGATGGTGGTCGCCCTGGTCCCCTCGGCGGGACCGGTGCCGCCGCCGACCAGTGTGGTCACCCCGCAGGCGAGCGCCTGGTCGACGATGGTCGGCGAGATGAAGTGGACATGCGCGTCGACGGCACCCGCCGTGAGGAACTTCCCGTTGCCCGCGATGATCTCGGTCTCGGGCCCGATGACAAGGTCGGGGTGGACTCCGTCCATGGTGTCGGGGTTTCCGGCCTTGCCGATCCCGGTGATCCGGCCGTCCCGGATGCCGATGTCGGCCTTGACGATGCCCCAGTGATCAATGATCACCGCGCCGGTGATGACGGTGTCGGGGGCTCCCTCGGCGCGCGTGGCGCGTGCCTGGCCCATGGATTCGCGGATCACCTTGCCGCCGCCGAACACGGCCTCGTCCCCGGCGAGTCCGGGGCCGCCGGAGCGGTCCTCCTCGATCTCGACGAGGAGGTCGGTGTCGGCGAGCCGGATACGGTCGCCGGTGGTGGGCCCGAACAGATCGGCGTACACGGCACGGCTGAGTTCAGGCATCGAGGCCGCCTCCGGTCTCGCCGCGCAGGCCGGGGACGACGCGGCGCCCGGCGATCGGGACGAGTTCGATGTCGACGGGGATGCCGGGTTCGAAGCGCACCGCCGTACCCGCGGCGATGTGGAGCCGCAGTCCATGGGCGGCCGACCGGTCGAAGCGGAGCCCCGGGTTGGCCTCGGCGAAGTGGTAGTGGGAGCCGACCTGGACAGGGCGGTCGGCGGCGTTGAGGACGGTGAGCCGGGTGACGGGGCGGCCCGCGTTGACCGGCACGGGGCCGTCCGCGTACAGGATCTCTCCGGGAATCATCGGCGGCGCTCCCCGTCAGACGATCGGGTCATGGACGGTGACGAGCTTGGTGCCGTCCGGGAAGGTGGCCTCGACCTGTACGTCGTGCAGCATCTCGGGTATGCCGTCCATGACTTCGGCCCGTGTGAGCAGTCCGCGTCCGGACGCCATCAGTTCGGTGACGGTGCGGCCGTCCCGGGCGCCCTCCAGCAGATGCGAGGTGATCAGGGCGACCGCCTCGGGGTGATTGAGCCGAAGCCCGCGTGCCCGGCGCTTCTCCGCGACATCGGCGGCCACATGGATGAGCAGGCGTTCCTGCTCGTGCGGGGTCAGTTGCACGCTTCCACCTCATCGTCTTCCGCCCAGTACCGGCCCTGGTCGCAGCGGGACCCTATCCCGCCCTCAACAGTCTGTTGAAGGCCGAACAGGGGCCTCACGGCCAGGTATTGCACGTTAGGGCGGAAGTTTTTCCGTGGCGTTAACTGATCTTTTGCGGATCCATGGAGATCGGGCCGCGCACCCCGTTCGACGGCGCTGCGGGACGGACGTCCCGAAGCGCCGAAGAGAGCTGCCGGCCCTCAGTCGTCACGGTCGTGGTGCCCTCGGTGCTCGGCGGCGATCCCGAAGCGGCGCCGTTCGCCCGGAGCGGAGTTCGTGGAGCTGATCGAGGACACCGAGCTGATCACCTGCTCCTGCGCTGCGGCCTCCTCGCCTTCGAGTCGCTGGAGGTCGGCGGCGGAGACCAGTGCGACCAGCGGCTTGCCGTGCCGCGTCACGACCACACGCTCGCCGCCGTAGACGACACGGTTGATCAGTTCGGCGAGCTCTGCCCGCGCTTGCGTCACCGGAATCTCGTAGGCCATGCCCCTAGCCTATGCAATGTCCACCTGGTCCGCCGTGGCCCGTGACAACAGCGAAATAGCCAGGTCAGAGGCGTTCGCGGGCTCCCGGGCGCTCTCGTCGGTGAGAGATGTGTGAGACGAGTGGGACGGAGAGTTTCCTGGTCGCACCGAATCCCGGCAGGTCTCAGCGGGGACCGGCGCCCCACATGACGCGATCGAGGCGGCGCGGACATCCTGTGCCGCGAGGTCTCGCGGCCGAGACCGAAGGCATCGGCGGACGGCCTGCCGAGACCGGCACACCACGCGCACAGCCCCGGTCCGGTCCGGTTCCAGAAGCTGCGCGTCCCGCCCCCGCCGCCTTCACGGCGTGTGCCCTGTTCTCCCGAGGCTGCCGCGAAGCGGGAGGCAGGCAACTCTCCGCCATCACAGCACGCCCAGCCACGGAGTGTGGGGCGCGGTCCGGGGGTATCGCCGCCCTCCGGGTCGGCGAAGTCGGCGTGGGCGTGCCCGACACGGACATGATCAGGGAGTCACAAGCCGCAGGTAGAGGTCTTCGGAGAGCTCGACCTCGGTGACGGGCGGCTTCCGTCGGCCGAAGTCCGCGCCGTGTGCGGTCGCGAGCAGTTGCAGGTGGGTCTCCGCCCGGTGCACGTAGGAGGGGTCGAAGGCGGTGGGGTCGATCGCCACGACGAACAGACCCAGACGAGGGGACTGCGCCCCGGAGTCGAAGGGTGCGGCGTCGAGCGAGAACGATCCACCGGCCATCGCGGCCAGCATCTCGATCATGATCGCGATGTTGGCACCTTTGACACCGCCGAACGGCAGCAGGGCGCCGCCCAGGGCCGCGCCCGCGTCACCGGTCGGGTTGCCGTCGGCATCGAGCGCCCACCCGTCGGGGATCGCCTCACCGCGCAGCGCGGCATCGCGGATCGTCACCCAGGCGGTCGCACTCGTAGCCTGATCGAACATCCGCGGACCCGACGGGTGCGGCAACGCGAACGAGAGCGGATTGGTGCCCGTGATCGGCTCCCTCGCCCCATAGGCGGCCATGAGCGCGGGCGAGTTCGCGCACGCCAGCGCGATGAGCCCCTCCTCGGCCACCCGTGACGCGTAATGACCGAGCTCTCCCGCACTGTAGGAGTCGTACACGGCTAGTACGGCGACGCCACAGGCCCTGGCACGCTCGACCAGTTCCGCGAAAGCGTGAGCGAAGGCGAGCTGAGCGGTGCCGCGGTCGGCATCGACGGTGACGACCGCGGCACGCCCCCCGGAAACCTGAGGCTGGGCGTCACGGTTCAGCCGGCCTCCCCGGAACGCATCGAGGTAGTCGATCAGATGCGCCACCCCCACCTCGCGCCTGCCTCGCCGTTCGGCAGCCACCGTCGCGGAAGCCAGCACCGCCGCTGTCTCCGCGGCCCCGCCCGCGACCCGGACAGCAGATTCGCACAGCGATTCGAGAGCGTCGATCGACACTCTGCGGGAAGAACGAGGCGATGTCATGTCCATCAGGCTATCGAGGCCAGGTGCCGCCCCTGCGGGCACTTCAGCGTCTGCGGAATGTGCGCCGTACGGGCAGCGAGAGCCGCTGAAACCGCGGTTCACGGGATGGCCGACGAGTTCGACGAACTCGGTACCGGCCACGAGTGCCATGAACTACGCGACCGGGTCGGCACCGAGGTCTCGGTCGTCCCGGTCTCGGCGCCGTGGAGTTGGGCCAACCGGTGCTGCCGCACGGCCGGCAGCACCGTCTCACCTGCGCGGCTACGGATTCACTGAAGCCGAGCCGGAACCAGTACGCGTATTCACAGCCATGCTCGTGAATCCCGCGCGGGCACCATGCGGCGATGCCGCCAGATCCGGACCGTCACGGTCGAGTCATCTGCACTTCGGACACTTCGAGCAATCCATCGAGTTCGACCTTCCCCCTGGTCTGGTCCGGGCTCACCACGAGACCGTCCCGGCGCACGATTTCCAGGAGCCGTTCGGCCAGGGGCAGAACCATATGACGGCCCCAGCACCGTTCGCTCACATGGCCGAAGGGCAGATAGCCGGGATGGTTGTCTCCATCCAGCTCGTCCCAGCGGTCGGGGTGGAAATCGTCGGGCTCCTCCCAGAGCCCGGGGTCACGATGGCTCAGCAGGGGAAGCAGCAGGACATCGTCCTTCGGGCCGATCCGTGCGTCCACGTCCGAGAACTCCGGGGAAGCCACTCGCAAGATATTCCACGACGGGGGAAGCAGCCGGAGTGCCTCAAGGAGGATATTCCGATTCGATACGTCGTCGCTGAACGGAGCTCCGAGCCACAGGGCGCTGGTGACGAGCGCGGAGACGGTGAAACACACCGGTGCCGCCACTCGCCGGTACAGGTACATGGCATAGCGTCGGTCACTGTAGTTCTTGGAATCGACAACGAGAGCCGCGAGTTTTGACAGCGGTACGTCCGGACCGGGCCTGCGCAACAAAGCGGCACCGGAGGCGACGGCCGACCAGGTCAGTTTCGGGGTCAACTCCAGTCGGCGGTCGACCAGAACCCGGAATCGCCGGCTTTCGTCTCCGAAAACGAGATCCCGCAGGTAGACGTGCGCCACATGCGGCCACCGGCCGGTCAGGTCGACCGCGCCGTCGAGGGGACGCTGCAACGCGGTTCGTACGTCCGAGCCCACGGCTTGCATAAAGGTGGACGCATCGGCACGGCTGACAAGCCGCTTCTGGACGGGTTTGAAGGTAGGCCTCTCCTCCGCGTTGGCCGGCCTGCTTCGCAGCAGGCCATCCATCAGATCGGCACCGGACACGCCGATCGTGTCGGGCTCCAGACGGAACAGCGACTCATCGCGATAACGGCTCAACAGCTCGTCGAGCCTGGGCGCGAACTCAATGACCCGACCGCTCCCGCCGGCGCGGAGCATAGACATGGGTGAACTCCGTGGGTAGGCGGCTCGCGTCGACAAGAATTCCTGACCGACGCGAGCCCGGCATGGAAACTAACTGATTAGATCCAGCCGTACCAGGCGTAAGCCTTGAGGCTCTTCTCCGGGCGGAACTTGTTGACGAGGCGAACGAGCTTCATGAAAACCTCCATGCGTGATGAACGAGACGCTTGTCCGACGACAGGAGATATGAATACCGGACGGAATTCCCGGTATTCATTTCAACTGCCGTGGGAAGTTAAGACCTGCTAGATGTATATGTCAAGTGACTCACATCACTGCCTGAATTGACTCATTCACGTTTCGAGTTCACAGATATTCACATCTCGGCAAATCGCACCGAATTCATCGATTGGCGCACAAATACGGACACTCCCGGGGGGCGGATGACCTCGAATGCGGTGGTTCGACCACGCCGGCCCGACAGGCGCACCTCCTGCGGGACGAGCACGCCGCTCCCGGCAACCGCGCCTCGGCGAACTCCGCGAACAGCCCCGGCAGGAGGGCGGGCGCCGCGGCGATGAGCCCCACCCGCGCCCGCGCGTCCTCCTGAACCGCCCGGAACAACACGTCCGCTTCCACACCCCCACCATCACCTTCTGTACGTCCTGTACATTTCTTACGGACGCGGCCGCAGGCACTCCAGGGACCACGTGCCCGGGAGCGGCGTGCCCGCAGAACAGCGACCCACCGAGAAAAACCGCGCAGATCCCAGGAGAGGCATCGCCATGATCCGACCTGCCGCCCGTTACGTCCTGCCGGAGTTCACCGAGCGCACCGCGACCGGGACCCGGACCCTGGACCCCTACTCCAAGCTGCTGTCCGAGCGGATCGTCTTTCTCGGCACCCCGGTCGACGACACCGCGGCCACCGACCTGATCGCGCAGTTCATGTATCTGGAGCACGCCGAACCGGACCGGCCCATCTCGCTCTACATCAACTCCCCCGGCGGCGAGTTCAACGCCATGGCCGCGATCTACGACACCATGCAGTACCTGGCGTGCGACGTGGAGACGTTCTGCCTCGGCCAGGCTTTCTCCAGCGCCGCCGTGCTGCTGGCGGCGGGCGCACCGGGCCGCCGACATGCCCTGCCCGGCGCCCGGGTAGTCATCCGGCAGCCGACGCTTGACGAACCGGTCCGGGGCCAGCCGTCCGATCTCGAAATCGAAGCACGCGAGCTGATGCGGGTGCGCGAGATGCTCGCGGCCATGCTGGCCCGCCACACGGGCCGGTCCACGGAGCGGATCACCGCCGACATCGAGCGCGACACCATCCTCGACGCCCGGGCCGCCCTGGCGTACGGGCTCGTGGACCACGTCATGGAGAACCGCGGCCCGTCCCGGCCGCCGCACCCCCCGAGGTGAACCGACCATGCTTCCACCGGAGTATCCGCCGCTCCCCGCGCTGACCCGCGCCGAGGGGGAGTTCATCGACCGTTACCTGGAAGTTCTCGACCAACTGGGCCGGATCAACCCGGCCCGCGGCAGTGACACCTATGGCGCGCTCCGGGCCGCACAGGCCCTGGCCTCCCGGGCTACGGCGCTGCGCGACGCCCTGGCGCTGATGCACGAACGGGGTGAGGCGCAGATCCACGCGTCGACGCTGGCGCGGGCCATGCGCCTGCTCGACGGGGAACGCCGCGCCGGCCGGGTCACCATGCCCCCGCCACCGGTGGGCTGACCCCGTCCCAGGCCCGCCACCGGGCCGGGGATTCCGCCCGTCCGCTCTCCCGGCACCGGCTCCGGCTCCGTACCCGGCACCTCATCCGCCACCGGCTCCCGGCTCCCGCTCACGGGGAGCCGGGACTTCGCCACGCCCGGTCCGGCCTGGCCACGCCTCACCAAGCCTCGCCCCGCCACACCTCATGCGCCCTTCCGCGCCCCGCCGCACCTCTCCGCGCCCGCCCCGCGACACGCCCGGCAAGGAGATCAGATTTCCTCCCTCGTTCGGCGTAGGCGGTCCCCCTCGCGAGGGACAGCCCAACTTGCGCTCAGCGCGTGGACAGTACTCGGAATCTGACGTTCCGTCGCTGGTACGAGACTGGTCGCGCAGCCCGGCCGAGGGCGGAAATCGGGCTCGTCCACCCGAACGGATCAGTCGTGACGACTCTCACAAATCGCTGTTTCAGCTCGGAAATCCGGCACTCCGTGAGTCAAGATCCCTGGGACGACAAGCCCCCGCCACCGCGGCGGGGCGGTCCGGGCGGACGCCGAGTCCTGCCGCTGCCCGGATGACTGGTCGACAGAAGTGGATCGGCAGGAGTGGAGGACCCGAGCACAACGGGTCGGCCGGGCAACCGGTCGCCCCTCGGGGTGAAGCCGCCAAGTGCGGCCGGGCAACTTCGCCAGCCCGAACCCGACAGGTCATCCTTCACAGGCGGCTGACGAAGGGTTGCGCATGACTGCGCAGGTACATGTCCCGTCTCTGCTCACCCGGGCCGGTACGGCCTCGGTCCTCACCTTGGCCGTCGGCTCCGCCATGCTGGCGCCGGGGCTGGTCAACGAGGCCGAGGCCGCCACGCACTCGACGAAGGCGCTCACGATCGCCGCGTCGAAGAAGGGATCGCCCTACAAGTACGGAGCATCCGGTCCGCGCCGGTTCGACTGCTCGGGGCTGACTCTCTACTCCTTCAAGAAGGCCGGCAAGAAACTCCCGCGCACGGCCCAGCAGCAGTACAACAAGACCCACCACATCTCGAAGTCGAAGCGGAAGAAGGGCGATCTGGTCTTCTTCCACTCCGGCCGCAGCGTCTACCACGTGGGCATCTACGCGGGCAAGGGGAAGATCTGGCACTCCCCGAAGACCGGGGCGGTGGTCCGGCTGGAGAAGATCTGGTCGAACAGCGTGTGGTACGGACGGGTCCGCTGACCTACGGCCGGACCCGCTTCAGCGCAGCAGCGGTCCGGTCACCAGCACGAGTCCCAGTGCGGTGAGCGCCGCGCCGCTGCCGCCCTCGATCGCACGGGCGGTGCGCGGCCGGCGCAGCCACCGCCCCAGCCGGTCCACCAGCAGGGCCACGGCCGGGAACCAGACGAGCGCCAGCGCCACGACGACGGCCGCGAGCAGCAGGGTCCTGGGCAGCGGCGGCTGCCCCTCGGGCACGAACTGGGGCAGCAGGCTGAGAAAGAGCACCGGCGCCTTGGGGTTCAGCGCGTTGGTCAGAAAGCCCTGTCGCAGGGAGCGTCCCAGCTCCTTCCGCGCGGGACCGGCCTCCGGTTGCGCCGGCCGGTCCGGCTCGGCGGGCCGCCGTCTCAACGCCGACAGGGCGCCGATGCCGAGCCAGAGCACATACGCGCCGCCCAGGAGCTGGACGGTGCGGAACAGTACGGGCAGGGTCACCAGCACTGCGGCCAGGCCCGCCACGGCCAGCGCGGTGTGCACCAGCAGTCCCCCGGCGACGCCCAGCGCGGTGGCGACCCCGGAACTGCGCGAGGCGAGTGCGTTGCGTACGACGACGGTGAAATCGGCGCCGGGCAGCGCGACCATCCCCGCGGCGACTCCCGTGAAGGCGAGCAGTTGTGCGTCCATGGTTACACCCTGGACCGGAAGAGCCTTTAGCGTGTACTTGCAATCTTCTGGGTCTGCCAAAAGGAACGCTTAATGTACGACCCGACACGGCTGGCGGCGCTGGTGGCGGTCGCCGAGGCCGGATCGATCACGCGTGCGGCGGCGCGTCTGGGCTACACCGCGCCCGCGCTCTCCCAGCAGCTGGCCAAGCTGGAGCGCGAGGCCGGTGCGGCGCTCCTGGTCCGTCATCATCGCGGGGCACGGCTGACGGCGGCCGGTGAGCTGCTGGCGGGCCGGGCCAGAAGAGTCCTGGACGAGCTGGACCAGGCGCGGCACGAGCTGGCCCGGCTGGCCGGGCTCTCCGGAGGCCGGCTGCGGGTCGGCACGTTCACCACGGCCGGAATCCATCTGCTGCCGCCGGTCCTGAGCGCGTTCCGGCGCGCACATCCGGATGTGGAGCTCGCCGTGACCGACTACGAGCCGCCCGGGGGAGTCACCGCCGTGGCTGCCGGCGAGGTCGATCTCGCCCTGACCCATGCGTACGAACCCGCGTCCGCGAGTCCCCCGCCCATGGGCGTCGTCGTCGAGCCTCTGCTGGTCGAGGAACTGGTCCTCGTCACCGCGGTCGGCCACCGGCTCGCCGAGGGGACGGGCCGGCTGCCGGTCGCCGAGCTGGCGGGACGGCCGCTGATCAGCAGCGCGCCCACGCATCCGCCCCGGCGCGGGGTGGAGCGCGCCCTGGCCGAGGCCGGCGCCACCCCGGCCGTGGTGTGCGAGTCCCCCGGCTACGCCCTGGTGTGCGCGCTGGTCAGCGCCGGGCTCGGGGTGGCCGTGGTTCCGGAGATGGTCGCCGCGATGTCCCCGACCCCGCTGGCCGTGCGGCGGCTGGATCCGGCGGCCTTCCGCCGGACGATCTCCGTCGTGCACCGGGGCGACCGGGCGACCTCCGCCGCGTCGACCCTGCTGGCACTGATGCGCAGCGGATTCGGACGGGGCGCGGCGCCGAGGTAGGACCGACCGGGACGCCGGGGCCCTGCCCGGACGCCGGGGCCGTGCCCGCGAGCGGTGGACCCCGGCGCGCCCGCTCCCCCGTCAGACCTGACCCGGAACCGTCCAGGGCAGGGCGATCCAGACCGTCTTGCCTCCCTCGGGGGTGGGAGTGACGGTGAGCTGTCCCCCGTACTCCTTGGCCAGGGCCCGGATGATCACCATGCCGCGTCCGTTGTCCTGCTGGACGGCGGCCGGCAGCCGCTGGGGCCAGCGGGGGTGACTGTCCGTCACACCGAGCCGCAGCTCCTCCTCCCGGTCCAGCCGGAGGTCCACGGTGAAGGTGGGGGACAGCCCGAACGTGTGCTGTACGGCGTTGGTGGCAAGCTCCGAAACGATCAGCCGGATGGTGTCGGCGATCTCGGTGTCGTCGGCCAGCCCCCATTCGGCCAGTATCCGGGCGACATACCTGCGGGCCGAGGAGACCGAGACCGGATCACTCGGCAGGGTGACGGTTGCTTCTTGATGATCTGCCATGGCGACGCCGTCCCTTTCCCGCCCCGGCCGACCCGCGATCGGCCGGGATTGTGCTTCGCGCCAGATTGCCACTGATGCTGCCCTCTGTAACGACGATCGGCCAAGATATGCATATATCTGTCGCTCAAAGCGGTGAACTCTGCCCCGGCGGCGCTCGAACGCGCGGCACACTGACCTCTCTGCGGGCCGGTCCCCGTGCGGGCCCGGCTCTCCCTGCACAGCGGAAGGAGGCCGGCATGCTGCACGGTCCCGTGGTACGCCGACGCAAGCTCGGAGAGGAGTTACGCGGCCTGCGCCACGCGTCCGGGCTGACGAGCCGGGACGCGGCGCGGCTGCTCGGCTGGCACCAGTCGAAGGTGAGCCGTATCGAGACGGGTGCCAGTGGTGTCAGCCCCGCCGACGTGACCCGGCTGCTGGACGCGTACGGCGTGCGCGACGCCCAGTTGCGCGCGCTGCTGGAGGTGCTCGCGGGTTCGGCGGGCGGCGGCGGAACAGGCTGGTGGCACGCGTACCGCGGGCTGATCCCTCCCCAGTACCGCGACTTCATCAGCCTGGAGTCCCAGGCGAGGACCGCGCGGACGCTGGAGACCTCGGTGGTGCCGGGACTTCTCCAGACCGCCGACTACGCCCGCGCGGTGACCCGGTCCTCATTGGACGGCCTGCCGGCCGGACAGCTGGATTCCCTGGTGGAGGTACGGCTGACCCGGCAGGGCGTCCTGCGGGCGAACCCGCCGCTGCGACTGACGGCCGTACTCGACGAGGCCGTACTGCGGCGCGAGGTGGGCGGCCCCGAGGTGATGAGGGACCAGTTGTGCCATCTGACCAAGGTGGGTCAACTGCCCCACGTGCAAATTCAGTTACTGCCGTTCACGGTCGGGGGGTACATCGGCCTGACCGGCCCTTTCGTAATTTTCTCCTTTCCGAACATTTCTGATCTGGATGTGGTCGTTCTTGACCACTTGACGAGTAGCCTCTATCTGGAGCGGAAAGAAGACCTTGAGGCGTACAGCTCGGCCTTCCGCACCTTGCAGGCTCACGCGCTGTCGCCGGAGCGTTCGTTGGATCTCATCGCCGCGATCAGCCGCGGCGGCCAGGGGGACTCCGGCTGACCGGCCGTGCTCCCCGCGCACCTTCCGACTGCCCGAGGGAGCATCATGTCCGACCGCCTCGCACAGCCCGCGTTACGGTGGCGCCGCAGCAGCCGCAGCACCGGAATGAACAACTGTGTGGAGACCGCGCCGCTCGACGGCGAACACCTCGCCGTACGGGACTCCAAGGACCTGGACCGGATCCCGCTGCGGATCTCCGCGACGGCGTGGACCTCGTTCGTGACAGGGCTGCACGACCGGCCGGTCAGCTGACCGGAGCGGTCCGGGTCCCGGGAGCGGTGCGTACGACGGTGGCCACCGCGTCCGCGATCTGCTCCCGGGTCAGGTCGGCCCGCGCGGTCAGCCGCAGGCGGGAGATTCCGTCCGGCACCGACGGCGGACGGAAGCACCCCACCACGATCCCGGCCGCGCGGCAGTCGGCCGCCCAGCGCACGGCCGCGTCCGCGGAGGGCGCGCGCAGGGAAACCACGGCGGCGTCGGGCCGGACGGCGGTCAGCCCGGCCGAGGTCAGCCGTTCGTACAGGGTGAGGGCGACCTCGCGGGCCCGGTCCGCGCGCCGCGGTTCACGGCGCAGCAGCCGCAGCGCGCCCAGGGCGCCGCCCGCCGCGGCGGGGGCCAGTCCGGTGTCGAAGATGAACGTCCGGGCCGTGTTGACCAGATGATCGATGACGCGGGCCGGGCCGAGGACCGCGCCGCCCTGGCTGCCCAGGGACTTGGAGAGGGTGAGTGTGGCCACGATGCCCTCGCCGCCCGCGAGTCCGGCGGCGGCGAGCGCGCCGCGCCCCCCGTCCCCGAGCACCCCCAGACCGTGCGCGTCGTCGACCAGCAGTGCGGCGCCCTCGGCCCGGCATGCCTCGGCCAGCGCGGGCAGCGGGGCCGCGTCGCCGTCGACCGAGAAGACCGAGTCGGTCACGGCGAGCGCCCGACCGCCGTGCGCGTGCAGCGCCTTGCCCACCGCCTCGGGGTCCGCGTGCGGGACGACGGCGGTCTCGGCCCGGGAGAGCCGGCAACCGTCCACGATCGAGGCGTGGTTGCCCGCGTCGGAGACGATCAGTGAGCCCCGGGCGGACAGAGCGGTGAGGGCCGCCAGGTTGGCGGCGTAACCGGAGGAGAGCACGAGGGCCGCCTCGAAGCCGCAGAAACGCGCCAGTTCGTGTTCGAGTTCGGCGTGCAGCTCGGTGGAACCGGTGACCAGCCGTGAACCGGTGGCACCGGCACCCCAGTGGTGCGCCGCCGCGGCGGCGGCCCCCGTGACTTCGGGGTGCCGGGTGAGGCCCAGATAGTCGTTGCTCGCGAGGTCGAGGAGTTCCGGTCCGGCGGGGCGCGGGCGGAGCGTCCGGACGAGTCCGGCCGCCGCGCGGCGGCGGGCCTCGTCATTGATCCAGTCGAACGGGGCGAAGGACATGAGCCGGTCCCTTTTGTAGGCAGCTCACAGACCCTAGCCGGGGGCGCAGCAGGTCATGGTGTGGCAATACACACACCCTCACCCTCCTCTCCTGTCTGGTTCCTCCTTGGCTGAAGACCGTGCCGTAGGCCAGGATCATCGCCATGGACCTGCTGCTGAACACGCTGGTGGACAAGGGGCTGCGGCGCGAACTGCCGACCCGCGAAGAAGCGCTCGCCGTGCTGGCGACCTCCGACGACGAGCTGCTCGACGTGGTGGCCGCGGCCGGAAAGGTGCGCCGTCAGTGGTTCGGGCGGCGCGTGAAGCTCAACTACCTGGTCAACCTGAAGTCCGGTCTCTGCCCCGAGGACTGCTCCTACTGCTCCCAGCGACTGGGATCGAAGGCCGAGATCCTCAAGTACACCTGGCTCAAGCCGGACGAGGCCTCGAAGGCCGCGGCGGCCGGCGTGGCCGGCGGGGCGAAGCGGGTCTGTCTGGTGGCGAGCGGACGCGGGCCGACCGACCGTGACGTCGACCGGGTGTCGCAGACCATCGAAGCGATCAAGGAACAGAACGCGGGCGTCGAGGTCTGCGCCTGCCTCGGTCTCCTCTCCGACGGGCAGGCCGGCCGGCTGCGGTCGGCGGGCGCCGACGCGTACAACCACAACCTCAATACGTCCGAGGGGACGTACGGGGACATCACCACCACACACACGTACGCGGACCGGGTGGAGACCGTCCAGCAGGCGCAGGCCGCGGGGCTCTCCGCCTGTTCCGGGCTGATCGCCGGCATGGGCGAGAGCGACGCCGACCTGGTCGATGTCGTGTTCTCGCTGCGCGAGCTGGACCCGGACTCGGTACCGGTGAACTTCCTGATCCCGTTCGAGGGAACCCCGCTCGCCAAGGAGTGGAACCTCACCCCGCAGCGCTGTCTGCGGATTCTGGCCATGGTCCGCTTCGTCTGCCCCGATGTCGAGGTCCGGCTCGCCGGTGGCCGGGAGGTGCATCTGCGCTCGATGCAGCCGCTCGCCCTCCACCTGGTGAACTCGATCTTCCTCGGCGACTATCTGACCAGCGAGGGCCAGGCGGGGCAGGCGGATCTGGACATGATCGCCGATGCCGGTTTCGAGGTGGAGGGTGCGGGAACGACGACGCTGCCCCGGCACCGGGCGGCGGCGGGAGGCGGCTGCGGTTCGCACGACGGCGGCTGCGCGCCCTGCGGCGACGGTGACACGGCGACGTCCGCCGAGGATTCCACGTCCACCGAGGTCCAGGCCGCGCGTACGGATCTGGTGGCGGTCCGCCGCCGGGGCGCCGGGACGGATCTCGCACCCAATGCCTGAGACGCGCTCCCCGCAACGGCCGTCGAACGGCCCGGCCCCGCACACGGTGGCACTCGCCCCCGCCGAGCTGCGCGCCCTGGACCGGGCCCATGTCTGGCATCCGTACGGCCCGATGCCGGGCCGGCGGGAACCCCTGGTCGTGGAGTCCGCGTCCGGCGTACGGCTGCGGCTGGCCGAACCCGCCCACGGACGGACCGAGTTGGTGGACGGCATGTCGTCCTGGTGGTCGGCCGTGCACGGCTACAACCACCCGGTGCTCAACGAGGCGGCCCGCGACCAGCTGGACCGGATGAGCCATGTGATGTTCGGCGGGCTCACCCATGAGCCCGCCGTGCGGCTGGCCGCCAGGCTGGTGGAGATCACCCCGGAGCCACTGCGGCATGTCTTCCTCGCCGACTCCGGGTCCGTCTCGGTCGAAGTCGCGGTGAAGATGTGCTTCCAGTACTGGCGTTCGCTCGGCAGGCCGGCCAAGCGTCGGCTGCTGACCTGGCGCGGGGGCTATCACGGAGACACCTGGCAGCCGATGTCCGTGTGCGATCCCGAGGGCGGGATGCACGACCTGTGGTCGGGGGCGCTTCCCCGGCAGGTCTTCGCCGACGCTCCGCCGGACGGTTTCGACGCGGAGCCGGACCCCGGGTACGTCCGGCGTCTGCGGGATCTGGTCGCGCGGCACGCCGACGAGCTCGCCGCGGTGATCGTGGAGCCGGTGGTACAGGGGGCGGGCGGAATGCGGTTCCACTCGCCCGCCTATCTGCGGGTCCTGCGTGAGGCGTGCGACACGAACGACGTGCTGCTCGTGTTCGACGAGATCGCGACCGGCTTCGGCCGCACGGGAAAGCTGTTCGCCGCGGAACATGCCGGGGTCTCCCCCGATGTCATGTGTGTCGGCAAGGCGCTGACCGGCGGCTATCTGACGATGGCGGCGACGCTGTGCACCTCGCAAGTGGCGGAGGGCATCTCCAGGGGTGACGTTCCGGTGCTGGCGCACGGGCCGACGTTCATGGGCAACCCGCTGGCCGCCGCCGTGGCGAACGCCTCCGTCGATCTGCTGCTCGGCCAGGACTGGGAGCGGGAGGTCAAGCGGATCGGCACCGGACTGGAGGACGGTCTGGCCGCCGCGGCCCGGATTCCCGGGGTCGTGGATGTGCGGGTGCTGGGCGCCATCGGTGTCGTACAGCTCGATCACGAGGTCGACATGGAGGCCGCCACCCGGGCAGCCGTGTCCGAGGGCGTGTGGCTGCGGCCGTTCCGCGACCTCGTGTACACGATGCCGCCCTATGTGACCGGTGATGACGACGTGGCACGGATCTGCCGGGCCGTGTGCGCGGCGGCTCGGGAGGGCTGACATGACGATTCTGGTGGTGTCCGGTACGGGCACCGAGATCGGGAAGACGGTGGTGACCGCCGCCGTGGCCGCGGCCGCCCGGGGCCGCCGGGTCGCGGTGCTCAAGCCCGCCCAGACGGGCCTCGCCCCGGGGGAGCCCGGGGACGCGGCCGAGGTGGTGCGCCTTGCCGGCGGTCATGTGACGCCGGTCGAACTGGCCAGGTTCCCCGAGCCGCTGGCCCCGGCGACCGCGGCCCGGCGGGCGGGTCTCGCGCCCGTGCGGCCCTTCGAGGTCGCCGAGGCGGCCGGAAAGCTGGCCACCGAGCACGATCTGGTGCTGGTGGAGGGTGCGGGCGGACTGCTCGTACGGTTCGACGACGAGGGCGGCACGCTCGCGGACGCGGCGCGGCTGCTGGCGGCGCCGGTCCTGGTGGTGGTGCCCGCGGGTCTGGGCACGCTCAACGCCACGGCGCTGACGGCGGAGGCACTGCGGGCCAGGGGCCTGGAATGCCTCGGTGTGGTGGTGGGCAGCATGCCGGACGAACCGGATCTGGCCGCGTCGTGCAATGTGGACGATCTGCCGGTGGTGGCCGGAGCTCCGCTGCTGGGTGCCGTCCCGGCCGGTGCGGGGTCGCTGGCACCCGTCGATTTCCGTGCGCGGGCGGCCCATTGGCTGGCTCCGGAGATCGGCGGGGTCCGGTCCCGGACGATGAAGGGCTGAGGACGCCGATACGGGGGAGAATCGAAGGGAGCGACTGCTTTCCCGTCACGGAGGCCCGATATGCATCTGCGCAGCAGGAAGATTCCCCGGGACGCCGTGCATCACCCGGTCTTCGCACGGTTCTACGCGCGGATGAGCGTGGACGCCGACCGGCGGGGCGGCATCGCCGCGTATCGCCGGGAGCTGCTGGCGGGGGTCTCCGGCCGGGTGATCGAGATCGGGGCCGGAAACGGACTGAACTTCGCGCACTATCCGGGCGCCGTGTCCGAGGTGGTGGCCATCGAACCGGAACGCACGCTCCGGCAGCTGGCGGTCCGTGCCGCGATGCGGTCCGAGGTGCCGGTGGACGTGGTGCCCGGTGCCGCGGAGGCGCTGCCGGTCAAGAGCGAGGCGTTCGACGTCGCCGTGGCCTCCTTGGTCCTGTGCACGGTGCGGGACCTGCCCCGGGCCCTCGCCGAGATCAAGCGGGTCCTGCGGCCCGGTGGTGAACTGCGGTTCTTCGAGCACGGGCTGGCGCCGGGCCGGGCGCTGGCCGCGACACAGCGGGCCGTGGACAGGACCGTCTGGCCCCTGCTCTTCGGCGGCTGCCACACCGCTCGCGACACCCTGGCCGCGATCGAGACGGCCGGCTTCGAGCTGGGCGCCCACCGCAGGCTGCGGATTCCGGAGAAGGGCGTGCAGCTGCCGCCCTCCCCCTGTGTCCTCGGAGTGGCCCGCCGCCCCTTCGCGGTGGACTGACCTGCCGGGGAGAGCCGGCGACGGTGGGGCTGGGCTCACACACTCCACTCCCGGAGGCTCACACGCTCCATTGCCGGAGCTCGTCCGCGATGGCCCGGACGTCCGCCTTGCCCTCCTTGACCAGTCGGGCCAGATCACGCACCTGCTCGGGCGAGGTGATGACCTTGAGCCCGGAAGCGACGAGATATCCGTACGCGACAGCGGAGGCGAACATCGCGTTGGAGCGTTCGAGCGCGGGAACGTGGAGCAGCAGTTGCAGCAGGGCAGCGGCGCGGGAGTGCGGATCGCTGTAGACGGGGCTGCCGAAGATCTCCGCCTCGTGGCGGCTGACCGCGGCGACGAGCGCGCCCCAGTCGACGACCTGCGGATCACCGGGCGTCTTGTGCTCGGCGACCATGAGCAGCCAGGAGAGGTCGATCCGTAGGTTCAACGGGTACCTTCGCGCTCCGGGCCGAACTCCTCGGCGAACACCGACTCGTACTGCTTCATGAAGTCCGCAGCCGCCTCGACGAAGGTGTGTCCCACTTCGCCCGCGTCCTGTTTGACGAGCTCCTCTATATAGCGGTTCACGCTCATCCCCCTCTGCAGCGCGCGCTGACGCGCGGCCTCGGCGGTGGCCTCGTCCACTCGAACGTTCAGCTGAGTCTTGGGCACAGCCATCACGCTAGCGCGCCTCCGCTAGCACCGGCAAGAGGAGCCCGGGTGCGCGCATGGTGGGTGGCATGGCCATCGACCGGGCCGCCGCAGGGCTCCGCCGCGCGGCAGCCCGGACAGCGAAACGGGGTCGACGCTCCGGTCGCCCGGTGGTGGGATTGCCGCATGAACGATCTTTCGATACGTGCCGCGACCCCCGCGGACCTGGACGCGGTCCTCGCGTTCTGGAAGGTGGCCGCGGAGGGCACGAGCATCAGTGACGACCGGGACGGCATCGCGCGTCTGGTGGAACGCGATGCCGAGTCCCTGATCCTCGCCGAGCGGGACGGCGTGCTCGCCGGGACCGTGATCGCGGGCTTCGACGGCTGGCGATGCCACCTCTACCGGCTCGCCGTCCACCCGGACCAGCGCCGCCGGGGTGTGGGCGGAGCGCTGCTCGCGGCGGCGGAGGAGCGGTTCGTCCGGCTGGGAGGGCGCAGGGGCGACGCCATGGTCCTCGACCGCAACGAACTGGCGCAGCATGCCTGGCGGGCAGCGGGGTACGCGCCGGAACCGCAGTGGAGCCGCTGGGTGCGCCACCTGACCGACTGACCTCGCGTACCCGCCGCTCCTCCCCGCACGCAATTTTGCTGGTCCTTTACTATGGGATCTCATCCGACCACCCCCTTGACGAAAGGTGTGAGCGTCCGCCCATGGGCGAGCCTCCCAGTAGCCGACATCGCCGACATCGCGCGATCCTCCTGCCCCTGCCCGATCATGGGACGGAGGTGAACCGATGACCGAAGTGCTGCTGCTGCTCGTCGCGGTACTGCTCTCCCTGGCCTGTGGCGCCTTCGTCGCGGCGGAATTCTCGCTGACCACGGTGGAGCGCGGCGAGCTCGAACGGGCCGTGGAGCGGGGCGAGCGGGGCGCCGCCAGTGCCCTGAAGGCCGTCCGCAGCCTCACCTTCCAGCTCTCCGGCGCCCAGCTCGGCATCACCGTCACCAACCTGGTGGTCGGCATGCTCTCCGAACCGTCGATCTCCAAACTCATCCGCGGACCGCTGGAGGCGATCGGCCTCTCCCCCAGCGTGTCGTCCTCGGTCGCCCTCGTGATCGGTACCGCCCTGTCCACCGTGGTCCTGATGGTGGTCGGCGAGCTCGTCCCGAAGAACTGGGCGATCTCCTCCCCGCTCGCCGTGGCCAAGGCGGTCGCCACTCCGCAGCGGGCGTTCACCGCGGTGTTCCGGCCCTTCATCAGCCATCTGAACAACACCGCCAACCGGATTCTGCGCCGCTTCGGCCTCGAACCGGCCGAGGAGCTGGCCTCCGCCCGCAGCCCCCAGGAACTGGTGGCCCTGGCCCGTCACTCCGCCAAGGAGGGCGCGCTGGAGGCGGACACCGCCGAACTCTTCGTCCGCACCCTCAACCTGGCGGAACTGACCGCGGAGAACGTGATGACCCCGCGCGTCCAGGTCACCGCCCTGGATCTGCAGGCGACGGCCGAGGACGTCGCCAATGCCACCCGGGCGACCGGACTGTCCCGCTTCCCCGTCTACCGCGGCAGCCTCGACACGGTCGTCGGCGTCGCGCACATCAAGGACGTGCTGGCGATACCGGCCGAGCAGAGGCCCCGCAAGCGCGTCTCGGAGATGCTGCGCGAACCGCTCCTCGTGCCCGAGACCCTCACCGTGGACCGCCTGCTGGACCGGCTGTCCGGCAAGATCGCCATGGCCGTCGTGATCGACGAGTACGGCGGCACGGCCGGTGTGGTGACCCTGGAGGACATCGTCGAGGAGGTCGTCGGCGAGGTGCGCGACGAGCACGACCCGCACGAGACCCCCGACCTGGCCCCCGCCGGTGAGGACGCCGACGGACGCACCCTGTGGTCGGCCGACGGCGCGGCCCGCACCGACCAGCTCAGGACCATCGGGCTACGGGTGCCGGACGGACCGTACGAGACGCTGGCCGGGCTGATCGCCAACGAGGTCGGCCGCATCCCGGCGGTGGGTGACACCGTCGAGCTGGCCGACTGGCGGATCGATGTGGTGGACGCCTCCGGGCGCAGGGCCGCACGCGCCCTGCTGCACGCCCCGCTGCCCGCTTCCGGGGAAGAGACGGAGGACGCGCGATGATCGCCCTTCAGCTCTTCATCGGCCTGATGACCCTCGTGGTCAACGCCTTCTTCGTCGGCGCGGAGTTCGCGCTGATCTCCGTACGCCGCAGCCAGATCGAGCCGGAGGCCGAGGCCGGCAACCGGCGGGCCCGCAGTGTCATCTGGGGCCTGGAGCACGTGTCCGCGCTGCTCGCCGCCGCCCAGCTCGGCATCACCCTCTGCACACTGGTGCTGGGTATCGTCGCCGAGCCCGCCATCGCACACCTGCTGGAGCCCGTATTCGACGCGGTGGGCGTACCGCACGGACTGGTCCATCCGATCTCGTTCGTGATCGCCCTGTCCGTGGCCACGTATCTGCACATGCTGCTGGGCGAAATGGTGCCGAAGAACATCGCGCTGGCCGAACCGGCCCGCAGCGCGCTGCTCCTCGGACCGCCCCTGGTGGCCCTCGCCAGGGCCCTGCGCCCGGTGATCTTCACGATCAACGCCTTCGCCAACGCGCTGCTCAAGCTCCTGCGCGTGGAGGCCAAGGACGAGGTGTCCGCGACGTTCTCGGACGACGAGCTGGCACGGCTGGTGAAGGACGCCGGGGATGCCGGGCTGGTCGACGACCGGTCGGCGCAGCGGCTGCGGCACGCCCTGGAGCTGGGCCGTCGCCCCGTACAGGACGTGCTCATGCCGGTCGACCGGGTGATGTACGCCAAGGTCGGCACCACACCCGAGGAGCTGGAGCGGCTCTCGTCCGAGTCCGGTTTCTCGCGCTTTCCCGTGATGGACAGCGAGGAGCGCATCCTGGGCTATCTCCATGTGAAGGACGCTCTGGACGCGACACCGCGCGATGTCCCCTTCCCGGTGACCGCGATGCGGCCGATCGCGCGGGTGCGCGCGTCGACCCCGCTCGATGACGTGCTGACGGCGCTCAGGCGCAGCCGTACACATCTGGCGGCCGTGCTCGACGAGGACGACCGGCTGGCCGGCATGGTCACGATGGAGGACGTCCTGCGCGAACTCGTGGGCAGACCGCAGGCGCGCTGAGTTCCCGGGCCCCTGGGCCCGTGAGTCAGGCCCGTGAGTCAGGCAGGCGCGGGGGCGGGGGACGGTTGCGGAGCCGTCCCCCGCCCCCCTTCGGCTGTGCGGCGACTTGCCTGTGCGCGGACCGGACTGTGCGCTGACTGGGCTTTGCGCGACCCCGGAGCCCGGCACGGCCGTCACGGTACGATCGCAGGGCCATGGAATTGAATGCCACCTACACCAGCTTTGTCGCGGTCGGCGACTCGTTCACCGAGGGCATGTCGGACTTGCTGGCCGACGGCACGTACCGGGGCTGGGCCGATGTCCTCGCCTCCCGGCTCGCGGCCCGGTCCCCCGGATTCCGGTACGCCAATCTCGCCGTACGCGGAAAGCTGATCGGCCAGATCGTCGACGAGCAGGTGGGCCCCGCGGCTGCCATGGACGCGGATGTGATCACCCTGGTGGGCGGTCTCAACGACACGCTGAGGCCCAAGTGCGACATGGGCATGGTGCGCGGACGGCTCGAAGAAGCGGTGGAGCGGCTGGCCCCGTCCTGCAAGCACCTGGTCCTCATGCGCAGCCCCGGCCGCAACGGCCCGGTGATGGAGCGCTTCCGTCCGCGCATGGAGGAGCTGTTCTCCCTGGTCGGCGACCTGGCCGACCGGCACGGGGCTCTCGTGGTGGATCTCTACGGCGCGCCGTCGCTCGGCGATCCCCGGATGTGGGACGTCGACCGGCTGCACCTCACGGCCGAAGGACACCGCAGGGTGGCCGAGGCGGTCTGGCAGACGCTCGGCCTGCCTGCCGAGCACGACTGGCAGTCGCCCGTACCGGCGACGCCGCCGCCCCGCTGGGCGACGCGGCGGGCCGACGATCTGCGCTTCGCCCGGCAGCATCTGGCTCCCTGGATCGGGCGACGGCTCACGGGCCGGTCGTCCGGGGACGGCCGGACGGGAGCGCAGTTCAGCGCCGAAACGGGCAGGGCCTTCTGGATCACGCCCGAGGACGCCTCGGATCCGGGGCCGGTGACGGGGTGGCGTCGGACGGACGAGTCCGGAAGCTGACACTCCGGGACCCGCGGGCGGAGCTCGGCACCAGTCGCCGCTCGCCGCTCGGATACTCGCCCACGGCGTGCTCCGCCCGCTCCCGCCTTCGCCGCCTCATCCGCACCGCCCCGCCTCCACTGCCGCGTCCACGCTCCTCCGGCGCGTGTTCGTAGCAAGCCACAAACGGGGCCGCGGCGCTGGCCTGCACAAACCGCCAGTAGAATCTGTTTACGTGACTGCTGTGTCTGCGAAGCCTCGCATCCCCAATGTCCTGGCCGGCCGCTACGCCTCCACGGAGCTGGCCGTCCTCTGGTCCCCCGAGCAGAAGGTGAAGCTGGAGCGTCAGCTGTGGCTGGCGGTGCTGCGCGCTCAGAAGGACCTCGGGATCGAGGTGCCCGACGCGGCCATCGCCGACTACGAGCGCGTCCTCGACCAGGTCGACCTGGCCTCGATCGCCGAGCGCGAGAAGGTCACGCGGCACGACGTGAAGGCCCGGATCGAGGAGTTCAACGCCCTCGCCGGCCACGAGCAGGTCCACAAGGGCATGACGTCCCGGGACCTGACCGAGAACGTCGAGCAGCTCCAGATCCGGCTCTCGCTGGAGCTCATGCGCGACCGGACGGTGGCCGTCCTGGCGCGTCTGGGCAAGCTGGCGGGCGAGTACCGCGAGCTGGTCATCGCGGGGCGTTCCCACAATGTCGCCGCTCAGGCGACGACCCTCGGCAAGCGCTTCGCGACGGCCGCGGACGAGCTGCTGGTGGCGTACGGACGGCTGGAGGACCTGCTCGGCCGCTACCCCCTGCGCGGCATCAAGGGCCCGGTCGGCACGGCGCAGGACATGCTCGACCTGCTGGGCGGGGACGCCGGGAAGCTCGCCGACCTCGAACAGCGCATCGCCGGGCACCTCGGCTTCGCCCAGGCCTTCACCTCGGTCGGCCAGGTCTATCCCCGCTCGCTCGACTACGACGTGGTGACCGCGCTGGTACAGCTGGCCGCGGCGCCCTCCTCGGTGGCGAAGACGATCCGGCTGATGGCAGGCCACGAGCTGGTCACCGAGGGCTTCAAGCCCGGCCAGGTCGGCTCGTCCGCCATGCCGCACAAGATGAACACCCGCTCCTGCGAGCGCGTGAACGGCCTGATGGTCATCCTGCGCGGCTACGCCTCGATGACGGGCGAGCTGGCCGGTGACCAGTGGAACGAGGGCGATGTGTCCTGTTCCGTGGTCCGCCGGGTGGCCCTGCCCGATGCCTTCTTCGCGTTCGACGGTCTGCTGGAGACGTTCCTGACCGTGCTCGACGAGTTCGGCGCGTTCCCCGCGGTCGTGGCCCGGGAGCTGGACCGCTACCTGCCGTTCCTGGCCACGACCAAGGTGCTCATGGGTGCTGTCCGGGCCGGGGTGGGCCGCGAGGTCGCCCACGAGGCCATCAAGGAGAACGCGGTCGCCTCCGCTCTGGCGATGCGGGAGCAGGGCGCGGAGCGCAACGAGCTGCTGGACAAGCTCGCCGCCGACGAGCGCATCCCGCTCGACCGGGCGGAGCTCGACGCGCTGATGGCCGACAAGCTCTCCTTCACCGGCGCGGCGGGAGACCAGGTCACCGCTCTGGTGTCCCGGATCGAGGACATCACCAAGCAGCACCCGGACGCCGCGGCCTACACCCCCGGATCCATCCTCTGACATCCGTCGCTGTCACCCGATGACACCCGAGGAGCTCAGGGCCGCTCGTGACCGCATCGTTCCCGATGTGGTCGCGGGCGGCCTGCGGGTGCTGTTCTGCGGCATCAATCCCAGCCTGACGACCGCCGTCACGGGCCACCATTTCGCCCACCCCGGCAACCGCTTCTGGCCGGTGCTCCATCTCTCGGGCTTCACACCCCGCAGGCTGATGCCCTCCGAGCAGGGCGAGTTGCTGAACCACGGTCTGGGCATCACCAACGTGGTGGCGCGGGCCACGGCTCGGGCGGACGAACTCGGGGCCGACGAATTCCGTGAAGGTGGCCGGATCCTGGCCGAGAAGACGGAGCGCCTGGCACCGTTGTGGCTCGCCGTGGTCGGTGTCACGGCCTATCGCACGGCCTTCGGCGAACGCAAGGCCTCTATCGGCCCGCAGGACCGGACGATCGGTGGTGCCCGCGTATGGGCTCTGCCCAACCCCAGTGGCCTCAACGCCCACTGGACCGTGCGGACCATGGCGGACGAGTACGCCCGTCTCCGCGAAGCCACCCTCTCGACCCCACCCACCGCCGCGTGACACCGACGGCTGACACCCGACGCCAGGAGCCACCGTCTGGTCGGCCTGCGGCCGGCCGGTGACCGCCGACGATCAAGACGGTCAAGGAGTCCGAACGGCGGTCCGCGCGGGCCCATCGCGTCAGGGCGGGTCGATCACCGTCACCAGGACGGTCAGCTCGCAGCCAGGGCCGTCCTCTTCGAGGAAGAGCCCCATCGCCACCCATCGGTCCTCGATCCTCCAGAGCTGAAGGTACTCACAGCCGGCGACCGGATCCGCCCATGGCTCGGGGATCGTCTCGCCCGCCATCATCCGCTCCTGCGCACTCCACAGACTCACCATCTGCGGCTCACCCCAGCGTGAGGTGAGCAGCGTGATCAGTGCGTCGTGTTCCGCGAGGCACTGAGCTCTGTGCTCCAGACGGCCGGCCTCACCGTCGTCCCAGCACTCCTCGTCCGAGTGCAGGGATGCTGTGTGATAGCCGGGCCCACTGACTCCCGAGCCCGAGGGGATACGCTCCGCGGGAAATCCCTTGGTGCGCAACCCGTCGATGAGGCGGAGATGGTGTGCGGTCGTCATACCGTCAGTAAACCGCCTCGCACTGACAAGTGCCCCTCTGCCCCGGCCTCCGAAGCACCCCGGCCCGGTGAGCCTCAGTCACGGAGAGCCTCAATCCCAGTCAGCCCCAGCCCCAGCCAGCCTCGGGTATCTTCCCTTCCCGCTCCGGCCGCTCAGGCGTCCCGATTCCGTACAGCCCACCATCCCGCCACCAGAGCGGCCGTGGTCCAGGCCGCCGTCACCGCCAGCCCCGCCCATGGGCCGATGCTTCCGTCCGGACTCCCGTGCAGCACCAGTTGCCCCGCTCGGTCCGGCAGATACTGGGCCGCGTCCCCGGCGATGTCCCCGATCACGAAGGAGGCGATCAGGATGAAGGGTATGAGAAGGCTGAGCACGGCCACCGCACTGCGGAGCAGTGCCGCCAGCCCTGCCGCGAGCAGGGCCATCAGCGCGAGATAGACACCACCGCCGAGCGCCGCCCGCAACGCACCCGGATGCCCCAGGCCGATCGCGTCCTCCCCCATGAAGAGCTGTCCCACCAGGAACGCCGCAAAGCTGGTGACCAGCCCCACGCCAAGGGCCGGTCCGCCCACGGCAGCCATCTTGGCCGCGTAGAAGAGTCCACGGCGCGGGACCGCCGACAGCGATACCCGCAGGGCACCGTTGACGAACTCCGAGGAGAGTGCCGTCGCGCCGAAGCTGATGGCCGCCAGCTGCCCGAAGTTCAGGGCGTAGAGGGCGTCGAACACCGGGTCCGCATCCGCGCTGTCCGTATCCGCCCCTCCGTCGATGGCGAAGGTCAGCACGGTGATGGCGAGCGTGACGAGGAACACCGCTGACAGCGAGCCGGAGATGGAGCGCAGCGATCTGACTTTGATCCACTCGGAGTGGAGCACCGCGGTCGGGGACATGGTCACGCCTCCTGACGGTCGGCGGTGGACATCGTGCCGGCCGAGAATTCCGCCTCGTCAGCCGTGAGGCCGAGGTAGGCCTGTTCCAAGGTCAGCCGTTCGTCGATGAGTTCGAATAGGGGGATGCCTTCGGAGGACGCCAGCGTGCCTATCTCCTCGGCCGTGACACCCTCGACCGTCCAACGTCCGTCATCGTTCCGCTCGGGCACATGGCCCTCGCGGGTCAGCACGTCCTGAAGTCTGCCGGGTTCGGAGGTGCGCAGCCGCACCCGGGGCCGGCTGCGGGAGTCGAGGAACTCCCGCATCGGCATGTCGACGAGGAGCCTGCCTCTGCCGAGCACCACCAAGTGGTCGGCGAAGGACGATGTCTCGTTCATGAGGTGGCTGGAGACCAGAACCGTACGGCCCTCACGGGCCAGCCTCTTCATCAGTTCGCGGATCCAGACGATGCCTTCCGGATCAAGTCCGTTGGACGGCTCGTCCAGCATGACCACGTCCGGGTCCCCGAGCAGAGCTGCCGCGATCCCGAGGCGCTGGCGCATGCCGAGGGAGAACGTCCTGATCCGCTTTCCCCCGACATGCGCGAGGCCGACTTCCCCCAGCACGGCCTCCACCCGTGCGGCAGCTATGCCGTTGCTCGTGGCGAGGGCGAGCAAGTGGTTGCGGGCAGTCCGCGAGCCGTGCGCCGACTGGGCGTCGAGCAGCGCGCCGACGCGGTGCAGCGGCGCGCTGAGCGCCGCGTACGCCTGGCCGTCTATGGTGGCCGTGCCGCCGGAGGGCCGGTCCAGACCGAGGACGAGCCGCATGGTGGTGGACTTGCCCGCGCCGTTCGGGCCGAGGAATCCGGTGACCCGGCCCGGTCGCACGCTGAAGGTGAGACGGTCCACGGCACGGGTGGTGCCGTAGTCCTTGGTGAGTCCGTGCACGTCGATGGTGGTCATGTCCTCAGCCTGGCCGCCACGCCCGCCGCACGGCCTCCCCCTGCCGTGGGGTTCATCTCCCTCGCTCGGGGGAGCCGTCGCCCGCTGCGCGGCTGGCACGATGACGGCATGCGCCACCTCCTCGCTCCGCTGGCCAGGCCGGTCACGTACACCCGCTGGCTGCATCTGCTCGCCCCGGCCGCCGTCGTCAGCGTATGGCTGTTCATCTCGATGGACACGCCGTGGATGCCCCTGCTGTTCGCGGTGCCAGTGGGTCTTGTCCCCGCTATGCGCCTGGCGGAAGGGGTTCAGGCGCAGTTGCTCCTCACCCCTGACGAGCGTGGTCGCCCGGATGCCTCGATCTCCGCGGCCGTCGCCGCCACCTGGGCGGACCGGTGGCGAACCGTTCTCTGGCTGGAGGTGCGGCTGCTGCTGGCCGTCGCCGCCGGGCCGGCGACGATCTGGCTGCCCGCCACCACGGTCGATCTGATCCGGGCCGGCCTGGGCAAGGCCCCCGGTGACGACGGGTTGTTCGCACACAGCGATCCGCACGGATGGCATGCGCTGCTGTTGGCTCCACTGCCCTTGGTACTGCTCATCGCCGTGGTCGTGCTCACGGGCGAGCTGGCCACCGCGGTCGCGCGCCGGCTGCTCGGACCCTCGCCGGTGGAGCGGATGACCGCTTTGGAGGAGCTCACCGAGCAGTTGCTGGAGCGCAATCGCATCGCTCGCGAGCTGCACGACTCCATCGGCCACGCGCTGACGGTCGCCGTCGTGCAGGCCGGGGCGGCACGGACCGCGAAGGACCCGGAGTTCACCGAACGCGCGCTCGCCGCCATCGAGGAAACGGGGCGTGACGCGCTGGAGGATCTGGAGCGGGTGCTTCGGGTCCTGCGGGAATCCAGAACGCCGGTGAGCAGGCGGCCGACTCTCGTCGAGGCCGGCCGGCTGCTCGACTCGGCGCGCGGCTCGGGGGCGAAGGTGGACGCGGAGGTGTCGGGAACCTTGGACCGGGTGCCGGCAGCGGTGTCGCGCGAGGGATACCGCATTCTTCAGGAGTGCCTCACCAATGTGCTGCGTCACGCCGGATCGGTCCTCGTCCGGGTGAGGATCGCGGTGGTCCGGGACCGGCTGGAGTTGGAGGTGGCCAATCCGCTGACGGGTTCGGACAGGCTGCCGGGCGGCGGCAGCGGGCTGCGTGGCATACGTGAGCGGGCGGCGCTCCTGGGGGGAAGAGCAGAGGCGGGGCCCCTCGACGGCGAGTGGAGAGTGTGCGTGAGCCTCCCGCTGGAGCGCATACGCTGACCCGATGCCGGTTACCGTTCTTCTGGTCGACGACGAACCCCTCGTGCGTGCCGGCCTGCGTGCCGTCCTTGAGGCCCAGCCCGACATCGAGGTGGTGGGCGAGGCGGCCGACGGCGCCGCGGTGATCCCGCTGGTGCGTCAGCTGCGGCCCGACGTGGTGGCGATGGATGTGCGGATGCCGCTGATGGACGGCATCGAGGCGACCCGGGTGGTATTGCGCACGGTGCCGGATCCGCCGAAGGTCCTGGTGGTCACGACGTTCGAGAACGACGAGTACGTGTACGAGGCGCTGCGAGCGGGAGCCGATGGGTTCCTCCTCAAGCGCGCCCGGCCCGCCGAGATCGTGCACGCGGTGCGCCTGGTAGCCGAGGGCGAGTCGCTGCTGTTCCCCGCAGCGGTCAGGCAGCTCGCGGCCGAGTACGGGACGAACCGGGCCAGGGAGGCCATGGAGCGTGCGGCGCTCACGGAGCGGGAGGCCGAGGTCCTCCGGTTGATGGCCAGGGGACTGTCCAACGCGGAGATCGCGGCCAAACTGGTGGTCGGCGTCGAGACGGTGAAGACACATGTCAGCGCTGTGCTGGCGAAGTTGGGGGCGAGGGACCGCACGCAGGCGGTCATCGCCGCGTACGAGTCCGGTTTCGTCGCTCCGCGGTGACGCAGGTTGCGGCTCGATACCGGCTCCCGCTGTCGCTCGCCGTGTCCCTGGCCAGCGAGTACCATCCGGCAGACATGCGCACGAGCTGGGAGGACACACGGTGGGCCGGCTGACCGGTGGGGACCCTTCGCTGTTGCGGCGGATCAATTCCGCGGTGGTGCTGCATGCCCTGCGAGGGGCCGGCACTCCGACCCTGACGGATCTGACCCGGATCACCGGTCTGTCGAGGCCGACCGTCGAAGGCGTGGTCGAGGGGCTGTTCGAGGCCGGCCTGGTCGTCGAGGCCCTGCCCGACGAGAACGGGGCACGGCGCCAGGGGCGGCCCGCGCGGCGGTTCCGCTTCCGTGCCGAGGCAGGCCATCTGCTGGGCATCGAGATCGGCCCGCACCGGGTCTCCTCGATGCTGTCGGGGCTGGACGGACGGATCATCGGCGCCGGATCGCGCGCGGTGTCCGAGACCGCGAGCGCGGACGACCGGCTCGATCAGGTCAGGGCCGTGATCGCCGACGTGCTGCGGCGCACCGGGGTGGCCAGGAGCAGCCTGCGTGCGGTCGGAGTGGGCAGCCCCGGCATCGTGGAGGCGGACGGGACCGTGCGGCTGGGCACCGCGTTGCCGGACTGGACCGGCCTCCCGCTCGGCGAGCGCCTGCGGCGCTCCTTCCGCTGTCCGGTTCTCGTGGAGAACGACGCCAATGCCGCGGCGGTGGCCGAGCACTGGAAGGGTGCGGCGACCGAGTCCGACGACATCGTCTTCGTCCTGGCCGGGCTGAGCCCCGGTGCCGGATCGCTGATCGGGGGGCGGCTGCACCGCGGGTTCGGGGGTGCGGCGGGTGAGATCGGCGCTCTGCATCTGCTCGGCAGGGACGTGACCCCGGAGCATCTGCTGTCGACGACCGACACACCGCTCGTGCCCCTGGACGAGCACGCCGTGACCGCCGTTTTCGCCCAGGCGCGCCAGGGAGATGCCGGGGCCCAGGCAGCGGTCGAGCGGTTCATCCAGCGGCTGGTGCACGATGTCGCGGCTCTGGTGCTCGCGCTCGACCCGGAGCTGGTGGTGGTCGGCGGCTGGGCGGCCGGTCTGGACGGTGTGCTGGACCCGCTCCGCAATGAACTGGCGCGCTATTGTCTGCGCCCGCCGAAGGTGGCGCTGTCGCTCCTCGGTGAGGCCGCTGTCGCCACCGGCGCGCTGCGACTGGCCCTGGACCATGTCGAGGAGGAACTGTTCGCGGTGGAGGGCAGCGTGACGGCCCGCCGCTGAGTGTCCGGGCACGGCGGCAGAAGTGTCCGGGGCACGGCAACGGCCCGCCGCTGCGGGGCGACGGGCCGTGCGGTGCGGATCCGGTGGGCGGGCGTGGCTCCACCGGCAGGGAACCTGTTCGAGTGGTCCCCGGACGGCCTGAGCCGCCCGGGGTCCGATGGCGTCAGGAGGCCTGGCGCTCCTGCCCCTCGTGGCTGATCTCCAGCGCGCCGGAGTCCCCGAAGGTGAGCCGGCAGGTGTCGGCCCGGTAGGTGGCCACGGAGACGGCCGCTGTGCCGCCGTCGGCGAAGTAGCGGGTGGTGACCACGAGAACGGGCGCCCCGGGGAGGCGGTCGAGCTCCTTGGCATCGTCGGCACGGGCCGATCCGAGCTCCACGGAACGGTCCTGGCCTTCGAGGCCCAGCCGGTGCAGTTCGCGCAGCACGCTCCTGGCGCGGGCGGGACCGGACGGTGTGTCGATCGCGGAGAGGTCCGGCACCGAGGTCGCCGGGACGTACAGCAGTTCGGCGGCCACCGGCTGGCCGTGGGTGACACGGATCCGGCGCACCACGTGGACGGGCTCCCCGGCGCTCGTGTCGAGCATGCCCGCCACCGCGGCCGGCGCCGTGTCGGTGGTGCAATCGAGGGGCTGCCATGCCTCACCGACGACACCGCCGGTCCAGTCGTGCTGCGCGGTGGAGACCGCGACGCCCACGCGCGGCGGGGCGACGGTCGTCCCCACGCCGCGGCGGCGCTGCAGCCTGCCTTCGAGTTCGAGCTGCTCCAGAGCCTGGCGGAGCGTGGCCCGTGCGACACCGAACCGGGCCGCGAGGTCACGCTCGTTGGGCAGGACCGCTCCCACCGCAAAGTCCGAGTCGAGTGCCTCACTGAGCACGGTCTTGAGGTGCCAGTACTTCGGCTCCTGTACCGATTCCAGCTGCGTGGTCCCCACCCTGTCCTCCGCAATCGCCCAGCGTCTATTCCGCGACGTTATTTATTAAAGGTTCCTGTCTTAAGGTGACCTTAGGGTGGCGCACCCCCTTGGTCAAGACCAATCCTTAGTCCGTAACGGAGCGAAACGGGACTCTGGCGCAGAGCGTTCACAGGACGTTCTTGACGCCGTGAGCCGCGCGCAGCACAAAGCCCCACGGCCGGGACGGCCAGTGGGGCTGTGACCAGGCGTTCAGGAGTCCCGCGGGGCGCGAGAAGTCAGCCCGGACGGCTGGGGCGGCAGGCTATTCCAGAGTCAGACCGGCGAGTTTGTCCGGATTTCGAATAATATAGGCACATTGAATGCGTCCGTCCCTGACGTCCACCTGGAAGAAGCTGTCGGGCCTTCCTCCGGAGAACACCGCCAGCGCCGGACCGCCGTTGAACTCCGCGAACCGGAACTCCATGTCCGGCCCCACCTCGTGCGCCACCGCGAAGAGGAACCGTCCGACCTTGTCCGCCGTCTCGATGATCCGCCTCGGGGCCTTCGACTTGCCACCGCTGTCACTGACGAGCCGGACATCGGGGGCCAGCAGCGCGAGGAGCCGCTCGATGTCCCCGCCCGACGCCGCGGCCAGGAACCGCTCGGTGAGATCCCGCCGCTCCGCCGGGTCGACGTCGTAGCGCGGCTTGCGCTCCTCCACATGGCGCTTGGCGCGCGCCGCGAGCTGGCGCACGGCGGCGTCCGTACGGTCGAGCGCACCGGCGATCTCCGCGTACGGGAACCCGAAGGCCTCGCGCAGGACGAAGACCGCGCGCTCCAGCGGCGAGAGCGATTCGAGGACGACCAGCACGGCGAAGGAGACGGAGTCGGCGAGCACGGCCCGTTCCGCCGTGTCGGGGACGCTGGGTCCGAAGTCGGTGACCACCGGTTCGGGCAGCCAGGGCCCGACGTAGTTCTCGCGGCGCGACCCGAGATGCCGGAGCCGGTCGATGGCCAGACGGGTGGTGATCCGTACGAGGAAAGCCCTCGGTTCCCGCACCTCCTCGTGGGCCACCGACGACCATCGCAGCCAGGCCTCCTGCACCACGTCCTCGGCATCCGCGACGCGGCCGAGCATGCGGTAGGCGACCCCGGCGAGCACGGGCCGGTGTTCCTCGAAGACATCGGTCGCGGTGTCGGCTGCCACTCCCCCATCCCAACCGACGTGCCGGACGCTGTCCAGCGGGAATCTCCACCCCCTTGAACTGACGGCTACTGGACGGTAATTGTTGTTGACGCGACGTCTACCCACTTCAGGGAGCAGCTACATGGCCGCCACGGTCTCCTTCACCATCGATCCGGCCGACGGCCCCCGTCCGGTCTCCCTCGCGTACGAACGGAGCGGTTCCGGGGAACCGCTGCTGCTGCTCCACGGGATCGGCCACCACCGCCAGGCCTGGGACCCGGTGCTGCGGATCCTGGCCGCCGAGCGGGACGTCATAGCCGTGGACCTGCCGGGATTCGGAGCTTCCCCGGCGTTGCCGGAAGGGGTCCCGTACGCCACGGACTCGGTGGCCCGGGTCCTCGCGGCCTTCTGTGCGGAACTCGGCGTCGGCCGTCCGCATGTGGCCGGCAATTCGCTCGGGGGGCTGCTCGCCCTGGAGATGGGGCGCGTGGGGCTCGTCCGCTCGGTGACCACGCTGTCCCCGGCCGGATTCTGGACCGAGCCGGAGCGGCGCTACGCCTTCGCGGTCCTCCGTGCGATGCGCGGGGGTGCGCTGGCGCTGCCGGTGACGACGATCGAGCGGCTCTCGCGCAGCGCGGCCGGTCGTACCGCCCTGACCAGCACCATCTACTCCCGGCCCGCCCGGCGCTCACCCGACGCGGTCCTCGCGGAAACCATGGCCCTGCGCGGGGCGACCGGATTCCACGAGACGCTGGCCGTCGGCCGGGGCTCCGCCTTCACCCACGACGTACCGGGGCTGCCCGTCACCGTCGCATGGGGCAGCCACGACCGGCTGCTGCTGCGCCGCCAGGGAGTCCGGGCCAAGCACACGATCCCCGGCGCCCGTCTCGTACGCCTGCCCGGCTGCGGTCATGTCCCGATGCACGACGACCCCGCCCTGGTGGCGCGCGTCGTACTCGACACGAGCCGCTGACCCACCGGCGCCCCGGGTACCGGCCCCAAAGAGCGCGCCGCGCCCCAGGACACCGGAGCCGAGCGCCACGCCCGCGCCGACCAGGAGGCTGCCCGCACCCTGGGCGATGCCGTACGCACCGGCTCCGACAAGGGGCGCGGTGAGAGCGGCGGAGACCGGAATCAGGCCGGAGAAGAGCGTGGCGCGTTCGGCGCCGATCCGCTGGATGCCGCTGTACCAGCAGACGAAACCGATGACCGTGACGACGACGGCCTGCCACAGCAGCGCCGTCGTCTCGGCGGGCGTCGGCAGCCGCAGGAAGGCGGGCCCGTCGAGCACAACACCGAGCAGCGCGGACTCCAGCGCGGCGACGGCGCAGACGGCCGCCGACAGCAGTTTCGGGCCGAGCGGGCGCAGCAGCGGTACGGCGAGCACGGCGAATCCGACCTCGCCGGCGAGCGCGCCCACCGAGCAGAGGACTCCGGCGAGGTCGGTACGCCCCCATCCCTGGACGGTGAAGGCCCCGGCCGCGACGAGCCCGGCCGCGTACAGCACGGTCCGGGACGGGCGACGGCCCTCCAGCAGCGGGACGAGCACGCCCACGACGATGGGCGCGCAGCCGACGAGGACCCCGGGCACCGCGGGTTCCGCCGACCGCTCGGCGGCCAGGACCGCCAGATTGAAACCGACCATGCCGACCGCCGCGAGTAGGGCGAGCCTGCCCCAGTGCCGACGGGAGAGAGTGCGCAGCGGAGCGAGTCCTGAGTCTCGCTCCGCCGCTCCGGAGTGTCCCTCCGGGCGTCCGGAGCGTCCCTCCCGGTGCAGCAGGGGTACGAGCAGCAGCGCGGCCAGACCGTAGCGCAGCGCCTGACCCCCGGCGTACGGGTAGTCGCCGAGGACGCTGTTCGCGGTGAAGGAGGCGCCCACGAGTACGCAGGCGAGGGCGGCGAGGAGTACCCCGCGTACGGAAGGTGCGTTCATGCGGGCAACGCTAGATTTCGGACCGGTCCGGTTTAAGGTCCACTTCCATGATGCCTTCGGGGACCAATTCGCCTGCCGGCACGGAGAGTCGCGGTGAGCCGGAGGCCGGCTGCGGCCCGCCCGCCTCCGGCTCCGGAGCCTGGGAACTGCTGCTCCCCGCGACCGCCGCTCCGGCACGGCAGCGGGGCCGTGCGCTGCGGTCGGCGCTGCGTGAGGCGATCCGGTCGGGCCGTCTCGCGGCGGGGACCAGGCTGCCTTCCAGCCGTGAGCTGTCCGCCGAACTCGGGGTGTCGCGCGGCCTGGTCACAGAGGCGTACGAACAGCTCGTGGCGGAGAGCTATCTGCGCAGCGGGCGGGGTGCGGGGACCTGGGTCAGCGGCGGCGTCCGGCCGGCGCTGCACAGCGCGCGCGATCTGGCGCCGCGCGCGCCCGGTGTGCGGGTGGACTTCCGGCCCGGCACCCCGGACCTCTCGCTCTTCCCGCGTGCGGCATGGGCCGCCACCCAGCGCGCGGTCATCGGCAGACTGCCGCACAGCGCCCTGGGCTACCCCGATCCGCGCGGGCTGCCGGAGTTGCGCGAGGCCCTGGCCGCGCTGCTGACACGGCGGCGCGGAGTGGTCGCCGACCCCGAACGGCTGGTGGTCTGTTCCGGCGTCGCGCAGGCGGCCACCCTGCTGGGGTTCGTACTGCGCGGACAAGGACTGTCGGCCGTGGGCGTCGAGGATCCGGGGAGCCCCGAGCACATGTCGCTGTTCGCGTCGACCGGGCTGGGGGTCGTGCCGCTGCCCCTGGACGACGAGGGTCTGGCGGTGGATCCGCTACTGGCTTCCGGAGTCCGCGCGGTCGTCACCACGCCCGCCCACCAGTTCCCCACCGGAATCGGCTACTCGGCCGAGCGCCGCAGCCGGCTGCTCGAATGGGCCCGTGCCGGCGATGGGGTGATCATGGAGGACGACTACGACGGAGACTTCCGGTACGACAGGGCGCCCGTCGGGGCGTTGCAGGGTCTGGACCCCGAACACGTGGCGTACACCGGTTCGGTGAGCAAGTCGCTGGTTCCCGGGCTGCGCCTGGGGTGGCTGATCGCCCCCGCGTCCATGGCCGACGCGATCGTCGAGCGCAAGCGCACGATGGATCTGGGCAACCCCGTGATCGACCAGGCGGTGCTGGCCGACTTCATCACGCGAGGCGGCTACGACCGGCAGCTGCGACGCTGCCGGCGCGCCTACCGGGAGCGCCGCGACGCCATGGTGGGCGCGCTGCGCGAGCACTTCCCCGGCGTCGTGATCAGTGGCATCGCGGCAGGTCTGCACATCATCGCGCGGCTGCCCGAACGGTACGGCCCCGAGAGCGGGTTCCTGGACCGGGCGGCCGGTGCGGGCATCGCGCTGCGCCCGCTGGACGACTACGGCACGGCGGGCGGCCCGGACGGCGAGGACGGCGCCGTGCGCCTCGTACTCGGCTACGCCCATCTGACTCCGGCCGATATCGCGCGAGGAGTGGGGCTGTTGGCGCGGGCGCGGGTGACGGAAAAGCGGTGACGGATCAGCGGTGACGTACGCGTCATCGCGGTTGATCACCTGTGGTCGGTGCGGCAGCCTCCCCCGGGCGCCAGAGACGTACCCGTAAGGCCCTGGCGGGCGCGCGACGACAGCTACGGCACCTCGCGGCGTCACAGAGCGGCTCCGGACGCAGGACGGTCCGGGCGCAGGACGGTCCGGGCGCGGGGCGGCTCCGTCCTGTTCGGCAAGGTCCTCCAGCCGGGTCCGACAGGGCGGCGAACAGGCGCTGTTGACCGGTACGGAGCGGAGCCGGCCGAGGCCCGTTGTCAGTGGTGGCCTCTACGGTTTTCCCATGACCCGATCCGTTCAGGCCCTGGCCTACGCACGCCACTCCACCCTGGAGTCCTCGCCCACCGGAGCCCTGTTGGGGCTGGAGACCTCGGGCGGTATCACCCCGCGCGGGGCCGAGGCCCATCCCCGGTTCTTCGCCGGTTTCCTCTCCTCGCCGCGCATCGCCGCGCGAGGTCTGCTGGCCGTGGCCGATGTGGCCTCCGCCCGTTACTACCAGCGTTCGGCCGCCGCTTCGCTCGACCCGGTCGTGACGGGGAACGGGGACCGGCTGCGCTTCGAGTCGTTCTCCGGATGCTGCGGGGTGTACGCGCGACTGGATGTGCTGCAGGAGGGACTGGAAGGGGAACGGACGGGTCACGGCACGACGAATGTCGATGTCAACAACCCTTTGCGGGAGGCTCTTTCGCGGATAACGGCGGACGACCCGCTGCATCTGCGGGTAGGCCCCGAGGAGATGACGGTCACCACGCTGGACGGGCCGGTGGTGGAGAAGAAGGTTCCGCTGCCGGACCGGTGGCTGCGCGGCTTCGCCGAGGCGCAGGTGGCTTCGGCCGACTTCGACCTGCGGGCCGAGCTGCCCGCTGCCGAGGCCGTCAGATTCCTCCGCTCCCTGCCCCGCTCCTCGGGAAACGCCTCACGCGGCGCGCGGTGGGTAATCGCCACGGGGAGCGGTCTGCGGCCGACGACCCGGCCGGTGCCGGGTGCGGTGTGTCTGCCGGGCCCCGAGCGGCTCGTTGCTCTTCAGCGGGTGCTGCGCCACGCGACGGCCCTGCGGGTGTACGGGCCCGTGGCCGACGGCGCGGCCGCGGCGAGCGCCTGGGAGGTCGTCCTGCCGGGGATGCGTCTCACGCTGACCCTGTCGCCCGATGCCTCGCGCGGGTTCTCCGGTGAGGGCGGGGTCCTCGAAGCGCTGGCCACCGATGACGCCGCGGCCGACGCCGAGCTGGTCTCCGTGCTGCTGGCCTGGGAGCCCCGGATCGAGCCGGCCGACCTCGCCGAGCAGTCGGGACTGACGGTCGAACGGGTACGGGCCGCGCTCACCCGGCTGGGAACCGCGGGCCGGGTGGGTTACGACCTGGCGGACGCCGCGTACTTCCACCGCGAGCTGCCCTACGACGCGGACCGGGCCGAGCGGCACAATCCGCGGCTCGTCGACGCCCGGCGGCTCGCCGGTTCGGGCGCGGTGACCCTGGACGGTGACCTGGCTTCCGTCGCCTCGGGCGAGCGAAGGTACCGGGTGCGGGAGCACGAAGGGGTGCTGAGCTGCACCTGCCAGTGGTGGGCGGACTACCGGGGACGCCGGGGCCCGTGCAAACACGCGCTGGCCGTCCGGATGGTCCGCCGCGGTGCGACGGTCTCCGGCGGTGCGCGATGAACGATCTGCTCACCGCGGTACGGGAAGGCCGCAAGCAGGACGTTCCCGCGCTCGTGCTGAAACTGGACCCCGCCGGCCGCAGGGCGGCCCTGACCGAGCTGAAGGCGCTGCGCAAGGAGGCGCTGAGCTGGGAGTGGCAGAAGCGCGACAAGATCCAGAAGGCCCTGCTGGTGGCCGGGGCGGGCTGCCACACGGGGGCGGCCGGCTGCGCCGCGTGGATGAGCGGCCGTGCTCTGCGCGACTGGGTGCGAACGCCGTACCCGCTCGTCCTGGAAGCACTCGCGGACCGTGATCCCGCCTGGCTCGCCAACCTGGCCCACCGGCTGGCCGCGCGGTCGTCCACATCGGGCTCCGAGTACTGGTTCATCTCCGAGCTGGTACGGATCGCCCGGTGCCCGCTTCCTGTCTCGGACAGCCTGGTGGTGGGCTGGACGGAGCAGGTCGGCTCCGCCCGGTGGCGCAGGGACTCACCCACGTCGTTGCTGGACATCCTGCGCGCCGAAGCGCATCTGACCGTTCTCGCGCCGCGGCTCTTCGAACTGCAGGTCCTCCCGCCGCAGGTCGGCTGGTTCGAGGAGCCCGACTCCCTCAGACACTGGCCGGCCGCGCTCACCGCGCTGGCGGAGGAAGGCCTGCTGGACCGCGGGATGCTGGTCGGCGGGTGCGTGACGCGGCTGCTGCGCGGCGGAAAGCCGGGCGACCAGCGCTGCTTCCTGGCGATGCTCCGCCGGCTCGCCCTGACCGAACAGGAGGAGACGGAGCGGATCGCCGACTGGATGGGGATGGCCGCGGACGGCATCTCGACCGTGGCGGGCCACGCCCAGGAGGTGCTCGTACGGCTGGAAGGACTCGGCCGGCTCACCCCGCGGGACCTCGCGGAGGTCTCGGGCTCGGTGCTCTTCCGCAGTGAGAAGAAGCTCGTACGCGGGCAACTGGTGTTTCTCGGGAAGGTGTTGCGCAGAGACCCCTCGACAGCCGGCGAACTGCTGCCGGTCATCGCGGAAGCCCTCGGCCACGAGGACACCGGCATCCAGGAACGGGCAATGAAGCTGATCGCCCGGCACCTCCCCGCCGCGGACGGCGCGCTCCGCGAGGAGCTCGCCCTCGCCGCGGGACAGCTGGGTCCGATGCACCGGTCCGCGGCCGTCGAGCTGTTCGGCGAGCTGCCGGACGAGGCCTCCGGCGGCGGTTCCTACGAGGAGCGGCTGCCGCCCGCACCCGCCCTCTGCCGGCTCGAACCGGCACCGGAGAGTGTCGCCGAGCTCGTCGAGGAGGTGGCGGCTCTGACGAGGTCCGGTTCGCGGGAGACCACGGCCTTCGAGCGGGCGCTGGACGGGGTGATCCGGCACGCCCGGACGGACCGTGCGGCACTCGCCGCCGCGCTCCGTGAGGCACTGTCCGGACACTGGTTCCTCAGCGGCACCTCGCAGGAGGAGACCGACAGGAGATTCGCGAGGAACCCCCGCGGACTGGACCTGATCGCGGCCTCCGTGCTCGGACTGGTGTCCCCGGCCACCGTGCGGGACGGAAACGCGCGCTGGACCGGATCGGGCACCTGCACCCATGCCGCGCTGGACGGGGTGCTGTTCGCCCGGATGTGGGAGGCCGCCGCCGCGGTGCGCAGCGGACGGATCCCGTTCCTGCTCGCGACGCCGACCTGGCACACCGGGTCGCTGGACGCACGGGAACTGGTCGCGCGGCTGCGCGCCTACCAGCGCCTCGACGCCGTACCGGGCCCTGCCGACTTCGCCCAGGCACTGCTGCGCGTGCGCCGTACCGGGGAGCTGGAGGCGGCGGAGGCAGCCGCGCTGCTCGGTACCCCGGAGGGTGACCGGCTGGCCGCCTGGATACGTGCCGACGAACCGGTCGCCAGGGTGCTGGGACACCGCCCGCCCGACGGCCCGCCGTCCTCGGGCAACTGGTGGCAGCGTTCGGCCGCCGGAACGCGGCGGGTCCTCCTCGCCACCAAGGAGCGTCCGGTGATCAAGCGGGAGTTCCCGCGCTCCTTCCACTGGCTGGGGCGACCGCATCTCCCCGAGGCGCGTCAGTGCTACCACTGGGAGGGCGGGGGCTCGGAGCACTGGCTCGCCACGCTGCCCGAGGACGGGGAGACCATGGCCGCCTGGCTGATGCCCGATCTGATGCACGGCGCGGACGAGGGTGCGCGAGGCGCGGCCCGGTGGCTGCCCTCCCTCGCCGAAGCCGGCGGACCGGCCGGCGGAGCGATACATCTGGCGCTGGGCTACGGGCTGGGTGCCCGGCACGCCGAGGACCGGCTGTCGGCGGTGGACACCCTGCTGGTTCTCGCCGCACAGGGACGTCTGGACGCGCCCCTGCTCGGCCGCGAGCTCTCGATCCTCGTCGACCACGACCTGGTGAAGCTCAGCCGGCTCACGGACTCGGCGCGGACGGCCGCCGCCACCGGCGCGTACCGGACGGTGCTTTCCGTGCTGGTGGAGTTGCTGCCCCCGCTGCTGGCGTACCCCAAGTCTCCCTACGGGCTCGGCGAGATGCTCGCCGTGACCGCGGACTGCGCGGAACGCGGCGGTGCAGCAGGGCTCGCGCCGATCGACGGGCTCGCCGCCGTCGCCGGGCGCAAGGGTTCCTCGCAACTCGTGCGGCAGGCGGGCCGCCTGCTCGCCGTCTGCGGGGCGGAGCCCCGGCCCGTGCCCGTTCCGAGCGAGGACAGCCCTGCGACGGGGTCGGACAGTAGCCGGAATCAGGTCGCGGAATCTGACCGAAAAGCGACGATAGGCGACCAGATCCACACTTAACCCATCAGTCACAAGACGTTCGTGATCAGGCAACACCGCTCGGTCACAGTGAGGTCATGACCGATGTGACATCTGCGAAGAGTGCCCGCCGTCCGCACCACTGGCGGCGGGACCTGATCGAACTGGCCGCCCTGTTCACGGCCGTCGCCGTTGCCGACGCGATCGCCAATCTGATCGGCCACCAGCCGGACGGGCCCTATCTCCTGATCGCCTCGGCCGTGGCGCTGGTGGCCACGGCCGCCTTCCACACATGGTGGGCACGGCGTCACAGCCACGCCCCGCCGCCGGGCCCCGGCAGCGGGGCGGCGGGCTCCTCCACGGACTCCGCCACGGCCCCGGCCAGGAGCTCGGCCGCGGGCCCCGTCCCGGCCGGCGGGGAGGAACCGGCGCGGTCCGGCGGGGAGACGGTGCTGTGGCGGATGCGGACGACCGTACGGGACAGTCCGGGCACCCTCGCCGCGCTGTGCACCGCACTCGCCCGGTTCCGTGTCGACATCCTCACCCTGCAGACCCACCCGCTGGCGCAGGGCACCGTCGACGAGTTCCTCCTCCGCGCGCCCGCGACGCTCCAGGCCCAGGAGCTGACCCGGGAGATCTCGGCGGCCGGCGGCAGCTCCACCTGGATCGAACGGGCGGACGCCCACGATCTGGTCGACACCCCGACGAGCGTCCTCGGGCTGGCCACCCGTACCGCACTCGACGCGGCGGAACTCCCCCTGGCACTGCGCCGGCTGCTCGGCCGGTGCACCATCCACTCGCTGCCCGCGGTATCGGTGGCCGGACGCCCTACCGGTGAGAGCGCGCCCGTGGAGGGCGTGCTGGAAGAGACCGTGATGCGGCTGCGCGACCCGTCCGGCGGGGTGATCGCCGTCGAACGTCCGTATCTGCCGTTCACACCGACCGAGTTCGCCCGCGCCCGCGCACTGGTCGAGCTCGACGCCCGGCTCGGCCCCCGGGTCCCGCGCAACAGGGCCGTGCTCACCCTTCCCGAGGGCAACGAGATCACCGTGCGCCGCGCGGACCGCGGCGACCTCGCCGCCGCCCGCGCCATGCACGACCGCTGCTCCGAGCGCACGCTCGGCCTGCGCTACCACGGTCCGGTCCGTGACGCGGACCGGTACCTGGACCACCTGCTGAGCCCGCGCTTCGGCCGCACGCTCGCCGTGCGGACGGCCTCCGGCCGCCTGGTGGCGCTCGGCCATCTCCTCTGGGACGGCGACGAGACCGAGGTCGCACTCCTCGTCGAGGACGACTGGCAGCGACGGGGCATCGGATCGGAACTGCTCGGCCGCCTGGTGGCACTCGCCGTGGAGGCGGGCTGCGAGAGCGTGTACGCGGTGACGCAGTCCCGCAACACCGGCATGGTCGCGGCCATGCGCGGGCTCGGGCTGCCCCTCGACTACCAGATCGAGGAAGGCACCCTGGTCATCACCGCCCGGCTGGGGTCCGCTCCGGCTGTTCCCGGCGCCGCCGCTCCGACAGCGGCGACTGCTCCGGCGACTCCGACGGATCCGACAGCTCCGACGGCAGTTCCCGGCCGGCCGAACGGTCCCGGTCCGCGGGGCGGACAGGTCCGTCGCTGAGCGCCTGGCACAGATCCGCCCACAGATCCTCGACGTCCTCCAGGCCGACCGACATGCGCAGCAGCCGGTCCCCCACACCGGACGCCTGGCGGTCTCCCTCATCCACAATGCGGTGGCTGATGGAGGCCGGATGCTGGATCAGCGAGTCCACACTGCCCAGGCTGACGGCGGGCGTGATGAGCCGTACCCCCGCGATCACGCGGTGCGGATCCCCGTACACCTCGAACGAGACCATCGCCCCGCCCAGCGCCGGGTAGTGCACCCGTGAGATCCGTGGGTCGGCGGTGAGGCGGCGGGACAGCTCGGCCGCGCTCGCCGACGCCGCCCGGACACGCACCGGCAGCGTGGAGAGCCCGCGCAGCAGCAGGTAGCCGGCCAGCGGATGCAGCACGCCGCCCGTGGCGAACCGCACCTGGCGCAGCCGGGCCGCGAACTCCTCGTCGCAGGCCACGACTCCGCCCATCACATCCCCGTGCCCGCCCAGGTACTTGGTCGCGCTGTGCAGGACGATCCGGGCACCGTGCTCGGCCGGCCGCTGGAGCACGGGAGTGGCGAAGGTGTTGTCGACGAGCAGCGGCACGGACCCGCAGGAGTGGGCGACGGCCCGGATGTCGACCTCCGCGAGGGTGGGGTTGGCCGGTGTCTCGACCATCACCAGGCCGGTGTCGGGCCGGATCGCGTCGGCGATGCCCGCCGGATCGGTCCAGGTCACCTCGGTGCCCAGCAGTCCCGCGCCCAGCAGATGGTCGCTGCACCCGTAGAGGGGGCGGACGGCCACCACATGCCGCAGCCCCATGCTCGCGCGCGCCAGCAGGACGGCCGTCAGCGCCGCCATTCCGCTGGCGAACGCGACAGCGCTGTCGGTCCCCTCCAGCTGGGCCAGTGCCGTCTCGAAACGAGCGGTGGTCGGGTTGTCCAGCCGGGCGTAGACCGGCGGACCGTCCGGCCGGGCGCCGGTCGTGGCGAACGCGTCGATCCGTTCGGCCTCGCCCCGGGAGTCGTACGAGGGATAGGTGGTGGACAGGTCGAGCGGTGGGGCGTGCAGTCCGAGTGAGGCGAGATCGTCGCGTCCGGCGTGCACGGCTTCGGTGGCCAGCGCCCTGGACCGGGTTGGGGCCGGGGGCGTCATCGAGACTTCGTTGTCCATGGGCCCACCCTGAACACCTGCCGGAAGGCAGGGGCAAAAGCCCGTGCTACGTTCGCCAGATGGCCGAATCTGTCGCTCTGGATCCGGTGGATCTGCACATTCTGCGACTGCTGCAGAACGATGCACGGACCACGTACCGCGAACTCGCCGCCGAAGTGGGTGTGGCACCCTCCACCTGTCTGGACCGGGTGACCCGGCTGCGCCGCTCGGGTGTGATTCTCGGCCATCAGCTGCGGCTCGACCCCGCCATGCTCGGCCGTGGCCTGGAAGCCCTGCTCCTGGTGCAGGTCCGGCCGCACCGCCGCGAACTCATCGGCCCGTTCGTCGAGCGGATCAGGGCGCTGCCGGAGACCCGTGCGCTGTTCCACCTCACCGGCCCCGACGACTATCTCGTCCATGTCGCGGTCGCCGGCACGGCGGATCTGCAACGGCTCGTGCTGGACGATTTCACCTCGCGCCGTGAGGTGGCCCGGGTGGAGACCCGGCTGATCTTCCAGCAGTGGGAGTGCGGTCCGCTGCTGCCACCGGCGGTGGGGAAGCCGGGCGGAGGGAAGCCGGGCGGCGACTCCTGACGGCCGCAAAAAAAGCGGTTCCGGACGCCCGAGCCCGAATGATGGTGACGCGGAGGGCCGCGCCGTACGAGGATGTCCGCATGTCAGACACATCGAGCCGCGCTCTGCCACGCCAGGTCGCCGACGCCTACGTCGACGCATTCATCGAACTCGACCCGATCACGGGAACCTATCTGGGTGTGCCGGAAAGCTCGCGCCGCCTGCCCGATTTCTCACCGGCCGGTCAGGCCGCCCTCGCCGCCCTCGCCCGCGCCACCCTGGCCGAACTCGATGCCGCGGAGCGGGTGCCCGGCGCCGACAGCGACGCGGAACGCCGCTGCGGACGGCTGCTGCGTGAACGCCTGACGGCCGAACTCGCCGTCCATGAGGCCGAGGAGGGGCTGCGGGCCGTCTCCAACATCCATTCGCCCGCCCACAGCATCCGTGAGGTGTTCACGGTCACCCCGACCGAGACCGACGAGGACTGGGCAGCGGTGGTGGACCGTCTGCGCGCGGTTCCCGCGGCGCTGGAGGGGTACCGGGCCTCGCTGGCCCTCGGCCTGGAGCGCAAGCTCTACGGCGGGCCGCGCCCGACCGCCACCTTCATCGAGCAGCTGGCGGAGTGGAGCGGAATCGACGGCCCGTCGTTCTTCGAGGACTTCGCCGCTCCCGGTCCGGCCGCGCTGCGTGCGGACCTGGACGACGCCGCCCGGCAGGCGACGGAAGCGGTCGTGGCACTGCGGGAGTGGATGAGCGAGGTCTACGCCCCCGCGATCGAGGGTGCGCCCGACACCGTGGGCAGGGAGCGCTATGCCCGCTGGTCCCGCCAGTTCAACGGCACCGATCTGGATCTCGACGAGGCGTACGCGTACGGCTGGGCCGAATACCACCGGCTGCTCGCCGAGATGAAGACGGAGGCCGGCAAGATCCTGCCCGGCGCGGGTCCCTGGGAGGCACTCGCCCACCTCGATGTGCACGGCAAGCACATCGAGGGCGTCGAGGAGGTCCGGGACTGGCTGCAGAGCCTGATGGACGAGGCGATCGAGGCACTCGACGGCACCCACTTCGAACTCGCCGAGCGGGTACGGAAGGTGGAGTCCCGGATCGCCCCGTCTGGAGGCGCGGCCGCGCCGTACTACACCGGTCCCTCCGAGGACTTCTCGCGCCCCGGCCGCACCTGGCTGCCGACCATGGGTGAGACTCGCTTCCCGGTGTACGACCTGGTCTCCACCTGGTACCACGAGGGTGTTCCCGGCCATCACCTGCAGATCGCCCAGTGGACTCATGTCGCCGACAGCCTGTCCCGCTACCAGGCGTCGGTGGGGCAGGTCAGCGCGAACGCCGAGGGATGGGCGCTGTACGCGGAGCGCCTGATGGACGAGCTGGGTTTCCTGCCCGACGCGGAGCGGCGGCTCGGCTATCTGGACGCCCAGATGATGCGGGCCTGCCGGGTGATCGTGGACATCGGCATGCACCTGGAGCTGGAGATCCCGGCGGACTCGCCCTTCCACCCGGGTGAGCGCTGGACACCCGATCTGGCCGAGGAGTTCTTCGGCAACCACAGCGGCCGTCCGGCCGACTTCGTGGCGAGCGAGCTGACCCGCTATCTGTCGATGCCGGGCCAGGCCATCGGCTACAAGCTGGGCGAGCGCGCCTGGCTGCTCGGCCGGGAGAACGCCCGCAAGGCGCACGGCGACGCGTTCGACCTCAAGGCCTGGCACATGGCCGCGCTGTCGCAGGGTTCGCTGGGTCTGGACGACCTGGTGGACGAGCTGTCGAAGCTCTGACGATCCGACAAGTCGTCGACGCCCCGACGCGGGCTCATGGCGCTCCGGTCCGGTACGCCGGTCCGGGGTACGCCATGAGCCCGGTCGCCGTCGGTCAGCAGCCGCAGTCCCCGGCAGCCGCCGGTGCGGTGCCCCCGGCTCCGTCACCACCGGCGCCGTCCGCTCCTGGCCGCTGCCCCGGCGGGCGATCAGCCCCTGGGCCCTCAGGTCACCCGGTGGCGCACCGCTGATCCGTTCCGCTCCTTCACCACTTCGAGCTGGGCGGGGATCCGGCGGCGCAGATCGGCGACATGGCTGACGATGCCGACGCTGCGGTCCCGCTCGCGCAGCGAGTCCAGCACGTCGAGCACCTCGTCCAGGGTCTGGTCGTCCAGGCTGCCGAAGCCCTCGTCGATGAAGAGCGTGTCCAGCCCGGCGCCTCCCGCCTCGTCTGTGACGACATCGGCGAGGCCGAGTGCCAGGGCGAGCGAGGCGAAGAACGTCTCGCCCCCGGACAGCGTGGCCGTATCTCGCTCGCGGCCCGTCCAGGCGTCGACGACATGCAGGCCGAGTCCCGACCGGCGGCCTCCGGCGCGGGCATCGGAGTGGACCAGGGTGTAACGGCCCGAGGACATCCGCCGAAGCCGGGCGGTGGCGGCCGCGGCCACCTGTTCGAGGCGGGCGGCGAGTACGTACGCCTCCAGGCGCATCTTGCGCTCGTTGTCGGCGGCGGTGCCCGCGGTCAGCCCGGCGAGCCGCGCGACCCGCTCGTACTCCTGGCGCACCGGGCCCAGCCCCCGGACCTCCTCGGCCGCCCGCCGCGAGAGACGGCCGAGTTCGGCGCAGCGCTCCTCCGCGGCGGCGAGCGCGGTCGCGGTGTCGCGCAGCAGACGCTCGGACCGGTCGTACGCGGCCTGCGCGAGGTCCGGCGCCGCCCGCGGGCGCTCGGCGGCGGCGCGCGCGTCGTGTTCGGCGCGCCGGTCGGCCACCGCCGCCGCCTCGGCCTGCCAGGCGTCGATCCGTTGCTGGAGGTCGCGCTGGCCGGCGGCGTCGAGCAGGGTCTCCGCGGCCTCCTGCGGGGTGCCGAAACCCGCGCGGAAGGCGGCGTCGGAGAGCCGGTCGTCGGCCTCCTTGCGCCGTTGGGCCGCGTCCTGTTCGGTGCGTACGGCCTCCGCTGCCTCGGCGAGCAGCGCGACCCGGCGGGCGAGCAGGTCGGCATGCGCGGCGACGGAGTCCGACTCCCCCCGGGCCATGACGAGTCCCGCTTCCAGCGCGGACTGCTCACGGTCCAGCGCCTCCCGCTGGGAGGTCCGGGCGGCGGCCCTCCGCTCGGCCTGCTGTTGCTCGTCGAGGCGGCCCAGGTGCTCCCGCTCGGCCGCGGCGAGGGCCTCGCGCGCGGCGTGCGTCCCGGCCGCGAGGCGGTGCGCCTCGGCATGCTCGCGCGCCAACCGTTCCACGAGCGCTTCCAGTTCGGCGGCTGCGGGGTCCACGGCCGAGGCACGAGCGGCATCGCCCGCCCCCGGCCCGGTACCCGCCGCGGTGGCCCCGGCTCCGGCGGCATCAGGCCCTTCCGCCGCTTCCGCACGCGCCGCGGTGTGCCGTTCGCGTACGACTCCGAGCGCGTGCTCCGCACGGGCTCGCGTCTCCTCCGCTTTCCGGTGGGCGGCGAGGGCCGCCTCCTCCGTCGCCCGGTCGACATGGCCGTCGCCCGCGCTGGCCGGTGCCGGGTGCTCGGCCGAGCCGCACACCGTGCAGGCCGCACCGTCGACGAGTTCGGCCGCCAGCTCCGCCGCGATGTCCCGCAGTCGCCTCTCGCGCAGGCCCAGCCAGGTCTCATGGGCGGCGAGGGCGCGTTCGCGGGCCTCGTCCAGCCGGTGACGGGCGGACGCCGCCTCGACGGCCAGCGCGTCGCGGCGACGTGCGGCGTCCAGTCTCCTGCGGGCCGGGGCCAGACGCCCCGCCACCTGTTCGGCGCGGGTCGCGGACTCCTGCGCCGTTTCGATCCGCTCCCGCAGGGTCCGGTGGGCGGTGTCCCAGCCGGCCAGCCAGCCGGCCGCCTCCTGGATCAGGTCGTCGTCGGCCAGGGACTGCCGCTCCAGCCGGCTCCGTTCGGCGTCGATCTCCGCGCTGCGGCGTTCGGCGCGGCGGGCGGCATCGAGTCCGCCGAGCTCCTGGCGCAACCGGCGCTCCAGTTCGGCGAGCTGTTCCGCGCCCGCGTCGCGCAGACTTCCGGGCAGCAGGGCACGGGAACGCTCACGGGCCTCGTTCGCCGTGCGGTAGGCCCGTTCGGCCTCGTCGCGGAGGTCCAGGGCCGGTGCGACCCGGTCCGCCTTGCGTGCCCGCTCCAGACGCTCGTGCCGGCGGTCCCGCCGGGGGCGCCGCTCCTCCAGCGCCGCGGCGCGCCGCAGGGTCTCCTCGTACCTCTGCTGCAGTCGCGCCAGCTCGCGTTCCGTGTCCAGTGCGCGGCGGGCGGCGTCCCGTTCCCCCTCCACCGCGGACAGGACGGAACGGGCGATGTCGAGCCGTTCGCGCGCCGTGCTGCGGGCGATGGCGGCCCACTCCAGTACCTCTTCGGCCAGTCCCGGCTCTCCCGGCTGCGCTCCGGGCGGTGCGGCCTCGTCGGCCGCGGGGCCGGCGGCCTGGGCGAGGCGCTGGGCGACGGCGAGGATCTTCTCGTCCCCCGCCTTCACCCTGGCCTCGGCGCCGCGTCGCAATTCGGCGAGCCGCTCTTCCACCGCGGCGAAGCGCCGGGTGTCGAAGAGCCGCCCGAGGAGTCTGCCGCGAGCCTCCGCGTCGGCGCGCAGGAAGCGGGCGAAGTCGCCCTGGGGCAGCAGCACGACCTGGCAGAACTGGTCCCGGCTCATGCCGATGAGCTGGGTGATCTCCTCGCCGATCTCCTGGTGGGAGCGGCTGAGGGCCCGCCAGCCGTGCTCGGCGTCGTACTCGCGCAGCCAGCTCTGCGCCTTCTCCGTCGTGAAGCCGTCGCCCTTCTTCTTGGGGCGGGGCTGGGCGGGCCTGCGGGTGATTTCGAGGCGGCGGCCCCCGACGGTCATCTCCAGCAGGACCTCGGTCGGCAGCCCGGCGGGCGCGTGGTCGCTGCGCAGGGAGGTGCCGGGGCTCTGGCGGGCGCCGGGAACCGCGCCGTACAGGGCGTAGCAGACGGCGTCCAGCACCGAGGTCTTCCCGGCGCCCGTGGGTCCGTGCAGCAGGAAGAGTCCGGCCGAGCTGAGCGCGTCGAAGTCGACTTCCTGGGTGGCGCCGAAGGGGCCGAAGGCGGTGAGGGTGAGGCGGTGCAGTCTCAACGCGACACCTCGTGCACGCCGTCGTCCACCCGTACGTCGTCGAAGGCCTCGCGCAGCACGGTGCGCTCCCGCTCGTCGGGCCCGGTGCCGCCCCGGACATGGGCCACGAAGTCCTCCGCGATCTGGTGGTCGTCACGCCCCCTGAGCCGCTGGGCGTAGGAGGCGTGGGGGTCCTCGGGTGCGCGGTCCGGGTCGAGGACCAGGCCGAGGATGTGCGGGAAGCGCCGGGCGAGGCGGACCATCGGCTCGGCGGGGCGCGCCGGGTCGGTGAGGGTGGCCTCGACCCAGGAGTTCTCGTGCCGCTCCAGGGCCGGGTCCTCGATCAGGGTGTCGAGACGGCCGCGGATCCGGGCGAGGGGCCGCGGGACCGGGCAGTCGACGCGTTCGGCGGTGAGGCCGCCCGAGCCGTCGAGGTCGATCAGCCACATGGTCTTGCGGTGGTCGGCCTCGGAGAAGGAGTACGCGAGGGGAGAACCGGAGTAGCGGATGCGCTCGGTGACCGTCTGGCTGCCGTGCAGGTGGCCCAGGGCCACGTAGTCGATGCCGTCGAAGACTCCGGCCGGGACGGCGGCGACCCCGCCGACGGTGATGTCGCGCTCGCTGTCGCTGGGGCGCCCGCCCGCGACGAAGGCGTGCGCGAGGACCACGGACCGGGTGGCACCGCTCCCGGTGGCACCGGACCGGGCGGAGAGGTCCGCGCGGACCTGGTCCATGGCGGCGCCGAGGACGGCCTCGTGGCCGGCCCTCGCGGCTCCCAGGGTGTCCTTGACGAGGGCGGGTTCCAGATAGGGCAGGCCGTAGAACGCCACGTCGCCGTGGTGGTCGGACAGCACGACGGGGGTGGCGCAGCCCTCGGGGTCGGTACGCAGATGGATGCCCGCCCGCCCGAAGAGGCCCGCGCCGACGCCGAGCCGACGGGCCGAGTCGTGGTTGCCGGAGATCATGACGGTCGGGACGCCCGCGTCGGCGAGCCGGTGCAGCGCGCTGTCGAAGAGTTCGACGGCGGCCAGCGGGGGCACGGCACGGTCGTAGACATCGCCGGCGACCAGCACCACATCGACGTCCCGCTCCCGCACGGTCGCCACCAGGTGATCGAGGAAGGCGGCCTGCGCGTCGAGCAGCGGGACACGGTGGAAGGACCGTCCCAGGTGCCAGTCCGAGGTGTGCAGAATCCTCAAGACATCACTCCGCCGGCTCCGACCTGCATGTTTCTCGTCCTCCACCCCATGGGCCGGGCCGGCCCCGCACCGGATCCGGGCCGGTCCGGCCCGTGATCACGCTGTCAGCACCGACCACGCTAACGCCGGTGCGCCCCGGAACCCGCATCGATCACGGTTTTCCCCGGGCACGGCGCGGTGTCAGGCATCGCCGTACGCCTCGCCGCCCAGCTCCAGCGTCGCCGATCCGGCGGTCGCGTCGGCCAGCCAGGCCGTGAACGCCGGGACGTCGGAGTCCGGGAGTCCGATCTCGATGGTGACGGCCTCCGCGTACCGCACCTCGCGCACGTTCCGGCCGGTGGCGCGCAGATCGTTCTCCAGCTTGCCCGCCCGCTGGTGGTCGACGGTGACCGTCGCGAGCCGGAACCGCTGCCGGGTGAGGGTGCCGAGTTCGTCGAGGGCTTCGCCGACCACTCCCCCGTACGCCCGGATCAGACCGCCGGCGCCGAGTTTCACACCGCCGTAGTAGCGGGTGACGACCGCGACGACGTAGCGCACCTCGCGGCGCAGCAGCATCTGGAGCATGGGGACACCCGCGGTGCCGCCGGGCTCGCCGTCGTCGCTCGCCTTCTGTACGGAGGCGTCGGCGCCGATCACGTACGCGAAGCAGTTGTGCGTGGCGGTGGGGTGTTCCCTGCGGACACGCGCGACGAACTCCTGCGCCTCCTGTTCGGTGGCGGCGGGGGCGAGCGCGCAGAGGAAGCGCGATCGGTTGATCTCGGTCTCGTGCACGCCCGCGCGGGCGACTGTCCGGTACTGCTCCTGCATCCGGCCACCCTATGCGCCGGTGTACGGGTGCGTCCGGGCGGGAATGGCGCGCGGGGCTCGTCCGTTGTCCGGGCATGTACGCAGACGAAGCGACGATCCGGCGGATTCTTCAGCACGCGGGCGACACCTGGGCGGTGGTGGGCCTGTCCGACAACCGGTCGCGGGCGGCCTACGGCGTCGCCGAGGTGCTCCAGCGCTTCGGCAAGCGGGTCGTGCCCGTGCATCCCCGGGCGCTGCCGGTACACGGTGAACAGGGGTACGCCTCGCTGGCGGAGATCCCGTTCCCGGTGGATGTGGTGGATGTCTTCGTCAACAGCGGGCTGGCGGGCGGGGTCGCGGACGAGGCGGTCGCGGTGGGCGCGAAGGCGGTGTGGTTCCAGCTGGGGGTGCTGGACGAGCAGGCGTACGAGCGCACGCGGGCGGCCGGGCTCGACATGGTCATGGACAGGTGCCCCGCCATCGAGATTCCGAGGCTGGCTCCCGGCTCCTGAGCCGTCCCCGGGGTGGCATGACACCCGCCCCGGGACGGGAAGAATGCCCACCGTGAGCGTTCCTCTCGGCGGTGATCTGGCCGCCGCCCACCTGGCCGCACTCGGCGTACGGCCGGGCGACGTCCTGATCGTGCACGCCTCGCTGCGGGCGGTGGGACCGGTCGACGGGGGCGCGCGGGCCATGGTGGACGCCCTGCGCCGCGTCCTGGGGCCGGGGGGGACACTGGTGGTTCCCGCCTTCACCCCGGAGAATTCCGACACCTCCCCGCACTACCGCGAGCGCGTGGACGGACTGAGCGCCGAGGCCCGGGAGGCGGTGCGCGCGTCGATGCCGCCCTTCGACCGGGACACCTCGGCGGCACCGTCCATGGGCCGCCTCGCCGAGACCGTACGGACCACGCCGGGGGCCGGGCGCAGTGGGCATCCGCAGACCTCGTTCGCGGCGATCGGCCCGGCGGCGGGCGAGCTGCTCGCGGGGCACCGCGCCGACTGCCATCTCGGGGAGGACTCGCCGCTGGCCCGGCTGTACGAGGCCGATGCCCGCATCCTGATGCTGGGCACCGGCTTCGACACCTGCACCGCCTTCCACCTGGGCGAGTACCGGCGCCCCGATCCGCCCCGCCGCCGCTACCGCTGTGTGGTGACCCGCGGGGGCCTGCGGCAGTGGTGGGAGTACGAGGACGTCGACCTGGACGACAGCGACTTCGGGGGCCTGGGGGCGGCCTTCGCCGGTGCGGCCGGCGAGGGGACCGTGCGCACGGGCCGGGTGGGATCGGCGCCCTGCCGCCTCGTGCGCCTCACCCCGGCCGTGGACTTCGCCACCGGCTGGCTCGCCGCCCACCGGCAGGTCCGGGGCTGAGGCTCCGGTGTCTTCGCCCGGGGCACCGGAGCGGACCCGCGGCTCAGACTCCGAGGCCCTCCACCAGGACGGCACCGGGCAGGGCCGCGAGGGTCCTGCCGGGGACGATCAGCTTGCCGCGCCGTGTGCCGCTGCCGATCAGTACCCATTCCTCGTCGGCGACCGCGGGGTCGAGCAGCAGCGGCCAGGAGGCGGGCAGCCCGATCGGTGTGATGCCGCCGTACTCCATCCCGCTCCCGCCGACCGCCACGTCCATCGGGGCGAACGACGCCTTGCGCGCGCCGAGATGGCGGCGTACCGCGCCGTTCACATCGACCCGGGTCCGGGAGAGCACCACGCACGCGGCGAGGGTGACCTCGCCGCCGCGCTTGCCCGCGACGACGACGCAGTTGGCGGAGACATCGAGCAGTTCCGCGCCGTGGTGCTCCGCGAAGACGGCGGTGTCGGCGATCGCCGGGTCCGTGTCGACATGGATGATCCGCTCGGCTCCGGCCTCCCCCCACCCCTTGGTCAGTGCCTCGGCGACGGGTCCGGCCAGCAGATCGAGCCGTTCCGAAGCGGGGGAGGCATCCTCGAAGGTGCCGATGGGGGCGCGCATGGCCTCACGCTAACAGCGCCCGGTGCCTGTCCCCCGGGCCGTCCCGGAGTACGGACGGCTCGGTGTACGGACCGCTCGGCGTGTGGACTGCTCGGCGTGCGGGCGGGACGGGGGACGGCCCCTGGTCGGCCCGGCACTGCCGCCGCCCGGCTTCAGCCGCCGGGCCCACGGTCCGAGCGGCCCCGGCCTCCGTGGCGGCGAACGAGCAGGGCCGTCGGACCGCCCGTGTCCGTGGACCGCCCGCGTACACCGGGTTCCCGCCCCGCTACCCGGTGCCCGGCGACTCCTCCAGCCGGGCCAGCGCCAGCAACTGCTCGGAGGTGACGCCCGCCGGGATCGGCACGGGAGCCGGTGTACGCAGGGGCGGCTGCCAGCCCCGGTCCGGATCCCAGCTGCGTACGACACGCGCCGGCGCCCCCGCCACCACCGCGTGGTCGGGGACCTCGCCCCGGACGACCGCGCCCGCCGCCACCACCACATTGCGGCCGAGCCTGGCGCCGGGCAGGACCACCGCGCCCGTGCCTATCCAGCAGCCGGGGCCGATCTCGACCGGCTCCATCCGCGGCCACTGCTTGCCGACGGGCTCGTGCGGGTCGTCGTAGCTGTGGTTGGTCGAGGTGATGTAGACATACGGACCGCAGTACGTGTCCGGGCCGATCGTCACCGTCGTATCGGCGATGACATGGCTCCCGCGGCCGAGCACCACTCCGTCGCCGAGGGTCAGTATCGGGTCGGGTCCCAGATCCAGGCCCGGCATCATCCCGGCCGTGAGTGTCACCTGCTCACCGATGACGCAGTGCTCGCCGAGCACGATCCACGGCTCACCGAACACCGTGCCCTGCGGGAACGCGAGCCTGGTCCCCGTGCCGATCCGCCCGAACCGCAGCCTCCCGGGGTGCTGGGCGGTGACCGCGCCGGACTCCCGCACCCAGGCCCAGCCGCGGTGGACGGCGCGGGAGGCGGCGCGGCGGCGCCAGCGGGCGAAGGACGAGAACACGTTCCGGTTGTTCGGCACGGGCTCACGGTAGTCGGCGGCGCACCGGCCCATCCGTGCGGTGACCTGTGATGTTCACCCCACCCAGAGGGCTGGCGGAGCACCCTCACCTACCGTTTCCATGGCATGAGCGCACCACACCGGAGCACGGAGGAGCAGGCCATGGCAGAACAGGCGTTGATCACGGGCATGGGCGGCAAGGAGCCGGACATCGACGCGGAGGCCTTCGTGGCACCGACCTCCGTGGTGATCGGCGAGGTGGCACTGGCCCCGGGTTCCAGCGTCTGGTACCAGGCCGTGCTGCGCGCCGACTGCGGCCCGATCACGCTCGGACCGGACAGCAACATCCAGGACAACTGCAGCGTGCACACCGACCCCGGCTTCCCGCTCACGGTGGGGGCGCGCGTCTCCGTCGGTCACAACGCGGTGCTGCACGGCTGCACGATCGAGGACGACGTGCTGGTCGGCATGGGTGCGACGGTGCTCAACGGGGCGCACATCGGCGCCGGTTCACTGATCGCCGCGCAGGCGCTGGTCCCGCAGGGAATGCGCGTACCGCCGGGTTCGCTCGTCGCGGGAGTGCCCGCCAAGGTGAAGCGGGCGCTGACCGAGGAGGAGCTCGAAGGCATCAGGTTCAACGCGGCCGGCTATGTGGAGCTGGCCAAGGCGCACCGCGCCGCCCACGAGGGCTGAGGACGGCTTCCCGGCGGCCGGCGCGGACCTTTCCCCGGTTCCGCGCCGCGGGTCCGGTCCACCGTTCCGCGCCGTCGGCCCGTCCCCGGTTCCGCAGTTCCGCGCCGCGGGTCAGTCCGCGGCCGGGACGGCCACCGGTTCGGCCCCCGGGTGCCCGCCGGACTGCGCCGCCGCCTTCTTCGCCCGGTTCCTCAGTACCAGCATCGACGCCAGCCCGAAGAGCACGGCGACCACCAGGCCCAGCCATGAGAAGCGCTTGAGCCACGCCTCGGCGACGACTCCCACCGAGTAGATGACGGCCGTGGTGCCGCCCGCCCAGACGATGCCGCCGAGCACGTTGGCGGTCAGGAACTTCCAGTACGGCATCCGCAGGACTCCGGCCAGCGGCCCGGCGAAGATCCGCAGCAGGGCGACGAAGCGGCCGAAGAACACGGCCCACATGCCCCACTTCTCGAACGAGCGCTCCGCCATGGCGATCTGCGCCTCACCGAAGTGCTTGGGGAACCTCCGTCCGAGCCGGGCGAGCAGCGGCCGGCCGCCCCTGCGGCCGATGGCGTAGCCGATCGAGTCCCCGATGATCGCACCGGCCGACGCACAGGCGCCGAGCACCACCGGGTCGATCTCACCGTGCTGGGAGGCGAGCAGCGCCGAGCTGACGAGGATGATCTCGCCGGGCAGCGGAATGCCCAGGCTCTCCAGTCCGATCACGACCCCCACGAGGAGGTAGACGCTGATCGCGGGAACCGTCTCCAGCCACTCCTGGACGTGCAACGCCGGTGCCTCCCGTACGGGTTGTCGGCCGCGGGTGCCGCGGCGCAGGCGGGAAGCCTACCGGTCCGCGGCAGCGCGAAGGGCCGCCGCGCCTCCCCCGCCGGGAGCACGGCGGCCCTTTCGCCGCCTTCTGCCCGAGTGACCGTCAGCTGTTCGGGCGCAGCGTCCAGACCACGGTCATCTCGCCCGTCACCGCGCCGTCGGCGCGCTGGATCTCGATGCCCACGGGGAACTCGGGCCGCTTGCCCTCGTCCAGTTCGGCGACCACCTCGGCGATGGGGCGGCCGAGCGTCGCGGTGGCGGTGACCTCTCCCATCGCCAGTTTCCGGTAGCCGATCTCCGCCTTCACCGCGAGCGGCACGGCGCGGGTCATCTGGTCGCCGAACGCGGCTATGACGATCGCGCCGCTGGCCGATTCGGCGAGCGTGAACATCGCTCCGGCGTGCGGGCCGCCGACGTGGTTGTGGTATTCCGCCTGGTCCGGCATCCGCACGATGGCGCGTTCGGCGGTCGTCTCCAGGAATTCGAGGTTGAGGGTCCGGGCCATCGGAACCGTCGCGACGAGCATCTCGCCGACGGTCATCTGTTCAGCGCTCATGGCCCGAATGTTACTCACGGGTAGCACCGTTTGGCCATCCCCCCGCAGGGGCGGCCGTGGCAGTGGGGGCGCCGCCCCTCTATGGTTACTGGCCATGTGGCCAGGACAGCAGCCGCCCGGGGGCGAGCAGAACCCGCAGGACCAGAATCAGAACCCGTACCAGCAGCCGGGGTACCAGCAGCCGAATCCCTATCAGCAGCCGGGATATCAGCAGCAGGGCGGGCCGGGTTACCCACAGGGGCAGCCCGGCGGGCAGCCGGGTTACCCGCAGCCCAACCCCTACCAGCAGCCGACCGTGACGGCTCACGCCGTTCCGGGGCCGCCCGGGGGGCCGCGGCCCGACGACAAGAAGAAGACGACCGTCGTCGCCGTCGTCGCGGCGGCAGCGGTCGTCGTGGCGGCCGTGGTCACCGGCGTCGTCGTGATGAACAAGGACGACGACAAGGGCACGACGGTCGCGGACGACAAGAAGTCGTCCTCGCCCAGCGCCGAGGTGTCCGGTTCCCCCTCCGCACCCGTGGAGAACCCGCGGGGCGCCGGTGGGGAGGCCAAGCCTCTGATCCCGGGCTGGAAGGTCGTCACCAACCCCAAGTGGGGGACCCAGTTCGACGTCCCGGGTGACTGGGAGGTCGCGGGCACCGGGGTGTTCGCGGGCTTCGAGAACGCCAAGAAGCCCGAGGGGCCGCCCGCTGTCGGTTTCTCCGCACCCGCCTACTACAAGAGCAAGTGGTGCGTCGACGACTCCGACAAGGACGGCACCAAGGAGGACACCGGTCTGGCCGGTGTAGGGACCAAGGGCGCCCAGGGTGCCAAGAGCACCGACGAGGCCGCCACGAACGAGGCGGGCAACTGGGTGTGGGCCGCCTACGCCCAGACCGAGCCCAAGGGCACCGTCAAGGTCGGCAAGCCCAAGCCGTTCACCACGAAGTCGGGCCTGTCCGGAAGCGTCGTGACGGCCACCGCGTCCGGGGTGTCCAAGAAGGAGAAGTGCGACACCGACGGCAAGTCGATCGCCTTCACCTTCAAGAACGCCAAGAGCGAGTACTCGACCTGGGTGCTGTACGCCAACGCGGCGGTCAAGGACGAACTCCCCGACACCACGATCCAGCAGATCCTCAGCACGGTGCGGCTCGCGGAGACCACGCCCTGAGCCGGTCATAACGCGGCCACCGGGCGGCGGGCAGCACGCGAACGGCGGACGCCGCCGCGATCATCACGGGCCGCTCCCGCGGGGCTCACCGGTCGCGGCGGCGTCCGCCTTTCCCGCACGGACCCGGCACGCGCCCTCAGCCGATGCTGAACGCCCCGTCCGGCGGTACGGGTGAGGCGACCGCGTCCTCGTCCGCGACCGGCTCCGCCGCGCCGATGAGCCGCGCGAGGGCATCGCCGTACTCGACCCTGGCCGGGAAGGCGTCGGCGGCGCAGCGGCGGGTGAGCACCGACGTGTCGATCGGCGTCTGCGAGGCGATGAGCACGACGTTGCCGAACCTCCGGCCGCGCAGCACGGCCGGTTCGGCGATCAGCGCCAGCTCGGCGAAGACCGTGGCGAAGTTGGCGAGCTGCGAACGCAGGAAGCCGAACGGAGCGCCGTCGGCCAGGTTGGCGGCGTAGAGCCCGTCCGCGCGCAGGACCCGTCCGGCGGCCCTCGCGTACTCGACGGAGGTCAGACGGGCGGGGACCCGGGAGCCGCCGAACACATCCGCGACCAGGACATCGGCCGAGCCCGGCGCGGCCCGCTCCAGCCACTCCCGGGCATCGGTGCCGTGGACCGTGATGCCGCTGCCCTCCGGCACCGGAAGGTGCTCCCCGACCAGGTCCAGCAGTGCGCGGTCCGCCTCGGCCACCTGCTGCCGTGAGCCGGGCCGGGTCGCCGCGACGTAGCGGGGCAGGGTGAGGGCGCCGCCGCCCAGGTGCACCACGTCGAGCGGGGTGCCGGGTGCGGCGGCGCAGTCGACGGCGTGGGCGAGCCTTCGGACGTACTCGAATTCGAGGTACGTCGGGTCGTCGAGGTCGACGTAGGACTGGGGCGCGTCGTCGACCGTCAGCAGCCAGGCCCGCTCGCGGTCCACATCGGGCAGCAGGCGGGCGGTGCCGCGGTCGACGTCGCGGATGACGGGTATCGGCTCGTTCACTCCCCCATTGTGCGGCGTGGTCCGCGCTGCTCCGCACCGCGCGGACCCGCCGCGGTCCCCCGTGGACCCGCCTCCCGCGAACCGCGGGGGCGGGTCCAGGAGTCCGGGGCCGTCAGAGCAGTCCGGTGACCGTTCCGGCGCCGACGGTCCGGCCGCCCTCGCGGATCGCGAAGCCGAGGCCGGCCTCCAGCGGGATGTCACGGCCCAGCTCGACGGTCATGGTGACCGTCTCGCCGGGGCGCGCGACCGCCGCCTCGCCGAGGTCCACGTCCCCGACGACGTCCGCCGTACGGATGTAGAACTGCGGCCGGTAGCCGGTGCCGACCGCGGTGGTCCGGCCGCCCTCCCGCGCCGACAGGACGTACACCTGCGCGGTGAACCGGCGGCTCGGGGTCAGGCTGCCCGGCGCCGCCACGACATGGCCGCGTCGGACCCGGTCGCGCTCCACTCCGCGCAGCAGCAACGCCACGTTGTCGCCGGCCTCGGCGGACTCCATCGGCTTGCCGAAGGTCTCCAGGCCGGTGACGACCGTGTCGATGTCCGCGCCGAGCACGGCCACCCGGTCGCCGACGCGTACGGTGCCGCGCTCCACGGCGCCGGTGACGACCGTGCCCCGGCCGGTGATGGTCAGGACGTTCTCCACGGGCAGCAGGAACGGCGCGTCGGTGTACCGCACCGGCATCGGTACGTACGTGTCGACGGCGTCCAGCAGCCCCTCGATCGCGGCGGTCCACCGGGGGTCGCCCTCCAGCGCCTTGAGGCCGGAGACCCGCACCACGGGCACGGTGTCGCCGCCGTAGCCGTGCGCGGAGAGCAGCTCGCGGACCTCCAGCTCGACCAGGTCGGCCAGCTCCGGGTCGCCCGCGTCGGCCTTGTTGAGGGCAACGACGATGTGGTCGACCCCGACCTGACGGGCGAGCAGAACGTGCTCGGCGGTCTGCGGCATGATCCCGTCGAGCGCGGAGACGACGAGGATCGCCCCGTCGAGCTGCGCCGCACCGGTGACCATGTTCTTGATGTAGTCGGCGTGGCCGGGCATGTCGACATGCGCGTAGTGCCGGGTGTCGGTCTCGTACTCGACGTGCGCGATGTTGATGGTGATGCCGCGCTGGGCCTCCTCGGGCGCCCGGTCGATCCGGTCGAACGACACATAGGAGGTACTGCCGCCGCCGCGCTCGCTGAGCACCTTGGTGATGGCGGCGGTGAGCGTCGTCTTGCCGTGGTCGACATGGCCCATGGTGCCGATGTTGAGGTGCGGCTTGGTCCGTACGTACGCCGTCTTGGACATGGCTCGTTCCTTCGGAGAATCGAAGCTGAGTGCAGAAGACCCCAGGTCCCGCCGACCCTCCCCTTGCGGGGTCCGCCGGACTGTCGGGGGAGGGTCAGCTTCGGATGCCGCCGATGGGTGCCGCCGCGCAGGAGAGCGCGGCGGGGACGGCGGCTGCGCCGGTGATCGCGACAGCGCTCACGGCAGCCTTCGGCGCGTCCGCGACCGCGGACGACGCTGCGAGGAAGGCGTACCGGAACATGCCCCGATGATGGCCCGGCGGCGCGGCCTCGTCGAATGGTTTTCGGTGCCCGGAAGCTGTCCCGCGCATCCCGGGGGGACCGCTGCGCGAGATGCCCGCCAGCTGCGCGTTACGGCGATCACACACCCGTTTCGGTTACTCTCCCCGAATGTTCGACCCCGTCCCCGCGGCCCGGCCCACCGGTGGTCTCGCCATGCGTTGTTCGAAGGCGCTGCTCTCGCCCTGGTCCCGGTTCTCCCTGCTCGTGGTGGTGCTGCTGGCCGCCGCGTCGACGATGCTGCTGTTCGAACCGCATCGGCTGCTGGCCTCGGGGTGGCCCCCTCGGCTGACCGGTGGCGGCGCGGCCATGGTGTTCGGCCTCGCGTACGGGGCCTGCACGGTGGCGTTCGTCCCGCGCCCCCTCCTCAACATCGCCGCGGGCGCCCTGTTCGGCACCCAGGCGGGGCTGGCGGCGGCCCTGGCGGGCACGGTGCTCGGCGCGGGGGTCTCGTTCATGCTGGGCCGGGTGCTGGGCCAGGACGCGCTGCGCACACTGCTGCGCGGGCGCTGGCTCAAGGCCGCCGACGGGGTCCTGAGCCGGCACGGCTTCCGGTCGATGCTGGCTCTGCGGCTCTTCCCCGGGGTGCCCTTCGCCGCCGCCAACTACTGCGCCGCGACCTCACGCATGGGGTATCCGCCGTTCCTGCTGGCCACGGGACTCGGCTCGATACCCAATACGGCGGCGTACGTCATCGCGGGCAGTGAGGCGGCCTCTCCGACGTCGCCCGCGTTCCTCGCTGCGATGGGGTTCATCGTGGTGTCCGGCCTCGGCGGGGCACTGGTCGCCTGGCGCAGACGCCACCGGCTGGGCGGCGAATGACCCGGGCGTCGGCGGTGCAGGTCCGAAGACGGGCGGCACGAGTGCCTCGGGGCGGGCGGCACCGGTGCTGTGGGGCGGGCGGCAGGGGCAGGCGGCAGAACGTTCACTCACAGGCGATACGCTGCCCGCGACCCACAAAGGATCCCGGGGCCGATGCCCTGACGCGTCCCTTTCCCTTTGACCGCAATCCGCACGCCGCCGGCGGCCCTGTGCCCGCCGGCCGATGCACGATCACCTCCGGGATGGCCAAAGCCCCATGAGCTGGTTCGAATCATTCGTCCTGGGCCTCGTTCAGGGACTGACCGAGTTCCTGCCGATCTCCTCCAGCGCCCATCTGCGGCTGACCGCGGCGTTCGCCGGCTGGCACGACCCGGGGGCGGCGTTCACCGCCATCACCCAGATCGGCACGGAAGCGGCGGTACTCATCTACTTCCGCAAGGACATCGCCCGGATCCTGTCCGCCTGGTTCCGCTCGCTCACCAACGCCTCGCTGCGCAGCGACCACGACGCGCAGATGGGCTGGCTGGTCATCGTCGGCTCGATCCCGATCGGTGTGCTCGGCGTGACGTTCAAGGACCAGATCGAGGGCCCGTTCCGGGATCTGCGGCTGATCGCGACGACCCTCATCGTGATGGGCATCGTCCTCGGTGTCGCGGACCGGCTCGCCGCCCGCGACGAGGCGGGCGGCAAGCACCGCGCGGTGAAGGAGCGCAAGTCCCTCAAGGAGCTGGGGGTCAGGGACGGCCTGATCTTCGGTTTCTGCCAGGCCCTGGCGCTGATCCCCGGCGTCTCCCGCTCCGGCGCCACGATCAGCGGTGGTCTGCTGATGGGCTACACCCGTGAGGCGGCGGCGCGGTACTCGTTCCTGCTGGCGATCCCCGCCGTACTGGCCTCGGGCGTCTTCGAACTGAAGGACGCGGGCGAGGGCCATGTGTCCTGGGGACCGACGATCTTCGCCACCCTGATCGCCTTCGGTGTCGGGTACGCCGTCATCTCCTGGTTCATGAAGTTCATCACGACCAAGAGCTTCATGCCCTTCGTCATCTACCGCGTACTCCTCGGCATCCTCCTGTTCGCCCTGGTGGCGGCCGGTGTGCTGAGCCCGCACGCGGGCGAGTCGGCGGGCTAGCCCCCGCCGGCGGCCGGTCCCGCCCCGCGCCGCCGGACCAGGCCGGGGCGGGGCGGGGCTCGTCCGGGGGGTCAGTCCGTTTCGGCGACGGTGGCGGCGAACGTGAAGACCAAGCCGGGCTCACGCGCCTGCGGGCCCGCGTCGTAGGATTCGATGTGGCCGCCCGCGGCCAGCAGGCGACCGGCCCTGAGCAGCGCGACGGCGTCGAAGTCCTCGGTGCTCCGCTCGGTCCACACCACCCGCGAGACCGTGAACACGAGTGTGCCGGTCCGGTCGTGGAGCTCGAAGCAGAAGGTCGGGGGGATGAAACTGCGCACCCCGTTGTCGCTGACGCGTACCGGCAGTGTCACCTGCTGGGCGGTCATTCCGCCGTGTCCCATCTGCCGTCCGGGCACTTCTCGGTGGCCAGGCGCGCCTTCCGGTTCACGTCACAGCCGCACAGCCCGCACACGGTCTTCCTGTCCGCCGAGCCCGTCAGGCGGTACAGCGCGTTCCGCGTGGGCAGCGTGAGGTGTTCGCAGCCCCGGCAGGCGTCCAGCCGTCGCAGGTAGTCCACGTCGGGCACCTTCTTGAAACCCGAGGCCGCCCAGCGTGTCACCGCGGCCCCGGCCCGTGCCAGCAGTTCGGTGGTGCCGAAGTCCGGGGTGCCGGCGTGGGAGTCGGTGTCGGGACCGAGCAGGATGTTCAGCAACTCCGGTTCGGTCTTGCAGAGTTCGAGGTGATGGAGGAACAGCGGGTCCTCGGAGATCCGGGCGAGCGTCCGTGGCGTCAGTCTGTCCTTGGGGAAGCCGAGTCTCCTCGCGAGCTCGTCCGTGCCTTCGTGCTGTGCTGTCATGTCGTCTTGGACCTGTGAAGCGGTCATGCTCGCCGTTCTCTCCTGCGCTCAGGGGGATGGGGTGGTCGTGTGCCGGGCGCCAGCGGCCGGGGTACCGCTGGCGCCGGTGCGGTGCGGAGCGCCGGTCGCGCGCCCGCACCGCGTGGAGCGGGCCGGCCGGGCCTGATGGCCGGCCCGGCCGGCTACTTCGCGCAGCCGGGCTTTCCGGTGAGGTCGACCGCCGCGTGATAGGTGGCGATCCGGCACGCTCCCGCGGGGTGGGAACACCCTGCGGAGCCTCCGGGCGCGGTGGGGCTGTCGGGGACGCCGAAGAAGGCGGCCATCTGGGCGATCCCCGGGCCCACGGTGTTGGTGTACGAGTCGCCGAACCACACCCGGCGCATGACGTTCCTCACGCCGTGGTAGTCCGCCTGGCCCTCGCACGACAGGCCGCTGCCACCGGTCGGCGGGCCCCCGTAGTGGTGGGCCAGTTCGTGGGCGATGACCACGCTGATGCCTTCGAGTTCCAGGTCGGCGTCGCGGACGAGGCCCCCCTTGACATCGACGTGACGGACACCGTTCTCCACCCAGGCGTAGGCGTTGACCTCGTCGCTCGCCCAGTCGAGGCTGTAGGTGACGTCCGGATAGAACGCCCGGTGCTGGTCGAAGAGCGCCTCGGTCCACTCACGCGCCATGGGGTCGTTGAAGGCCCGCTTGGGAGACGCCTTCTTGGCCTCCGCGACATCGGGCGGAAGGAAGCTGCATGCGTGTGGGGGGACTTTGACGTGGGTGGCTTCCGCGGGGATGAAGGTGTTGCCGGTTTCCTGGTCGGCGAAGTTGTTGTTGCTGATG
>NZ_JBEOZE010000020.1:0-175609 GCF_040297465.1 Streptomyces sp. NPDC001787
GTACGTAGGTGGGGTAGGGCAGCAGCCCGGTCAGCCTGACCAGGCCGTACAGGAGCATCACCGCGGTGAAGTAGACGGGCAGCGAGGCGGTGGCCGTTGCCCTTCCCCCGTCCCGCTCCGGCCCGACGCGCGGTCACTTCACCGCGAGCACCAGGGTGTCCGAGGGCGAGGCCCAGACGGGGCGCGCCTCGCCGAACCCGGCCGCGCGCAGCGTACGGGCGTGCCACTCCGCGGAGGGCATGTCGCCGTCCGCGTGCTCGCCGTAGATCCTGTACCGCTCGGCGGTGGGAGCGGCGAGGGCCGGGTCCTTGGCGGCGAGGGCCCACCAGTCGGCCCAGTCGAGGGCGCCCGCGGCCTTGGCGCGGTCCATGGCGGCGTGCCGGTGGGCGCGCTCGGCGGCGTTGATGCGGGGGGTGTCGGTGTCGATCATGTGGTCGGCGTTCATGAACACACCGCCGTCCCGCACGAGTTGGCCGATCTGCCCGTACAGTGCGGTGAGCGGCTCGCTGTGCAGCCAGTGCAGAGCGGTGGCGGTGAGCACGGCATCGTAGGAGTCGTGCGGCAGCAGCCCGGTCCAGTCGGGGTCCTTGAGATCGGCGGTGACGAAGGTGACCCGGTCGTCGCCGTCGAAGGTTCCGCGGGCGATGGCGAGCAGCGCGGGGTCGAGGTCGACGCCGGTGCTCGTGGCCTTCGGGAACCGGCGGAGGAGCCGGTCCGTAATACTTCCCGTACCGCACGCGAGGTCGAGCACCCTGGGCTCCGGCCCCACCACGGCCTCGACCATGTCCAGCATCACCCGGAACCGCTCCTCGCGGTCCGGCATGTACCACTCCTGCTGCCGGTCCCAGCTCTCCTGCCAGGACTGCCAGTCGGTGCCCGCCGCCGTCTCCGTCACGCCATCCTCCACGTAATACTCAATTGCCAATAACGCCCATTACACTGGTCGACGCATCGACTTTAGACCGACACCGTAAGGACTACAAGTGGAACTGGCCTATTACTCGGACTATGCAGTGCGCCTGGTCAACACCGAGGAGCCGGCCCGTAACAAGGACATCCTCACCACGGTCGAAGCCGTCCGGGACCTGTTCGGCGCCAACGGCCAGGCGGCCCGCCGTGCGACCGACGCGGATGTGACCCGCTTCCGGTCCGTACGGGGACGGCTGCGCGCGGTCTTCGAGGCGGCCGACCTCGGCGACGAGACCCTCGCGGTCGACCTGCTCAACTCCCTGTTGCTGGAGTTCCCCGTGAGCCCGCAGATCTCCGGCCATGACACCCGGGACGAGGACGGCAAGCCGGACTGGCACATGCATCTGGCCGACCACCCCTCGAACGCGACCGCCGGGTACGCCGCGATCGCGGCGATGGGCCTCGCCTTCCACCTCACCTCGCACGGGGTGGACCGGCTCGGCCTGTGCGAGGCCGCGCCCTGCCGCAACGCGTACCTCGACACCTCGACCAACCGCTCCCGGCGCTACTGCTCGGACCGCTGCGCGACCCGGGCCAACGTCGCCGCCTACCGGGCCCGCAAGCGCCTGGAGGCGGAGCGCGCCGCCGAGACCGGCCGCAGCGCGGAGAAGGCCCAGCCCAGCACGCCGAGCACGGACCGCTGACCCTTCTTCAACGGCCGGTAGCGGACCCGGACCCGGGCCAGCACGAGCTCCTCGGGCACCGTCCCGTAGTCCGTGCTGTCCCCGCCCGCGAACGTGTTGTCGCCCCGCACCCACCAGCCGCCCGCCCGGCGCTCGACGGCCCGCTTCACCACCAGCAGATCCTGCTGGAACGGATGGCGCAGAATCACCACGTCCCCCGGCCGCACCGGCGCCCCGTACCTCACGAGCAGCAGATCACCGTGGTAGAGCGTGGGCACCATCGACGGCCCCGTCACCTCCACGACCTGGAACGGCACCCGCGCGGCGCGCCCCCGTCCGGGCTCCTGTGTCAGCTCCTGCATCTCCCGTACCTCCCCGGTCCGTCCTCCAGTACACCTCCCGCGCACCGCTACGTACATTCGGCCACCGGTCCGATACTCACCCTGGACTTTTGGCCTAAGCCCATGGGCCAGCCGCTGAATCCGGTCGCTCACGGAGTAATGTCCCACCTGAGAAGACGATCACGAGGAGGACAGCCCCATGCTTTCCCGCCTGTTTGCCCCCAAGGTGAAGGTCAGCGCCCACTGCGACCTGCCCTGCGGTGTGTACGACCCGGCCCAGGCCCGCATCGAGGCGGAGTCTGTCAAGGCCGTTCAGGAGAAGTACCAGGCCAACGAGGACGCGGACTTCCGCACCCGCGCCGTCCTGATCAAGGAACAGCGCGCGGAGCTCGCGAAGCACCACGTCTCGGTGCTCTGGAGCGACTACTTCAAGCCCCCGCACTTCGAGAAGTACCCGGAGCTGCACCAGCTGGTCAACGACACCCTGAAGGCGCTCTCCGCGGCCAAGGGCTCGAACGACCCGGCGACCGGCCAGAAGGCTCTGGACCTGATCGCCCAGATCGACAAGATCTTCTGGGAGACCAAGCAGGCCTGATCTGCCCGCCATCTGCCCTCGGGCTGGACAGCAGGTCAGAGCAGGAATGGGAGAGGCCCAGCCGCTTCGAGCGGCCGGGCCTCTCTGCCATCCGTAGATCATTTGGGAGACGTTTGGGAGACGAGGTCAGGAGGAGCGCCTCTCTCGCCACTCCGCCGTCTGGTCGACCTCATCAGTCAGCGACTTCTCCCACGCCTCTTGCAGGCCCCGCGCGATGCCAAGCTCCATCTCCGGCGAGGTGTGCGAGTACGTTCCCTCGACACCTTGCGGCTTGTGCCCCATCCGCTCCTCGACCGCGACCCGCGGATGCCCCTGCCCGTCCAGCCACACCTTGTGCCCGTGCCGCAGACCATGCGGCACCATGTCGGTGAGACCCTCCACTGCGGGCAGCGCCTCCTGCGCGCGCTTCCCCCGGCGGGACGGCTCCTCGGCCTGACCCTCGACCACATCAGCCAGACGCCCGGATGACCGCCACCGGAATGCCTCTCGTCCCGATGGACCCGGAGCTGACCGCCGCCCGCGACAGCCGATGACACCCGTCTGCTGCCCATGGTGAGGCATGGCACCCTGGGGGCCGCGTCAGATCGCCTACCGATGTGCTCGCCACCCCGCCACTCGACAAGGGCAGAGGTGTCCAGGGCCCTGCCCAACCACGGGACTGGCGGGCACGCAGCTTGAGGTGCCGCGCATTCAATGCCTGCGAAAGAATGTCAGTCACTCAGTGATCGACCGTCGGCTGGGCGGCCCAACCATCCACCACGCCCAGGCGACCAGAGAACCGCAGCTCACCGAGATGCAGCATGGCACCAGGACCGCTCAGCCACTCCGGTACACGCATGGGTGAAAGATCGACACTCTACGTTTCGGCTCCCGCACGGTAACTCAAGGTGGCAGGTGGCGGCGGTCATCCGGCACGCCGCATAGCCGGCGGCCCGGATATCGGCCGGCACGCCATGAGCACTGGGAAGTCTCCGTGAACGCAGAAGACCAGACAAGCGACGCCTCCAACGGCATGGCGCCGGTGGAGGCGTCGCCGCCGCAACAGCGGGCCACCGGGTCCGACGGACTCGACCCCGTCGGGGCAGCGACCGACATTCTTGCCCTCGCCGCCAGCATGGTCCCCGGCATCGGACCGGTGGCGGGCCTGTTCACGGGTTGGCTCATGCAGGCGCTCTTCCCCAGCAAGTCAGTTGACGTATGGGAATCCATCAAGGACCAAGTCAACAAAGTCGTGGATGAAAAGATCACCACCGAGCGGTTCAAGCGCCTGACGGACAAACTGACCGGCATCAGGGACAACTACGCCGACTACCACGTGCTCGTCACCCTCGACGACGACCCAGTGTCCATCTATCAAAAATGGGACATCGTATACAGCTCGGTCAACGGCTCGATTGCGGAGTTTCAAAACAAGGACTACGCAGTGGCACAGGTACCGCTGTTCATCCAGTTGGCGAACTTGCAAATCCTCCTACTCCGAGACCTGTACCTCCATGGCAAGAGGTGGGGCGTCCCTCAGGGCACCATCGACATGTACGCCAAGAAACTCAACGAGTTCACACGCCCCACAAATGACACAGAGAACTACGAGACGCACTATTCAAAGTGGGCGGCCGACCACTACCAAGAGGGCCATTCCGGCATCAACACGGACTGGGATCGCCTGGCATACACCCGCGTCATGTACGTGAACGGCTTCCAGCAGTCTGAGATCTGGCCGTATCTCAACCCTGTGAAATACCCCGAAGGGCACGACGTCGTCGGCATCCTCGGGGCTCAGGAGGTCTTCAACGGTCCATGGGGGCGCATCCCTGGGAACATCCCCGCCGAGTGCACCGCCCCTGGCGTTTCCCGCGGAGAGATCACCCAATTGCGGATGTGGGAGGGAAAATACGCCAGCCACAAACGGCCGTGCGGCATTCTTCTCAGATATGGCGGGGTATACACTGCCACGGTGGGATCCAAAGACGGCACCATGCATGATTGGCAGATTTCCAATTACGGTTACATGACGCGCATTTGGGTCGAAGGTCAGCACAACGACGGTATCATCGGCGTCACTCGTTTCAGCTTTGCGCTCGACTCGGGCTTCGAGTCGGAATGGATCGGCAACGACCCTCATTCCTCGCGGGTCACGCGCGACTTCTCGATCCCCGGCTACTACGTCTCAAGTATTCACGCCGGAAACCCCGACACCACCCGGAAAAACCTGGGCTGGATGGTTATTGGATTCCGCCCGTTGCCCCGCCCCCGTCGTGCCGCCTCAGCGGACCCGACCGAAGGAAAGACATACATCTTGCGGTCGGTACACAACGGTCGGATCGCCAAGCTGGAGAGCCTCAGCACATGGCCCGGGATCGGCATCATCCTCGGAGGTGGCCCCGACTCGACCAGCACGCATTGGACCGTCACAGACTTGAGCTGTCTGCAGAACGGCTACAGCGAGAAGTACATGGCGACGACGTACCTACTCCCTGACGTTGAGCAGACTCATTCCCTGCATCCCTTCGTCTTCCAAAAGCAGCACGACGGCACCTACACGATCCAGTCAAAACAGCCCCAGTATTCGTATCTGTCGGTGGATCAGGCCGGCACCAAGCTTGTGCAGCAGTCCAAGCTCGATCCGGACGACCGCAAGATGCGTTGGGTCTTCGAGGAGGTCGATTCGGCACGGCAGCCGTACACCGTGCAGGACGGGCCGATCCTGACGCTGAACGTGGTCGAACAGGACGTCGGCTACTTCAAAGCCGGAGTGACCTTGAGCAACCCCGAGAATGCCCCGGCGGCCATCGCGGAAGGCTGGCGTCTGTCGTTCTACCTGCCCAAGGGGCTGGGTGGCACGGTGAACGTCTCAGAGGGCGACGGAGCTGAACTCGACCCAGCGCAACCGCAACCGGACACCTATGGGCTGCCCGTGACAGTCGCCGCGGCCAGCTGGTCACTCAAGCAGGTGATCGAGCCGGGCGAGTCCTTCACATTCAGCCTCACCGGCGGAGCCGAGGCACCCACCTTCGACATCAGAGATATCCGTATCCGGCCGGACCAGCCCCGGATCAACGGCCGGCCAATCGACGACGGCTCCATCAACGAACCCGACAGGCCAACCCACATCTAGCGAACACCGGGCGCCGCGGTCGGGGCGCGCATTCGCGCCCCGACCGTGCCAGTTCGGACTGCCCCGGTAGAAGCCATCGGCATCCTCGAACGATCGAATGGCTGCACAGTTGGGCGAAGTTCTACGATCACCCCATGATTCGCGCAGTCGTTTTCGACGTTGGTGAGTGCCTGGTGGACGAGACCAGGGAGTACGGCACCTGGGCCGACTGGCTGGACGTTCCGCGGCATACGTTTGCTGCCATGTTCGGCGCGGTGATCGCCCAGGGGCGGGACTACCGCGAGACCTTCCAGGAGTTCCAGCCCGGCTTCGACCTGTACGAGCAGCGCCAAGCGCGCGCTGACGCGGGCCAGCCCGAGCACTTCGACGAGTCGGATCTCTACCCAGACGTGCGGCCCGCCCTCGCCCAGCTCCGCGCCGACGGGCTATGGCTCGGCATCGCAGGTAACCAGACCATCCGTGCAGGCGGCATCCTCCGCACGCTGTTCTCCGGGGACGTCGACCTGATCGGCACCTCGGATGACTGGGGCGCGTCGAAGCCGGACCCGCTCTTCTTCGAGCGCGTCGCCGAGGTCGTCCCCGCGGAGCCCGCTGAGATCCTCTACGTGGGCGACCGGGTTGACAACGACCTTCGGCCGGGGGCCGCCGCCGGTATGCACACCGCGCTCATCCGCCGCGGACCATGGGGGACCATCCAATGGCACACCGCGGAGGCCAGGGACCTGCCGACGTTCCGTGTCGAGTCCCTCGCCGAGCTGCCGGAGCAGATCGCGAAGTTCAACGAGCGAGCGCGCTGACGGTCGTCGACCACCCGTACAACCGGTCATCCAGGTGGCGGACGCACGGCTTGTGCTGGTGCGGGGCCAAAGATCGACGGACGTCCCGGATTCGGTCCATGCCAGTGGCGTACCAAGTGCGCTCCAGCTGGTCGAGGGCTTCCAGAGCATGCTCGCAGGCCGCCTCGGGGGCGCCTGCGGCAACCTCCACGGCGGCCAGATCGCCGAGGATCACCGACCGCTGCTTCTCCTCCGCCGGCGCCAAGTCTTCAAGGACTCCGAGGAGAGTGGTACGCGCTTGAGGCAGGTGCCCGGCGAGCAACTGCGTGTTGCCCTTGAAAGCGGCAAGGCGGACTGGAGAGAACCAGTCCAGCCACTCAGGAACGGCCTCCTCTCGCTCGTTGGCAAGGAGGTCCTCGGCATGGCCGATCAGGTGCAGTGCGGTCCGAGTGCGCCCGGACCGGGTCTCGCATTCGGCCTCGACAGCATCCAGCCACGCCATGAGCAGCGCCGGCGCAGGTCCTCGCCGGGCATAGGTGCGGGCTGCAACGAGCCTCTCGGTTGCTGCTTCCCGGTCGCCGCACCAGCCGGGAATGAAGGCCGTGTGGCCGAGCACGGCGGCTCCGAGGAGTGGGTCGTCGGCTTCGCCTGCCGCCTGGAGCGCCCGCAGCCATGTGGCCGCCGCACGGTCCGGTTCCCTCAGGTCGAAGAACTCGATCCGACCGGCGAGAAGGTAGGTCTCCGCAAGGGCTGCGGCGACGGCGCAACGGGTCTGACCGGCTGCCTCAGGGAGCAATGCGCAGCCGAGAGTGGCGTGAGCAATGGCCGCCGGGTGCAGGTTGGCCGGAGCCACTGACCAGTACAAGCGCCGGTGTGAGCGGGTCACGGCCTCGAAGTCGAGTGCGACGGAAGCTGGTTGCATGGCGGTGGCGGATTGCAGTGGTACGACGGCGAGGCCGACGGCCGCGACCGTCGCCCCGACCAACTGTCGGCGCACGGGGTCCGGCCCGCGGTCCCGTCCGTGGGGAGGGGTGAATCCCAGCGATTCCAGGTCTTGGCCCAGCACGCGCGTGAGAGCCTGCTGGAGGTCCGGGTGCGGCCATGGCGGCGCCTCCGACTCCCACCGCCTCACTTGCCGGACGCCGACGCCGAGCGCGGTCGCCAGAGCCTGTTGCGAGTGGTAGCCCGCAGTCAGACGAGCTGCCTTCAGTCTGGTATTGCTCGCGGTTTGGGACACGTGACCACCTCCGTGATGGGTACTCAGATCAGTTTCACAGCAAGTCCTTTACGGGGCCATCACTCACCCGCATGACGGCATGAAAGTCCTTATCTAGGCCCTGAAGAGTCCTCCAGAAGTCCTCGAATTGTCGCGTTGACGGTACGACGCTTGGCGGACCAATTGGCCCGCACTGAGGAGCTGACCCGTGACGACGCCTGTAGTGCCACCAGTGGTGCCCGATGTGGGCTCGACTACGCCTCTCCCGGACGTCGGCATGATGTCTGACGCTCAGCAGCGCGGCGCAGCATGTACGTGGTGTGAGGCGCCGCTCGGTACCGACCTCGGTGTCGACCTGGGTGAGCAGCGGATCCGGCCGGCCGCAGGTGCCGCGTACTCGTGGTTCCCCCGCGAATGCCTGGACGCGCTGGCCTGTGCGGGTCGGAGGGTGGCCCGGTGAGAACCGCCGCCGCCGGGCAGCAGCCCTGGTACCGGTCGCCGGAGTGCAGGGTCGCCACTGAGCGGTCCTGGCCCGGAGGACACCGCCACTGCCCCGGCACCAGCGCCACCGTCGTGGGCGGGGCCGTCGCGGAGCGGCTGCGCTGCGCCTGCGTCTGCCACGGAGCGCAGAGGGGCACCCGATGAACTGCCACCACCGCAACGGGGTGCACCCGTTCCCCGTCGAGACCGACACCATGGCCCGCTGCCCCGAGCACGGCATCACGCTCCTGTGGCGCGGCGACCCGATCACGAACACCGAACTCGCCCAGGCCGCGGCTGCGGAGACCCGGCTGGACGACCTGCTGGCCCTCGCCGAGGAGCTACGCGGTGACACGTACAGCGCGCACTGCCGGGCCGCTGCCCTGCCGCATCTGGCGGACGGGCACACCCACTGCCGGCGCCCCGACTGCGCGTGCACCTGTCACACCCCCGAACGGAGCCGACATGGCCATCCTGCACGCGGACGATGACGACGAAGGCGGCGCGGGGTGCTTCGGGTGTGGCACCACGAAGGGTGTCTGCCGTGATCCGAACAGGCACGGGCTCAGGTAGCAGCGGCACGTCTACTCGCGGACGAGGTCGGTGAGAGGGACTCCGATCGCGTCGGCGATGCGGACAAGATCGGTGTACCGGGGATCACTGACACCGCGTTCAATTCGCTGGAGCGTGCGCCGATTGATATTGGTCATCTCCGCGAAAGCCTCCTGCGTGCAGTTGGCCTGCATACGTAGATGACGGACACGGTCCCCGAGCGCGCGCAGTTCTGCAGCGGTCCGGTCTGGCAAGTCTCGGGGCACTCGACAAACCTGTGACCTGCGTGATCTCGTGTCAGCGGCTGAAGAGCACCTGGATGTCGTTGCGGCGTGTCGCCGCCATGCACCGGGCACCCAGCGCCGGTACGAGGTGGAGCAGGAGCGCGTTGTCGGTGATGCGCCCACCCGTCTCACCGGCGATGAGCGGGCCTGCCCACTCCTCGGCGTACTTCGCGAAGGTGATATGACCGGCGCGCGGGTCGACGTGCTGACCGGTGACCACGCTGTTCGCGACTTCGTCGAGCCGGCGCTGGGCGTCGAGCTTCCGCTCGAAGTGGCGGGCGTGCTCCTTGCCGTCGAGGTCACGGTAACAGGCCCGCCCTCCACATCATGGCCACCGGAGTCCGCGCCGACGGCCACCGCCCTCACACCCACCGCGACGGCCGGCGCGCCCAAGCCGACCGCATCCTCACCGACCCGTCCTGGCCTGCCCTCGTCACGGCCCTCGCCCGCGCCGAGCCCGCCGGCCATCACCCTCGCCGGCTTCCCGGCCCAGGCCGCCGCCGAACGCGAACTGGACACCGCCGAGCACCCGGCCCAGGTCCTGATCCGGCGCATCACGGCCCAGCCCGGGGCTACTGGGATGCGCGTGCGGCCTCCGGGCTGACCCCTGGGGGAGCAGCTCAGGACCAGGGGTCCCAGTGATCTTCGGAATCGGGTGCGTCGGGGTGCAACATCTCGCGAAGGCAGCGGCGCAGGCCGTCGCCGTCGATTCCCTCGATCGCGCGCATCCACGGCAGCGGGCCCATCACACGGGCTGTCTCGTCGGTGGCGAGACTGTCCAGCATGGCGTGCAGTGCGTCCGGGACCGGCGCGTCAGAGAGGCACATCCACCCCAGCGCGGCACTGACGCGCACCTCGGGGGACCGTGTCCGATCGGACCAGCACGACCGGGTCCACTCCAGGGCCCTCGTGTCTTGGCGGGCGCGTGCCAACTCCGCAACGGCCAGCACCAGGCCCGCGCGTACGGTCGGATCGTCTTCGATGTCAAGGCGCTCATGGAGCGCGTCCCGTACGACCTGCGCACGGCCGGATGCAGCCGCCAGCACGTATGCGGTGCCCACGCGTATGTCGGCCTCGGGATCGTCGAGCAGATCCTTGAGAAGGTCCACGTCCGCCGTGATCGCGTCACGAGCGGCCTCGACCGACCAGTTGCCCAGGTATCCGGTGACTTCGAAGCCCCGTTCGTCACCGCTGTAGCGAGGCCGAAGCATGTCGGCACGCGTGCACACACCGTGGTGCCTCCAACGCGCCACCGCGGAAACCACGGCCAAGGCAGCAGCTCGATGGTGAGCCTGCGGATCAGCTCCGATACGCAGCAGGAACGGCACGGCCGGCGCCACCGCCGCCCTCATGTCGTTGGCGCACAGGCCCCCGAGCATGTCGAGAGCCCTGTCGACGGCGGCTGCGTCACCTGAGCGCACTCGCTCCATGCTCTCCTGAACTCTGACGCCCTCGGGGAAGCGGCCCCAAGGCACCTGTTCGATCAGAAAGCCGTCCTTGGCGACCGCCGGGATACCCGCCACCACCGCGCGTACGTCGAGGGGGCCTCCCACCTGCTCAAGCGGATCAGCGTTGATGAACGCCTGCTCCACTGCTGGATACGCCGGGTCGTTCTCCCACGATGTCACGCAGACCTCCACGACGAAGCCTCAAGCGCTGCGCTCTGCACCACCCCAAGGAGTATCGCGGTCAGGCATCCTTCCAATCGCTACGCCCTATGAACGCCTGCTCGGCCGGCTGCCGCACCTGGCGGACGGGCGCACCCACTGCCGGCGGACCGAATGCGCATGCCCCTTCCCCACTCGCACGGGTTGGTTCCGGCCGTCTCCGGGCGATGCCGTTCGGCGCCCTTGACAACGCCCCGGGTCAGGGAAGCTCGGTCGAGTAGGTGACGCGTTCGAGGCGGTAGTAGTCGGCCACGCAACCGGCCGGCCAGGTGTCACGCCCCTGCCGGCCGAACGGCTCCAGCATCCCGCTGACCGTGACCGCCTTGTACGGGAGGACCTCGGCGCCCGCCGCCGCCCGTTCCCGTAGCCATCGGTCCTGGTGGTCCCAACGCTGGGCCCGTGCCCGCATATTGGTGTCGAGGCGCATGAGCGAGACGGCGGGGCCGACGCACACCAGGACGCAGAGCACGGCGCAGACGGCCTTGGCCGGGCCCGTGTGCCGGACGAGCCGCCGCGCGGCCTGCCCGAGGAGCAGGCCCGCGCCGACGAGCAACGCGATGTACAGCAACAGGTAGTCGTTCCAGAGGCGATTGGCGGTCGCGACGCGCTCACCGAACGCCGGGTAGGTGATGACGGTACAGAGGTATCCGGACACGAGCAGCGCGAGCGTGCCGGTGACGGCGAGCAGGGGCCAGTGCGGGGGCGTGCGGAGCGGGCCGCCGTCGGCACGCCGGGCGACCAGGCCCAGCAGGAGTCCCGCCGCGACCGCCCCGATGTACTGCCACGTCGTGGCCACCGTGACCATGATCTCGCCGAACCCGCGCAGCGACGCGATGAGCGCGTCGGGGGCGAGCAGGTCCGCGTTCCGCGCGCCGAACCGTTCGCGCCGGGTCCGGGAGCCCGGTGAGGCGAGCAGGATCAGGGCTCCGATGCCCGTCCCGGCGATGCCCGCCGCGCACCACGCCCACCCGTAGGTCCGGGCATGTGCGGGGAGGACCCGGTGGCCGATCAGCAGACCGGCGAACAGGACGACCACGACGACGACCGTGGTCTCTTCCGACAGGGTGCCGATGACCAGGCCCATGAGCGCGACGCAGGCCGACGCCATGGTCCTGCCCGTGCGTGAGCGGGCCCGCAGCAGCGGAATCGTCGCGGCGCAGGCGAGCACGGGGGGCAGGGTGTGCGACACCGAGGCGGCGGGCCAGTAGAACGTCTTGTAGGTGTTGGTCGTCACGAACAGGAAGAGCGCGGTGACCATGGACGCGATCAGGAGCGCCGTGCCGCGGGGCACGGTCAGCCCCGCCCTGCGCAGCGCCGCGGCTGCCACCGCCCACAGAATGCCCAGCATCAGTACGCCGCTGACCAGGGCGAACCACTGGTGCCCGGCGACACCGAACTTCGCGTAGGCGCCGACGAGCAGCCCGTTCGCGATCCGTCCGTTGTCGTCGAGGTAGAACTTGCCGACGATGCCGGAGACGCCCTCGTCCCGTACGACCGGCAGGAAGCACCAGTCGTCGGCGCTGGGGCGGACCCAGCGCCCGGACCAGGACGCGGCGGCGAGCAGACCGAGCGGTACGAGCGCGAGGGCCGGTACCCAGAGATCCGCCCGGGACCGCGTCCCCGACGGCCGGGCCCGTTCGTCCGGCGGCGCGCCCGGCCCGGCGTGCTGCCGCTGCCCGTCGGGCCGTCCCTTCCTGTCGGGCCGTCCCTTTTCGTCCGGCGGTTCCGGAACGGCGGTTCCCGGGACGCTGCCAACCATGTGCGGGTGCCTTTCGTCTCCGGAGAGGGCCGGGTGCCGTCAGTGGCTGTCCGACTTGATCACGGACGGCTCGGCCCGGTTGTCGTCGGGCCGGTCGGGCGGTGCGGGAGCGTCCCGGCCCGAAGTGATCGCCCACCGGGCCAGCAGGAAGGAGAACGGGGTGACGAGTACGCCCGCGGCCAGGGCTGCGAGGTTCTTGTCCATGCCCAGACCGCTGACCGCCAGATGCAGCAGAGCGCCCGAGGCCACGAGATTGATGACGCTCGACAGGGGATACCGCGCGAACCCGCGCCAGGTGGGCCTCGTCCCGACAGTGATGTAGGAGTTGAGCAGGAAGGAGCCGACGAAGCTGACCGTGAAACCCACCGCGTGGGCGGCCAGATACGGCATCCACCGGTTCAGCACGTAATAGACGGCCAGATACACCGCCGTATTCACGCAGCCGATCAGCACGAAGGAGGCGAACTGCCGTATCGTGCGCGACCGGTCGGCCGCGATGTCGCTCAGCTCGCCCGTGGCGACCGGTTCTGGTGCTCCCGGCAGCGAGGGACATGTTTCGTTGGTCTCCCGTACGACATAGGGCGGGCGGTGCTTCGCCTCGTGGTAAATGCGCCCGACGTATTCCCCGATGACTCCGAGCGTGATCAGCTGAATTCCGCTGAGTGCCACGACCGCGGTGAGGAGAGTGGCGTAACCGGGGGTCTCCGCGCCGTTCAGCAGCACATTCACCACGGTCCACAAGGCGTAGACGAGCGCCGAGACGAAGACCCAGAATCCGGTGTAGATGGCCAGGCGCAGTGGACGGTTGTTGAAGGACAGCAGTCCGTCGATTCCGTAGTTCAGCAGTCTCCTGCTGCCCCATTTCGACTGCCCGGCCGCGCGCTCCCGGTTCCGGTACCGGAAGCTGACCGTGTCGAAGCCGATCCAGGAGAAGATTCCCTTCGAGAACCGATTGCTCTCCGGGAGCGACAGCACACTGTTCACCGCCCGTCGTGACAGCAGTCGGAAGTCTCCGGAGCCGTCGATGACTTCCACGTCCATACAGTGGCGGACCAGCGCGTAGTAGGTGTGGCTGAGCGCGTTGCGCAGCTTCCCCTCGCCGGTCCGGTCGCGTCGGGGAATCACCTGGTCGTAGCCGTGGCGGTGCAGTTCCAGCATGCGGGGAATGAGTTCGGGCGGATGCTGGAGGTCGGCGTCCATCAGGACGACCGCGGAGCCCCGGGACATACGGAGCCCGGCGAGCATGGCCGCCTCCTTGCCGAAATTGCGGCTGAAGGCGGTGTACCGGACGCGCGTGTCGAGTGCCGCGAGACCGCCCAGCAGCAGCCGCGTCCCGTCGGTACTGCCGTCGTCCACGTAGCAGATTTCCAGGTCGCCGCCCAAGGGTTCGAGTGCGGCGAGCAACGCGGTGTGAAAGGTCTCGATCGCTTCGGCCTCGTTGAAACAGGGCACCACGACCGTCAGCTGAAGGGCAGCCATGTCACACTCCCCAAAATCGGCTGACCGCCTGTCTCCGGGTACCGCCCCCGGGCTCGCCGGGTGAGTCCGGGTCCCGTTTCCTTCCGGCCCTGCCCACTGTGCGGCCTCCCGTCTTTCCGCACAGCTATACGGACTCCGAACGTGCGAAGCCCATCCTCTTTTCATGCGAACAGCGCACGCGGAGCGTTTTCCCGGGCCGCACGGATAGGCGGTACTGTGCGGTGCCGTGCCGTGCCTCAGGAATCCCGGCCGCGTGGGGACCGGTGGCCGGACGTCCTCGAATGCCGCCAGGTAGGTATCACTGACGTTTTCCAGCGGCGGCTTCCGGCACGGCAACGATTCCGGGGAACACCGGCCCCGCGATTCGACGTTCAATCATTTCTCGTCAAGCATCGCCTGGGCGGGTGCAATCCGGGAGCGCGCACCCGCGCGCCGCCGATTCGCCGAGCGCATGTCGTCCACGATGGGAAGAAAACCACAACCAGCGAGGGGTCATCCATGACCACGACAGCTCTCAACTACAAAAGCAACAGAATCGCCGAGCTCATGGAGGTGCCCACCGAGGCGCACGACGAGCAGTGGCTCAAGGACTCCTTGCAGCAGGCCATCATGCTTGAACTCGCCACGCTTCCTCCCTATTTGTGCGGCCTTTGGTCGATCAAGGATCCGGGCGGGAGCGCCGACGCGTTCGGGACGATTCAGGAAATCGTCTTCGACGAGATGTCCCACATGGGGCTGGTCTGCAACATGCTCACCACGATCGGCGGAACCCCGCGTCTCGCCGACGAGAAACTGGTGCCGAAATACCCCGGCCCGCTTCCCGGCGGCGTGCGCCCCGAGCTGTCCGTCTCCCTCTCGGGGCTGAGCAAGCAATCGCTGGACATGTACTCGCAGATCGAGAAGCCGGATGACCCCATCGTCGAGGCCGTGGAGAGTCATACCTCGATCGGAGCTTTCTACACGGCGATTCTGGAAGCATTTCGGAATCATCAGGATCTGATCGCGGGCACTCGACAGGTCAACCGGAACATGTCGTCCCACGGAAAAGGGAACAACGTCGTCCCACTCACCTCGTTCGACGATGTCGAGAAAGCTGTCAAAACCATCAAGGAGCAGGGCGAGGGGACTGCCGCCTCGCCGGAGAATCCCTTCCCCGGCGCGCCCGGCGAAATGGCCCACTTCTACTCCTTCCGGGAGATCTTCCACGGTCGCAGGCTGATCCCGGTTCCGGGTGACCCGACGAAATTCGACTTCCAGGGCGACGTGGTCCCCATGCCGCAGACCTTCCCCATGGGAACGGTCCCGAACGGCGGCTGGGCCCAGGGGCCGGTGGCGGTGCCCGACGAGGTGCGGCAGCTCCTCGACACGTTCAACCAGCACTACAGCTCGATGCTGCGGTTCATCGAGCAGGCCTGGCAGGCGGAGACGCAGGCCGCAGCCGCGCAACTGCTGAACAAGGCAGTCGGACAGATGTTCCAGCTCCAGGGGCCGGCGCAGCAGCTGATGCAGATCCCCCTGCCCGACAACAGCGGATCGACCTACGGTCCGGAGTTCCGGTACGTCGAAGCGTAGGCGTGAGCGGAGGCGTGAGCGGAGGCGTCGACCGCGCCCCGGCCGAGTGCTACCGTCCCGCCATGCCCAAGGACCCCAGCACGTCCAAGGACCCCAGCACCTCCGTGGCCCCCACCAACCCCAAGGCCGAAATCGACGCCGTCACCGCCGAGTTCTTCGGCGCTTTCGACAACCGGGGCGGCAGGGCCGCCGATGTGGGGCGGATCCGCCGGCTGCTTCTTCCCGGCGGCGTGATCGTCAAGACCGGTCCGGAGTTCACGGCCTGCACCGTGGAGGAGTTCATCGCGCCCCGCGAACGGCTGCTGGCGGACGGCCGGCTGGCCGAGTTCTCCGAGTGGGAGACCTCCGAGCGGACCGATATCACCGGCGACATCGCGTCGCGGTTCGGCGAGTACCGCAAGTCCGGGGTCCTGGACGGTGAGCCGTTCGAGGGCGGCGGAACGAAGACGATCCAGTTCGTCCGCACCCCGGAGGGCTGGCGGATCTCGGCCTTCGCCTGGTACGACGGGCCCCGGTAGCGCCCGACACGACCGGCCCCGGCAGGGCTCGACCGCCCTCCCCGGGGCCGGTTGGCGTGTCAGTGCCGCTGGGTCAGGTGGATCAGCGGCGCGCCCGCCGGGAGCAGATACTTCGCGGCGAGGACCGGGTGGGCGTCCGCGGTCACGACCTGGGTGATCAGGATCGCCGGGGTCTCCGGCGGCCTGCCCATCGCCCTGCCGCGTTCCTTGCCGAGGATCGTCGCGCCCATGGTGCTCCTGGCTCCGAGCGTACGGTCGTCGACGGTGGCGAGCAGGAGCGCGAGCATGCTGGTGGGCGGCGGCCCCGGAGCCGGTTCACCGATCGCGTCGAGGAAGTCCGGGCCGAGGTCGGCGAGTGTCGGCGCGTCGGCCGCCCATTCGTGCGCGAACCCGGCCGGGACTCCGTCGATCTCGATCAGCGTCTCCCAGAACCAGGCGCGGCTGGTGGGCGGCAGGCGCAGATGGAAGCCGGAGAAGTCGGTCGGTTCGTCGAGGTCGGCGGCGAGCCGTCGGCAGACCGCGGTCCCTGGTCCGAGCAGCGCCTCGACGGGTGAGAGCCGCTCGATCCCACGCGTGGTGGGGGGCTGGTTCACCCGGCTTCCGACGCCGTGCCTGCGGGTGATGACCCCGTCCTCCTGGAGCAGGATGAGCACCTCGCGCAGAGCGGGGCGCCCGACCCCCAGCTCGGCGGCGAGAACGGGTTCGGCGGGGAGCTTCGTACCGGACGGATACGTCCCGTCATGGATCGCGGCGACGATCCGTTCGTAGAGCTCGACCCTCGGCTGACGGCGTCGCGTACGGCCCTGAGCCACCCCGGTTCCCCTTTCCTCGGTCGACGTCCCACCCAGTTGTCGGACGACTTCCGGCCTCGCCGAGCATACTCGCCGCCCTGCCCTGTTGCCCTTCCCCCCTTGTCGCGGGCCTTCCGCAGGGCTACTGTCCCTCCAGTCGACCGGAGAGATGTAGGACAACTCAACAGTCGATCGGCGTCTTCGCCGTGTGAATCATCTGAAAAGCCTCGTTCTCCCTTCTCGAAAGGTCTGACAATGCACGAGCAGCGGCCCACCGTGGTGGTGCTCGGGTCACTCAACATCGACCTGGTGACCCACGTGGCCCGGCATCCCGGCGCCGGCGAGACCGTGCTCGGCCGCGGCCTGACCGTGCTGCCCGGCGGCAAGGGCGCCAACCAGGCGGTGGCCGCGGCACGCGCCGGGGCGCGGGTCAGGATGGTCGGCCGGGTCGGCGACGACGACGGAGGCCGCCGGTACCTCGCGGCGCTGGACGCCGACGGCATCGACACCGCTGGCGTCGTCCCCACCCCGGGCGAACCCACGGGTCAGGCACACATCGCCGTCGACGGCCGGGGCGAGAACACGATCATCGTGATCCCCGGCGCCAATGGGGCCGTCACCGGGGCCGACGCCGACCGGGCCGCCGGGGCCCTGGAGGGGGCCCAGGTGCTCCTGCTCCAGCTGGAGACCCCGATGCCCGCCGTCGTACGGGCCGCCCGGCTCGCCGACCGGGCGGGGGTACGGGTCGTGCTCAACGCCTCACCCACCGCCGAGGTGCCCCCGGAGCTGCTGCGTCTGGCCGACCCCGCGGTCGTCAACGAGCACGAGTACGAGGCGCTCGGCGAAGGCGCCCGGTCGGTGTGCGTGACGCTCGGTGCCCGGGGCGCCCGCTGGGGCGAGCACGAGGCCGTGCCACCGGCGGTGGACGCCGTCGACACCACCGGTGCCGGTGACTGCTTCGCCGGCACCCTCGCCGCCCGGCTCGCCGCCGGGGACTCCCCGGCCGACGCCCTCCGCGCCGCCGTCGCGGCGGGCGCACGCGCGACGACCTGGCCCGGCGCCCAGGGCCGGAGCTTCGACGAGGCGACCGAAGCCCGCTGAACCGTCCGAGGGCCCGGGGCGCGCGACGGTGCGCGGCCCGGGGCGGGGGCGCGACACCCGCGCGACACCCGCGCGGCCCCGGGCCCGCGCGGCCTCCCGCAGGCCCTCCGGAGCCCGCCCCTGCTCCCCGCTCCCCGCCGCCCGCGCGCCCGTACCCGTACCGCTCCCGTACCCGTACCCGTACCGCTTCCTGTACCCGCTCCCGTACCCGCTCCCGCGTACGGCTCCCCGACAGAACCAACCCGATCACTTCAAGGACGACGTGACATGACGACGAGCCAAGCCCTGCTGGTGGACTGCGACACCGGAGTCGATGACGCCCTCGCGCTCCTCTATCTCGCGCTCTCCCCCGATGTCGACCTGCGGGCCGTCACCACCGTCGGCGGCAACACCGACGCCCGGCAGGCCGCGGTCAACACCCTCCAGGTCCTCGAACTGGTGGGGCGGACCGACATCCCCGTGGCGCCGGGAGCCGACCGGACACTGCGCGGCTCGTTGCCCCACTACGCCACCCACGTCCACGGCGACAACGGGATCGGCAACGTCCGCCTCCCCTCCCCGGCCGCCCCCCCGGTGACCGTGGACGCCGTCGATCTGATCATCGAGACCGCCCGGCAGGCGGAGGGGGAACTGTCGCTGCTCGCCACGGCCCCGCTCACCAACCTCGCCCTCGCCCTGCGCCGCGAGCCCCGGCTGCCCGAGATGATCCGCCATGTCACGGTGATGGGCGGCGCCGTCCACCACCCCGGCAACATCACCCCCCTCGCCGAGGCCAACATCGGGAACGACCCGGAGGCCGCCGCGCTCGTGCTGGAAGCGGGCTGGGACCTGACGATCGTCCCGCTCGACGTCACCATGCGGGAGAACCTCACCACCGCCACGCAGCGGGATCTCCTCGCCCATGGCTCCGCCGCGAGCGTCTTCGCCGCCCGGGTGCTCGACGTCTACTTCGACTTCCACGAAGAGGTCGCGCTGCCCTACCGGGGCTCGGCCTGTCACGATCCGCTGGCCGCCGCGATAGCCGTCGGCCATGTCACCCCGCTGCTCGCCCCCCGGCTGCACGTAGGCGTCGAGACCGGCGACGGTCCGGCGCGCGGCGCCCTCGTCGCGGACACCCGCGGGATGTACCTCTCGTACCCCGAGCGGGCCGACGCCAACGCCCGGGTCGTCCTGGAGACCGACGGCCGCTTCCCCGAACGGCTCGTGGAGCGGATCCGTACGGGCGGGAGCGCCGCCGCATGAGCCGGGTCCCACTGCGGGACGCCGCGACCGGGCCCCGTACGCACCGGTTCCTGATGCCCGCGCTGATCGCCGGAGTCGTCGCCTTCCAGCTCAACGCGTCGATGGTGACGCCCGCTCTGCCGGAGATCGCACGCGAGCTCGACGCGGCGGCGAGTACGGTCGCGCTCTCGCAGAACCTCTTCTTCCTCGTCGGTGGCGTCGCGGGCGTCGTCCTGTCCCGGCTGAGCGACCATCTCGGCCGGCGCCTGGTCCTGCTGGCCTCGCTCGCCGTGATGTGCGCCGGCACCGTGCTGGCGATGCTCGCGCCGAACGTGGAACTCCTCGTCCTCGGCCGGGTGTTGCAGGGAGCTTCGGGTGCGACGTTCCAGCTGACGTACCTCCTGCTGCGTGAATCGATGTCCCCGAAGCGCTTCGGTACCGCGCTCGGTGTGATCACCGCCCTCAACGGCGGGGTCGGCGGCGTGGACGGATTCCTCGGCGGTTTCGTCGCCGACCGGCTCGGCTTCCGGTGGATCTTCGGCACGATCCTGGTCACCGGTCTGATCGCCCTGCTCTGTGTGGCGCGCGCCGTGCCCGGGACCCCGCCCGCGAAGGACGCCGGGCGGATGGACTGGTGGGGCGCGGCCTCGCTGTCCGCCGCCATCGTCTGCGTGAACCAGGCGATCAGTCAGGGCGCCGCGCACGGCTGGGGTTCGCTGTGGCCGCCCGTCCTCGCCGTCGTGGGGGCGGCACTGTTCCTCGCCTTCTGGCAGATCGAGAAGCGCGGTCGCACCCCGCTCATCGCGGTGCGTGATCTGCGCTCCCGTCAGGTGTGGCCGCTGATGGCCACGACGCTGCTGACCCTCGTCGGTGTCTTCGCCGCCATGAACTTCACGGTCGTCCTGCTGAGCCAGGACGAGAAGGCCGGTTTCGGCATGTCGGCGACGCTCGCCGCCCTGCTGTTCCTGACACCCCCGGCGGCGATCGGACTGCTCGCGGCCCCGGTGGCCGGCTGGCTGGCACCGCGCAAGGGCTGGCTGCCGATGCTGCGTACGGGACTGCTCGCCTCGGCGCTGGCACTCGGTGTGGCCGCCGTCTTCGCCGGGGACCGCTGGGCCGTTCTCGCGGTCTGCTGCGCGCTGGGCGTGTTCTACAACGGGTTGGCCCTGACGATGCTCAACGGCCTCGGTGTCGTGCTCTCCCCCAAGGAGAGCCCCGGCGCGCTCCCCGGTCTGAACGGCGCGTGCTTCGGCATCGGCGCCTCGGTGGGCATCGCGCTGGTCGGCCCACTGGCCGGTGCGGGCACGCTCGGCGGCTACCGCACGGCGTTCGCCCTGGCCGTGGTCGTCACGGTGCTCGCCCTGCTCGCCTCGATGCTGATCCGTCAGCCCGCGGAGGAGTCCTCGGCCGCCTCAGCGGCACCGTCCACGGCCCCGTCCGTGAGGTAGCGGCGCGGCCGGCGGCCCTTCCCGCCGGTCACCCCGACGTACGCGGGCACCGCCTCCCGGAGACCGGGCGGCGGTGCCCGCGGTGCCCGCTCAGATCTTGCCGTGGGGCTCGACGGTGCTCAGGGACCAGATGACGAAGACCCCGATGGCGATGACGACCAGGGCCCAGATGGGCTGGTACGGCAGGAACATGAAGTTGGCGATGATGCTCAGTGCGGCCAGCCCGATACCCAGGCCGCGCGCCCAGGCGGACTCCTTGAGCAGCCCGAACCCGGTGATGAACAGGACGACGCCGAGGATCAGATGGATCCAGCCCCAGCCCGTCAGGTTGAACTTGAACACGTAGTCGCCGAACCGTGTGTAGACGTCGTCCTCGGCGATGGCGGCTATGCCCTGGAAGATGCCGAGGATTCCCTCGACGAGCATCAGGACCCCCGCGAAGACGAGGCCGCCGGTCGCCCAGGAGTTCGTCGTGGACGGCGGTGTCCGATGCTGTTGCGCCGCGTTGCTCATGGGGACCTCCACAGTCCGATCGACAGACCCCGAAATCCGGGTGGGCCTACGAACCCTGAGGTTCCGCCGCCCGGCGGGGTGCGGCCACCCGGACGCGGCCATCCGGGTGAAATCGCCGGGAACCCGGGCGCGGGCGGCCGTCGCGGTGACCCCGGCCGCGCGGGCCCGCGTCCGTGACCCGGCCGATCGCCGGGCCGGGTCGACCGGAGTGGTGAGCGTCAGCGTGAGCGGACGGGCGGTCGGGGCCGACTGACCGACGCCGGAGAGGACTTGAACGGCCCCTGCCGGAGCCGGGGAACCAGGACTCCCGGAAGAATGAACTAGCCGATTCGGCCTTCGAGTTGCGATCGTACGATGACGGGGTGACGGAACCGAGAACCTCTCCCGCGCCCCGGACCGAAGTCGGCGCCCATGTCCGTGCCGACGCCGGCGTCGGCCGCTCGTCCGGGAGGGCACGACCGTGACGACGACGCTCATCACCGGCGCCACCAGGGGCCTCGGCCGGGAGACGGCACGGCGGCTGGTCGAGGCGGGCCACACCGTCCATCTCGGCGCACGGGACCTCGACCGGGGGCGGGCGGTCGCCGAGGAGATCGGCGCGCACGCCGTACTCCTCGATGTGACCAGCGACGAAACCGTAAGGGCGGCCGTGGCGGCCGTACGCGAGCGGAGCGGGCGCCTCGATGTCCTCGTGAACAACGCGGGCATCACGGGCCCCCTCAAGGAGCCCGGCGAGATGACGGCCGAGGACGTGCTCGCGGTGTACGAGACGAATGTCCTCGGGGTCGTGCGCGTGACCCAGGCGTTCCTGCCGCTCCTGGAGGCCGGTGAGTCGCCGGCCGTGGTGAACGTCAGCAGTGGACTCGGCTCCCTGGCCATCGCCGCCGAGCCCGAGCGCTATCGCCCCCTCCTGCCCGTCTACTACCCGAGCCTCGGCTACAACTCCTCCAAGGCCGCCCTGAACATGCTCACCGCGCAGTACGCCATGACGTACCCCGCGATCCGGTTCAACGCGGTGGATCCCGGCTGGACGGCCACCGATCTGAACGGCCACCGGGGGATCCTGACCGTCGAGGAGGGCGCCGGGATCATCGTGCGGACGGCGATGGCGGGAGCCGGCGGCCCCACGGGCGGCTTCCTCGGGAACTTCGGGCCCGTTCCCTGGTGACCGTCCCCGCCCGGTCACCGTTTCGTAGGATCGTCCCCGTGACCACGGGGACCGGTGCGGGGGCAGGGCCGCACACATACAGCACCACCGGCCTGCCGGCGCCGTCGCACCCGGGAGCCGGCCCCACGCCGCCCGCCGGAGCCTGCGCGGAACACGGCGCCCCGCCGCCGACGGACATCGAGCGGGAGCTGCACGAGGCCACGGCACGCGGCGGCGCGGACGCGGTCCTGGACGTCCTCTCCCGTACCCGGCTGTATGTGCTTCTCCCCCGGCTGCACGCCGACACCCCCGGCTTCACCGCCCCGCTCCCCTCGTTCCACGATCCCGCGACCGGCCGGACGTGTGTCCCCGTGCTGACGCCGGGCATGCTGCCGCCCTGGCATCCGGAGTGGGTGTTCCGCCGGACCCGGCTCGCCGAACTCGCCCTCGCCTGGCCGCGGGACCGCCGGTGGCTCTCGGTCAATCACGGCACTCCGTACGCCGCCCTCGTCGAGGCCCGGACCCGGCACCACCGGGCGTGGCTGAAGGCCGACGCGCGGTCCGGCGGGCCGCGGGCGGGCCGGCTGCTCACCCATGGCGGCGGGCCGCTGCACGGGCCGCTCGCGCACGGGCTGGCCCTCGGCGCCCATCTCGCCCTGCACAACGGCCTCGTCTGGAACCAGCTCGGTGCCGCGTACGAGGACTACCCGACGGACAAGGACCGGCTGCGCAGCCCCTGGGGCATCCACCACCGCGCCGACTACCGGGAACGGCTCGACTCCCTGATGCGGGCCCGGCTGGTCGGCCGGGTCCACGAGTCCGTCCTGCGCACCCGGTCAGCCCTCGCCACCCGGCTCGGCCGCACGCCTTCCCACGAGGAGTGGTCCCAGGCGCTGACCGGTGCGCCGGCCGCACACCGCGCCGACGCGGAGGATCTCGCGGAGGTGCGGGAGGCACTGCGGCGGATCGTGCGCTACGAGGACCTGTTCCGGGCCGAGGGCTTCCTCGCGCCGGACGGACGCGTCGACACCCTGGCCGCGTTCGACCACGGGCGGGCGGTCAACGTGGTGCGGCTCGCCCTGGGGGCCCGCTTCTGCGAGCCGGCCGAGGCCGAACAGGCGGTCCTGCGGATCGGCGCTCTGGCCCGGCGGGCGTACGGCTCCTGGGCGGACTTCTCGCTCGGCTACTGCCTGACCCGGCTGATCCACTTCGACGAGGACGAGGGCACGGGCCACAAGGTCCAGGAGTCGCTGGCCCAGCACCGCATCCTCACCCAGGACCCCACGAGCCCCTACCGGAACCTCCCTTGGTCATGAACCCGCACCCGCCGGCCGCACACCCGGCTCCCTGGTACCCGCCGTCCGAGACCGAGCAACTGCTCTACGAGGCCGGGCTGCGGGGTGACACGGAGGCCCAACTGCGCGTGCTGGCCGGTGCGGAGCTGTACATCCCCGCGCCGAAGGCCGAGGTCGACGCCGATCCCCGGGTGATCACCTGGCGACCGCACAGGGACCCGTCGGGACAGGTCTGCATGCCGGTGCTCACCCGCGGGATGCTGCCGCCGTGGCATCCGGACTGGGTGTTCCGGGGGGTCTCGCTGCGGTGGATCGCCGAGTTCGACTGGCCGGACCCCCGCGAGCTGCTGGGCGTCAACGTCGGTACGCCCGCCCAGCTCCTGCTGCCCACCACACCCCCGCACCGGGCCCTGTGGCTGCGCCGCTACGCGGAGAACGACCGCCCCGACGGAGGCAGGCTGCTCGCGCTGCGGCACGGCGCGCTGCACGGGCCACTGGCCTACGGGCTGGCCTGCGGGGTGCATCTGGCGATCGGGAACGGGGTGCCGTGGAACGAGATCGGCACGGTCTTCCGCGCTTACACACAGGAGCGCGAACAGCTCCGCGACTCCTGGGGGATCACCGATCACGCGGGCTGGCAGAAGCAGTTGAACGCCCTGCTGGACGCCCGTAACAGCCCGCCGGAGCCGGACTTCGCGCTCCGCGCCCGGGAGCAGCTGCGGGTCGTGTACGGCGAGCCCCCCTCGGCGGACCTGTGGCGCGAGACCGCCGCGGGTCATGCCCAGGACATCGGGGCGGACCCCGACGGCGTACGGGGCATCGAGGAACTGGTGCGCAGGATCATCCGGTACGAGGCCCGGTTCCGGGCGGACGGTCTGCTGCCGCCGGACGGCCGGGTGCGCACCACGGTCGCCTACGACTACGGGCGCGCCGTGAACCTGGCGCGCTGGGGGCTGTCGGCCCGCTACTGCACCCAGGCGGAGGCGGAGCAGGCGATCGTGTACGCCGGGGCGCTGAGCAAGTCGGCCTACCGTTCGTGGGAGGAGTTCTCGGCGGCGTACGCGCTGGGCCGGGTGCTGCGCTTCGACGACGAGGAGTACGGGCCGTTCTACGAGCAGAACGTCCTCGCCCACCGCCTTCTGGCGGAGAGCGAGGGCAGTCCCTGGCGCCACATTCCGTGGCGCTGAGCCCGGCGGTGTTCCGGGCCGGCGGTGTTCCGGGCCGGGGGGCTTTCGGGCCGGGGCGTTTCCAGGCCGGCTGCCTCGGTGCCGCGGGCCGGCGGTCCCGTGCCGTCAGGACCCGGCGAGCAGGTGGCGGTAGCTGTCCGGGTTCTCCTCCAGATAGGTGGCGAGGCTCATGGCCGGGTGCCCGGTGAGGGACGGTACGGCGTCCGAGACCGCGGCCATCTCACCGGTCGCGATGGCCTCGTAGGAGGTGACCCAGCCGGCCACCTCCCAGTCCTCGGCTCCGTACCCGGCACGGGAGGCGTAGGCCTCCTCCCGGGTCTCGGGGACGTAGCGGACCGTCCGTCCGGTGCGGCGGCTCAGCTCCTCGGCGGCTTCGGCCAGGGTGAACGCCTCGGGTCCGGTGAGGTCGTGGACCCGTTCGTCATGACCGGTGCTCTCGTCCAGCAGTACGGCGGTGGCGGAGTCGGCGATGTCCTCGTGCGCGACGGCCGCGACCCTGCCGTCGCCGCCCGGCCCGCGCAGGATGCCGTCCGCGCCGGTCATCGCCGGGATGCCGGCGAGGTACAGGCTGTCGCGGAGAAAGGTGTACCGCAGCCCGCTGGTGCGGATGTGCGCCTCGGTGTGCCAGTGGTCGCGGGCGAAGGTGAACGTCGCGTCCGGCGCTGCGCCGAGGAACGACACGTACACGATCCGCTCGACGCCCACGGCGACGGCCGCGTCCACCACCGTGGTGTGCTGGCGCACCCGGTCGGGGCTTTCGTGGGCGGAGACCAGGAACAGGGTGTGTGCCCCGTCCAGGGCGCGGCGCATCGCTTCCGCGTCGCCGTAGGGGGCCGGGGGCGCGTGGACCGCGCCGGGCAGGTCCGGCAGCCGGGACGGGTCGCGGCCGAGCAGGCGGACAGGGACGCCGGTGCGCGCGAGCCGCCGGGCGACCCGGCCGCCGACCGCGCCGCTCGCTCCGGTCACCGCGGTGAGGGGGCCGATCACTGGGTTTCGTCTTCCTCTCGTTGCCAGGGCCGTACCTCCACGACCGCGTCCACCGGAAGCGGTCCGTACAGGTGCGGGAACTTCTCTCCGCCCGGCTTCACGGCCTCGTACCGCACGGGGTCCGTGAGCCGGCCGGGATCGATGACCAGGACCACCAGGCCCTGGTCATCGGCCCCGTACAGCATCTGTGCCACACCGGCGAGCTGGTGGGGCAGCGAGCAGTGGATGAAACCTTCCTCCGCGAGGGTGCGGCCGCGCGTGGACATCTCGTACCTGCCCGTCCCGCGCGCCGCCTCCCACAGGGGTTCCTCCGTGATGTGCAGAAACGGTTCGGTCATCCGGCCACGCTAAGGGCTGGGCCCGCGCGCCGGTATCAGCCGTTGCGGCGTCGTGCCCTGCGCGCGGTCACCAGGGCCGCTCCACCGGCCGCGACGAGCGCTGCCGCGATGCCTCCGATGATCCATTCGCCGCCCCGGGAGCCGGTGTGCGGGAGTTCGCCGCCGGGGTGTCCCGGCGAGTGCGAAGGGCTGGGGCCGGGGCTGCTCTCCGAGGGGGTCGGAGTCGGCTCGGTCGGGGTGGGGGTCGGTTCCGTCGGCGTCGGGGTGGGCTCGGTCGGGGTCGGGGTGGGCTCCGTCGGGGTGGGGGTGGGCTCGGTGGGCGTGGGGGTCGGTTCCGTCGGGGTCGGGGTCGGGGTGGGCGTGGGTTCCGTGCCGCAGGCGGGCAGGTCGCCGTCGAAGGGGTACGCGTGCAGCTCCTGGCCGCCCGATTCACCGGCCGAGGTGTGGGTGAGCGAACCGGCCGTGTAGAACCGGCCGTTGGTCCCGCTCATCCGGAGCGTCGTCGTTCCGTCGGGCCGGCCGACCAGGACGCTGCCCTGGAACTGGCCCGAGCCGGACAGCGTGAGGTCGGTGGCGTCCGGGAAGTTCCACAGCAGGTGCTCGCGCAGCCCCGGAACGGGCAGGGTGTCCATGAGCGTGCTGACGCTGCGGGTGCTGCCGTACACATTGACCAGGACCGTGGCTCCGGCCGGGATGTCCGCGAAGGCGAAGCCGGTGTCACCACCCGCGGCGGACACCAGATCCGCGTCCACGTCGAAGATCTGGATGGCCGAGGTGCCGTCACCGGTGAACGTGGTGGTGTCACCCGCCCTCAGCCAGCTGCCCGTCGCCCTGCGGTGGGCGTCGCCCTCGTAGGCGTAGCAGTGGCTCGCCTCGGTCAGCCGGGCCCGCAGTGCCTCGTACGGGGCGGTGGCGTCCTGGACGAAGTGCGGGGCGCCGGTGGGGTTGACCGTGCCGGTGAGGCCGCTGCCGTGGGCGACTCTGCCGGAGTGGGAGCCCTCTTCGGCGAGCAGCCGCTCGCCGGGGGCGATGGTCACGTCGCCGCCCACCGTCAGATAGTCGGAGCCGTCCGGTGGCGGCACGCGCGAACCGACCCCGGCCACACCGACGTTGTAGATCTGTGAGGCGCCCGGACGCTTGTCCATGTCGAAGACGCCGAGCGTGACGATCTTCCCTTCGGCCTCGGCAGCCGCCTCCCTGACGAGGTAGTCACCGCCGACATAGATGTTGATGTTGCTGTCGAACCCGGCGACCGGTCCGTTGTTCGGGTCGTTCCAGGTGGACGGGCAGTCGCTGCCGAGACAGGGCCCCAGCCCGCCGGGCAGCGGGTCCGCCGCCGCGGCGGGCGCGAACATGCCCACCACGGCCGCCGCCGTCACCACCGTTGCCGCCGCCTTGATCCGCCTGCCGTGCCTGTGCACCTGTTCTCCCATGCCGGGAAATATGCATCTTTACCACTTATTCACCCTGTATGACACGCCGGATGTGGCCGGTTTCATGGAATACGGGGGGCTCGGGCACGGGGCCCTCGGGTGCGGGGTACTCCGGGCGCTCAGGCGGCCAGCAGCTTCTCCTCGGCCTGCGGATCGAGGCCGACCGGGGGCCGGTCCGGGCGGTGCGGCGCGACGCCGCCCCGTTCGCACAGCCAGGACCAGGTGTCGGCGACCGTCTCCCCGACCGGTCGGCAGCGCAGCCCGGCGGCGTACGCCTTGGTGTGGCCGCCCTGGTACAGCGTGTCGTGGAGCTCTCCGGCGGGCAGCCACATCGGCAGGTCGCTCCAGGGCTCGACGCCTGCCGCGAGCAGCTTCCCGGGGTCGGTCCAGCGCAGTTCCGCGACGGATCCGGTGACCCGCACACAGGAGTCCAGCAGCTCTCCCATCGTGGCGTGACCGGGGCGGCTGACCGTGTTGTACGCGCCGTTCAGTCCGCTCCCGGCGGCGTCCAGGAGCCAGCTCGCCAGATCGCGGGCGTCGATGTACTGGAGCGCCGCGTCGCGGGGGCCCGGGGCGACGACCGGTCCGCCGCGGGCCGTCCGGCCGAGCCACCAGGGGAGTCTGCCGATGTTCTCGCCGGGGCCGATGATCAGGCCCGCGCGGGCCAGCAGCGCACGGTCGCCGAACGCGTCGAGCGCCGCCAGCTCGCCGCCGCGTTTGGCCAGGGCGTACGGGACGTCACCGCCCGCGTCGGGGGAGGCGCCGGTCACCGGTGGGCCGTCCTCGCCGAGTCCGGCCGGGGCCGGGTACGCGTACACGGAACGGCTGGAAACGTAGGTGTAGTGCCCCGCTCTCCCGTCGAGTGTCCGGGCGGCGTCCCGGACCGCCGAGGGCGCGCCGCTCCAGGTGTCGACGACCAGGTCCCAGGAGCCCCCGGACAGCGCCGCCAGGCCTTCCGCGCCGCCCGTCCGGTCGCCGGTCAGCGCGGTCACGCCCGGCGGCGGCGCGTGGTGACCGCGGTGGAAGACGGTGACCTGCCAGTCCCGGGCCAGGGCCGCCTCCGTGACGGCCCGTCCGACGAACTCCGTACCGCCCAGCATCAGTACCTTCATGGTGATGACTCTGCCCGCCGGACGCCCGGCCGGGAACAGGACCACGCTGTCGGCAGAACCGGGAACCCGTGGCCGGCCGGCGGACCCGCGGCCCCGCCCCGTACCGGGAACCCCGGGCCGGGCGGGGAGGCCGGTACCGGATGTCAGAGTGCGCGCGCCAGCGGGCTGCGGTGGCGCAGCAGCCATTCGTGGTAGCCGGTCACCTGCCGGGCGGCCTCCATGTAGGCGGCCTCCAGCTCCCCGTACACCGCCTCCGTATCGGCCTCCGGGCGCGAGACCAGCAGCAGCCGCACGGCGAGCGGGTCGTCGCGCAGCGGGCGGATCGCCATGTCGTCGCGCGGCCCCGAGGTGGGCTGGCAGGGGGCGACCGCCTCACCGAGCACGACCAGGGAGGCGGCGGTGAGGTAGTCGCCGTGCAGCACGGGCGGGTCGAGTCCGGCGGCACCGAGCACCCGGCGCACCCCGTCCCACTCGCCGTCCACCGTCGGGTCCACCATCCACCGGTCCCCGGCCAGATCACCGAGCTCCACCACCGAGCGGGCCGCCGCCGGATGGTCCCGGGCGAGCGAGATGAACTGCGGTTCACGGTCGAGGAGCACCCGCTGTTCCAGGCCGTCCGGTATGGACAGCGGGCTGCCCTCCACCTCGTGCACGAAGGCGACGTCGAGGCGGCCCGCCTCGACGGTGCGCAGCAGTGCGTGGGCCGACACGTCGACCCGCAGCGAGATGTCGGTGCCGGGCAGCCGGACCCGCAGCCTGCGCAGCCAGCTGCCGAGGACCCGGCTCGCGGTCGATCCGATGCGCAGCCGCGCCCCGCGCGGGCGGGCCGCCTCGGCCTCCGCCAGCGCGTCGGTGACCAGTGCGCTCATCCCGTCGACGAGGGGGCGGGCCCTGCTGAGAACGGCCCGGCCCAGCAGGGTCGGCCGGCACCCGGTCCGTTCGCGCTGGAACAGTTCGGCGCCGAGGGAGTTCTCGATCCGCCTCAGCTGGGTGGTCAGGGAGGGCTGGCTGACGCCGAGACGCCGGGCCGCTTGGTGCAGGCTTCCCGCTTCGGCGATGGCGCAGAGCGCCCTGAGGTGTCTCACCTCAAGCTCCATGCAGCCGAGAGTATGGCGGCCCGCACACCGGGCACCAGACGCCGCAACCCCACCAAAGGGCGTCAATTCAGCGGGTGTTGGGGCGATCGAAACGTGCTGATGCCGTGCTGTTCCGGTGCGCGTGGGATCAGGGCGCGCGGCCGGACCCCGGGCGGGGACCGGCCGGGCGATAGGGCGGCGCTATCGCGGATTGACATCATCCGCGCGGGACCGGTGCTCCCCCACACTCTCCCCGTACCGCACCCGTACCGAGTCCGGTCATCGGACACCCCCGCGGCACGGGCTCATCGGACACGTAGGAGAAACCCCCCATGAGAAACTCCAGGACCGCCTTCGCCTCGGCCGTCGTCGGCATCGGCTTCGGGCTCGTCGCCGCGCTGGGCACCGCACCGGCGCTCGCCTCGGCTCCGGCACCTGTCGCGCCCACCGGCTCCGCGGCCGGCACCCAGGCGAGCTTCGCCGCGTACGAAGGGTCCGGCGAGAACGCCGCGGCGAACCGGGCGTTCTTCGACGCGGTGGTGAAGTCCGTCGCCGAGAAGCGTGCCGCCAACCCGGGCACGCAGGCGGTCACCGTCGTCTACAACGCCTCCAACGCCCCGAGCTTCAGCAGCCAGATAGCCAGCAGCGCGCAGATCTGGAACAGCTCGGTCTCCAACGTCAAGCTCCAGCAGGGCTCCAACGCCGACTTCACCTACTACGAGGGCAATGACTCGCGAGGCTCGTACGCGAGCACCGACGGGCACGGCAACGGGTACATCTTCCTCGACTACGCGCAGAACCAGCAGTACAACTCGACCCGGGTCACGGCCCACGAGACCGGGCACGTGCTCGGCCTTCCGGACCACTACTCCGGTCCGTGCAGCGAGCTCATGTCGGGCGGTGGCCCCGGCACCTCCTGCACCAACGCCTACCCGAACGCGAACGAGAAGTCGCGGGTGAACTACCTGTGGCAGAACGGTTTCGCGGCCGCGCTGGCCCGCGCCACCTCCTGACGCGACCGTACGGGCAGGTACGGCACCCGGCGCCCGCCTCCCGGCGGCAACGCCGCACACCGCGCACCGCCCACCGGTTCCCCCATGCCACAAGGGGCCATCCCGCACCGCGGGGTGGCCCCTTGTGGGCTGAAAGGCTCCGGGAACAACGGCACTTCGGCCTACCGGACGGACCCGCCCAGTTCGGTACGGACGAGAGCCAGCAGTTCGTCCTCCGTCATGCCCAGCTCCTGTGCGTCCGAGACCACTTCCCGTACGCGTTCCAGCAGCCGGGCCCGGTGCGGCGAGGCTCCGCCGGTGACGACGGCCCCGCGGCCCCGGCGCAGCTCGATCAGCCCCTCCTCGCGGAGCCGCTGATAGCCGCGGAGCACCGTGTGGACGTTGACGCCCAGCGACTCGGCCAGCACCCGGGCGGCGGGCAGCCGCTCCCCCTGGGTCACCGCGCCGTCGGCGACGGCTCGGCGGACCGACGCGGCGATCTGGTCGCCGAGCGGCACGGTGGATGTGGGGTCGACCCGGAAGAGCATGGTCAGCGCCCCGCCCGCTGCCGGTCGGCGAGGGTGTTCAGCAGCGCGGCCCCGGTCGCCGAGTCGTCGACCGTGACGGCGAAGTCACGGCCGCCCACCAGCCTGGCCACGATGGCCTCGCCCGAGCGGATGATGACCCCGCTCCGGCCGGGACGGATCCGGTAGCCCCAGCCGCCGTACTCGGCAAGGGCGTTGACCTCCCGGCTGTCGGCCGACTCGATGCGCTCCAGGGGGACGCGCACGCGCGGCCAGGGCAGCACCCCGGCGACGGTGAGGCCGCGCCGGTCCACGGTGACCGAGGGCCGGGAGAAGGTCAGCAGGACCAGGCCGGGAAGCAGCAGCGGCACCGCGGCGAGCCACCCGACGGTGAACAGGAGGGCGACCGCCGCGACGAGGAGCGCGAGCGTGGACAGCGGCAGCCACCAGGAGCCGGTGCTGCGCGCCCAGCCGGCGATCTCCCCGTCGGCGAGCGCGATCCGCTCACCGGGCAGCCGCCCCGGGCCCGTTCGCGAATCCTCCGGCGCCGGGACGAGCCGGGCGAGCAGCAGCCCGAGCCCGCCGCCGAGGACACCGGCGCCCAGTGCCGCGGCGAGCTGCCACAGCGGGAATCCGCCGTCCGGGCCGCCCTCGGTGGTGTCCAGGTTGACGAACAGCACCGCCGCGAGCACATAGCCGAAGAACGCGGCCAGGGAGTATCCCCCGGCGATGATCCGGCGGTGGGAGGGGCCGTGGAACGTGCCCCTCGCCACCGTCCAGGACCACAGCACACCGAGCGTGCCGAGCACCAGCACGATGCCGAGGACGTACCAGGTCCGGCCGACGTGGCCGTCGGCGTCCCCGGCGGCGTCGAAGTGGCTCGCCAGCCGGTCGGGCAGCCGGTCCGCGAGGACGGCGAACAGGATCAGGTCGACCAGCAGGGCGATCAGAAAGGGCAGGGCCGCGAGGGTGACGCGGCCAAGGTTCTTACGTCTCATGAAAACCTCCGTTGTTCGCATGCTAGTAGAACAATGCACGCGCAGCAAGGTTCCGGCAAGCGCCGGTCAAGCCTCCGGCGCACGGGGCGGGGCAGCCCACGGTCACGGAAACGTTCGTCTCCGAGACGGGGGAAGAAGATGTCTGTTGTGGAGAGGCCCGCCGGCCTCGTACCCGCCCGCCACCGCCCGCCCGTGAATCCGCCGCGGCCCTTGCCGCGCGAGCATCGCGATCCCGGGCAGTGGGCGACCCTCACCGGCCGCAAGAAGGTGCTGGTGGTCATACACACGGAGGTGTACGGGCAGCGCCTGCGGGACCTGCTGCCGCTCGTGGCCGCCGATCTCCGGATCCAGGTGGCCTTCACCATCGCGCCGCACGCTTTCAACAGCGGCGCCGTCCGCTCGCTGCCCTCGCACGGGAGCACCGTGATCCCCTGGGAGGAAGCGGTGCGAAGCGAGTTCGATCTCGCCGTCGCCGCCGGCTCGCAGGGCATGGAGCAGGTGCGCGCTCCGCTGATCCGGATGCCGCACGGCATCGGCCACATGAAGCTGTCGCGGACCGCCGACGCCCCGGAGGGAACGCCCAGGACCGTCGGCGGCCTGGGCAGGACGTACCTGATGCGCGACGGCAGGGTGGTGCCGAAGTCCCTCGCCCTGGCCCACCACGACGACCTCGCGGAACTGGCGAGGTCGTGCCCGGAGGCGCTGCCCGCCGCGGAGGTGGTCGGCGACGCGAGCCATGACCGCATCACGGTCAGCCTGCCGCTGCGGGAGCGCTACCGCAGGGCGATGGGGCTGAGGCCGGGACAGCGGCTCCTGCTGGTCTCCTCCACCTGGGGCACCGGCTCGTCCTTCAACCGGCTGGACGCACTGCTGCCCAGGCTGCTGACCGAACTGCCACCCGAGGAGTACCGGATCGCGCTGCTCGTCCACCCCAACGTCTGGTCCGGGCACGGACATTGGCAGATGTACGCGTGGCTGGAGGCGTTCCGGCAGCGGGGCATCGCGGTCGTACCCCCGGAGGCCGACTGGCGTGCCGCGCTGATCGCCGCGGACTGGCTCATCGGCGACCACGGCTCCGTGACGCTGTACGCCACCCTGACACGGGCGCGCATCCTGCTGGCCAGGTTCCCCGAGGCGGACGTCAATCCGCGGTCGCCCGGCGCGGAACTGGCCGGGGCCGCCCCGGCCCTCTCCCCCGCACACCCGCTGACCGAGCAGCTCGCCTATGCCGCCGCCGAGTACCCGGCCGCGGAGTACGCCCGGATCGCCGCCCGGATCTCGTCCGTGCCCGGGGAGTTCAATCAGCGGATGCGCGCGCTGCTGTACCGCGTGCTCGGCCTCGGCCAGCCCGCCTTCGCCCCGGTGACCCGGCCGCTTCCGCCGCCCGCTCCCCTGGGGCTCGCTCCGGAGGCGGGCCCCTGGGGCTCCGGGGGAACGGAGATCCCGGCGTGAACGCGGAACCGGGCGCGCCCGGAGGTGTCCGTCCGGGCGGATGGATCCCGTCGAACGGCGGGGTGGAGGACAGCCCGCTGTGCGTGGACCTCGACGGTCCGGCCGGGGAGAGCTGGCGGCAGTGCGCCGACGTCCTGCGCGGCGGTCGCCCCCGTCCGGCCGGAGAGGCGGCACGGGTCGCCCGCCAGGCACTGGTGCGCTACCCCGGCTGTCTGCTCACCGTCGTCCGCCGGACGGACGGCGGGTGCACGGCGGCCTCCTGGCTCGACGGCCGCCCGGACGTGAGGGTGTACGCCCCGGGCGGCCGGAGCGTCACGCGGATCGCCGCCCTTCTGTACGCGGACCTGATCGGGGCGGCGGCGTCCCGCCCGGGACCGGCCGCCGCCCCGGACCGGGGGCACCGGACGGTCCCGGGCGGCCGTGTCACCGGTCCGCGACCCCCAACCGGTCCGCCAGCCGCCGGACATCGTCCGCGCTGACCGACGCGTAACGGGCCAGGGACTTCTCGTACCAGTCCCTGGCCTCGGCGTCCTGCCCGCGCTCGGCCGCGGTCTCACCGAGCATCTCCAGCACCCGGCCCTGCCAGTGCACCGAGCCGCTCGCCTCGAACTCGCCCAGGGCGCGGGTCAGTTCCCGCACGGCGAGCGGGAAGTCGCCCACTCCCGCGTGCGCGCGGGCCAGGTGGGCGAGCGCGCGGGCGGCGTCGTGCGTGTCCCGCACCTCCAGGAGTACGGCGCGGGCGCGCGAGAGGTGTTCCCGCGCCCGCTCGGGCTGGCCCTCCGCCAACTCCACGTCCCCCAGGCAGAGTTCGGTCAGGGCGACGCCGCGGCGGTAACCGGCGCGCTCGCGCAGTTCGAGGGCCCGGCCGAAGAAGGACCGGGCCTCGGCGAGCCGCCCGGCGAGCCGGTGGGTCTGGCCCACACCGTGCAGGGCCTGGGCCTCGGCGACGCGGTCCCGCTCGCGCCGGGCGGCCTCGGCGGCCTGGGTGAACCAGGAGACGGCCTCGGCGTGGCGGCCCACGTTGCGCAGACCGGTCCCGCCGGAGGTGAGCATCCGGCTCTCGCCCTCACGGTCGCCCGCCCGCCGGGCCGCCGCCAGTCCCGCCGTGTGCGCCTCGATCCAGAGGTCGTAGGGACGCAGCCGGAGGAAGAGGGGCCACATGGCATCGGCGAGCTGCCACACCGCGGCGTCCCACCCCAGTCCGGCCGCCTTCCGCAGCACCGCCATGAGATGCAGCCGCTCCCCGTCCAGCCACGCCAGCGCGCCGGCCTCGTCGGTGAAGGGCGGTGGCTGGTCGTCGTCCGAGGCGTAGTCCCTGCGCAGGGTGCGATGGCTCGGCGACAGCAGCGCCTCGGCGGCCGTGGCGGTACGGAGGTAGAGATCCACCACCCTGCGCGCCGTCCCCCGCCGGTCGTCGGACGTCTCGTGCGCCGCGGCCAGCCCCCCGGCGTGCGCGCGGACCAGATCGTGGAAGCGGAAGCGGTCCAGTCCCGTGACGGGGTCGGGCCCGAGGTCCTCCAGCAGGTTCACCTCCGCGAGCGCGTCGACGATCCGGTCGGCCTCGCGCGGACCGGTCCCGCACACCGCCGCGGCGACCCGGATCCCGAAATCGGTGACCGGGCTGATCCCCAGCCGGCGGTATCCCAGGGCGAGATCAGGAGTCAGCAAGCGGTACGAGGCGTCCAGCGCCGCCCGCACCGCGGGCTCCCCCTCGACCCTGAGCGCGTCCAGGCCGCCCTCGCCGCCCAGGGCGAGGGCCATGGCGGCGAGCGGCTGCCGGGGGCGCACGGCCATCCGCGCCGCCGCCACGCACACCGCCAGCGGCAGGCCCGCGCACAGTGCCGCCACCTGCCGGGCCGCCTCGGGTTCGCGGCGGACCCGTTCCGAACCGATTCTGCGGCTCAGCAGTTCCACGGTGTCCTCGGTGTCCAGCACCTCCAGCTGCTGGAAGAAGGCGCCGTCCACCGCCAGCCCGGCGAGCCGGAACCTGCTGGTGACCACCACGAGTCCGGTCTCGGTGCCGGGCAGCAGGGGACGCACCTGACCGGCGCTCACCGCGTTGTCCAGCATCACGGCGATGCGGCGGCCCGCGGTGCGGGACCGCCACAGGGCGGCCAGTTCACCGAGGCCCTGCGGTGTCTGCCGCTGGCCGAGGGCCCGCAGGAACTGCGCGAGGATCTCCGCGGGGCGGGCGGGGCCGCCCGACGCGGAATGGCCGCGGAGGTCCGCGTAGAACTGGCCGTCGGGGAACCGCTGGGCCAGACCGCGGAGCCAGGAGGACGCGAGCGCCGTCTTGCCCACACCCGCGGGTCCGCTGATCACCGCGAGCACGGGCGCCTCGGGTAACCGGCCCACCAGTCGCCGCAGCGTCCCGAGTTCGCGCTCGCGCCCCAGGAAATGGGGTGGCGCGGGAAGGAGCTGGCGGACGGTGGCGGCGGGCTCGGTATGGGAGCGCGCTCCCCCGTGGATGCCACAGGCCTGGCCGAAGGTCCCCGTGACGGCGGCACCGCCGTAGGCGGTGTTGTCCTGAACCTCCGGGCCGCCGATGCCGCTCCGGTCCGCATCGGCCGTACGCCTGGACCCCTGTTCCGGTTCCATATCTGCCGCCTTCCCCCAAATGCGCCCACATGCGCGCGCCCGCGCTTTCCTCGGTCGGCTCGGGATTTACCCCCTTCTCGATCCATCCGCACGGATGGGGTACCGCCACCCACTGATGGTTCAAGCCAAAATATTTGATCATTCAATGCCATCTTTTGATCAAACTTGGCGTCGTGCCATCCTTTGGCTCTTGCTTTACACGCCTCGACACGTGCGTCAGCGAAAAGTCGTGGCGACGACGGACTGCCGTGGCCGCAGACCGGCGCACGGCGGCACGAGCGGAAAAGCCGGGCCGTGGACGGGGTCGGCGTGGGGGCGCTGGTGGAATTCGAGATCCGCATCCTGGGATCCATCGAGTTACGTGTGAACGGGCAGGGGGATCCGCTCGGCACGGCCAAGGAGCGGGCGATGATCGCCGCGCTCGCCGTCGACGCCGGCCGCCCGGTCACCCTGGACTCCCTCATCCACCGGCTGTGGGACGACGCCCCGCCCGCCAAACCCCGGGCGAGCCTGCATTCGTACGCGGCGAGAATCCGCCGCAGGCTGGGCGGGTGCGCGGGGGACCGGGCCCGTGTCGTCCAGCAGGCACACACGTACAGCCTGGTTCTCGACCCCGATCTCGTGGACAGCCACCGCTTCCAGCGCCTGACCGCCGAGGCGCTCGCCCGGTCCGACGACGGCGACGGCGCCAGGGCCCTGGCCCTCCTGCGCGAGGCCGACGGCCTGTGGCGCGGCGAGCCGCTCTCGGGGATGACCGGTCTCTGGGCCCAGAGCATCAGGACCAACCTGCTGGAGAAGCGCCTCGCCGCGACGCTGGCCCGGGTCGGCATCGAACTGCGCACCGGGCGGTACGCGGAACTCGTCCCCGACCTCTCCACGCTCTTCGAACTGCACCCCACGGACGAGACCCTGGCCGGTCACCTCATGGTCGCCAACTACGGCTGCGGACGGCAGGCCGACGCCCTGCGCACGTTCGACACCGTCCGGCGCCGGCTCGGTGAAGAGTTCGGGTCCGATCCGGGGGAGGCACTGACCAGGCTCTACCAGCTCATCCTGAACCGGGTGCCGGTCGTGGAGCTGCTGAGCGGCCCCGAACCGGTGGCCACCGCCCCGCACACCCTGCCCAGCCACGGGGAACTCGTGGGCAGGGAGCGGGAAATGCACACGCTCCTGGCCCGTCCGCCGGCCGGCTCGGTGATCGCGCTCCAGACGATCAGCGGAATGGGCGGTGTGGGCAAGACCCTGCTGGCCCTCCACGCCGCCCGCGCCCTCGCCCCGCACTATCCGGACGGACAACTCCATCTCGACCTGAGCGCGCACACCCCGGACGGCCATCCACTGAGCCCCGAGTCCGCGCTCACCCGCCTGCTGCGGAACTTCGGGGTGCCCGTCACGGACCTGCCGGACGACCGCGAGGGCCTGGTGTCCCTGTGGCGCACACTGCTCAGCACCCGCCGCTCGGTGATCGTTCTCGATGACGCGGCGGACGCCGAGCAGGTCGCCCCGCTCCTTCCCGGCACCTCCGAGTCCCTGCTCATCATCACGAGCCGACGAAGGCTCACGGGGCTGCCGGGGGTCCGCTCGCTGTTCCTGGACGTCCTGCCCGCCGACGACGCGAGCACACTGTTCCGCCGGCTGGTGGGCGCCGAGCGGACCTCCGACCCCGACGAGGTGGCGGAGATCGTACGGCTGTGCGGGCACCTGCCCCTGGCCGTGGAGATCGCCGCGGGCAGGCTGGGCTCACGTCCGTCCTGGACCACTTCCCGCTTGATCGAAAAACTGTCGCGCGAACACGGGCGCCTCAATGAAATCCGGGACGGCTATCGAGAGATCGCCGGAGTGTTCGAAATGTCCTACCACACACTGGGGTCCGAACAGCAAACGATCTTTCGGCAGCTCAGTCTGCATTTCGGGGCGGACTTCACCCCGCACTCCGCCGCCGCGCTGACCGGGCTCCGACTGGAGGAGACGGAACGCGTCCTGGATTCCCTGCTGGACGCGCATCTGCTCCAGGAGCCCGCGCCCGAGCGATTCCGCTTTCATGATCTTGTGGGCGAGTACGCGCGGAGTCTGAGTGCGACGGAAGACCGGTACGAAGGCCAACTCCCCGCTGTGCGACGGGTGATCGATTTCTATGTCCACGCCGCCGAGACGGCGGACCGGCTGATCCATCCGAGGGGCCTCAGAACAGATATCGAGGAATTCGTACCGGAGTTCGCCATGCCCGACTGGCGGGACGCCTCGGCGGCCCGGAACTGGCTCGCGCAGGAGCACGGCACGCTGGTCGCGGCGGAGCACCGCGCCCGCGGCCACGGGCTGACACGTCAGGCGGCACGCCTCGCCCACGCGCTGGCGGCCCACCTGGACGAGGAGGGCTACTGGGCCGAGGCGCAGCCGATGCACGAGGCGGCAGCCGCCTTCTGGCGCGCGAGCGGTGAACGCCGCTCCGAGGCTCTCGCCCTGATCGATCTGGGCAGGGCACTGTCACGGGCCAGCCGTTACGAGGCCGCCCTCACCGCCGGCCACGCGGCCATGGAGACGGCGGGCACACTGGACGATCCCGCGATGGATGCCGAAGCACGGCATCTCCTCGGCGTGATCCACTGGAATATGGGGCAGCTGGACGAAGCCCTTTCCTTCCAGAATCAGACCCTGGAACGACGCCTCCGATCGGGCGACACCTGGCAACTCGCCCGGACCAGGAACAATCTCGGCATCACCCATCTCTATCTGGGCAACCACACGACGTCAATGGAATTCTTCGTGTCCGCCCTGGGAGGATTTCGACGTTCGGGTGATGCGCGAGAGGAATTCAATGTCCTCAATAACCTCTCGGATCTCCATTTCCAGACCGGCGACCGGGAATCCGCGCGGCGTCTCCTCATGAAGTCCCTGTCGAATCCCCGGCTGGCAGGAACTCCTCTGGCCCGCGCCACGGGGCAGGTGAATCTGGCGAATACCATGGCCATGCCCGAAGAAGCGGAAGCGGCACTGGAGCTGTACCGGGAGGCGCTGTTGTCGTTCCGTCGGCTGGGCGACCGGCGCAATGCTTCCATCACCCTGCACCGGATGGGGGTCGCGTTCGAGGAGTCCGGCAGGGACGACCAGGCGGTCGCCCACCATGAGCGGGCCCTCGACCTGGCGACCAGCATCGGTGCGGAGCACGAACGCATGCTGGCGCTCCGCGGCATGGCCGCGTCGGAGCGGCGGCTGGGCCGGATCCGGTCGGCCGCCCGGCATCTCTCGGAGGCTCTCGCTCTCGCCGGGCGCACCGGCGCCCCGGACGAGGCGGCCCGGATGCGGGAAGAATTGGACGCTCTCCGGTCGGAATCCGGAGACCTCGGAACGGGCTGACGCGATAGCGGGACCCGAGGGAATCCGGTAAAAATTTGTCGATCGGCGTCCGCGGATAGAACATATGGGCCCGGCACAAAGGCGCCGGACCCTCACCGCACACGGAGAAAAACGCACCATGCACATGAAGCAATTCCTGGCATATGCCACGGCGGGCGTCACCCTCATCGCTCTCGCCACCCTCATCTGCCTGCCGTCGATGTCCGCACCGAAGGCCGCGATACCCGCGGCGGCCGTCATCTGATTCCCGTACGACGGCGACGGCACCGGAACGCCGATAAGGGCGATTGGTGCCGCATCATCTCGTAACGACCCGCGAACCGAAGGCGCGCCCCGTACTGGAATCCGTAAATCCGGTACGGGGCGCCCGTCAGGCGAGTTCCAGCGGGAACGCTCCCCGGTGGCCGGTCCCGGCGCCCTCGGCGGGGCGGGCCTCGAACTCGCGGCAGCTCCAGATCTCCTGGACGAAACCGGTCCGCCGGTCCCACAGGTCCAGCACATCGCCCTCGCCCGCGGCGCCCCGGTAGGCGTCCTTCGCCCCGCGGAAGCAGGCGAGCGCGCCGGAGAGGCCGCGGACGGGTGCCGGGAAGTAGTCGGAGAAGGCGCAGGCGATGCACGTCTGCACCTGCGTGCCGGACGGCAGGATGCGCTGGATCGTGGCCATCGCCGACGCGAAGTCCCGTTCGGCGCGGGCCGATTCGTAGACCGCGCCGTCCAGGTGCAGGGCGAGGTACAGATCGGGATCGCTCCGGCGCAGCGACAGCAGGCAACTGAGCGTGGCCTGGCGCACCGTGCCCTCGGCAAGGACCGGGATCGGCAGATCCCACTCCAGTACGCAGTCGGTGAGCATGCCGTCCGCCAGGACGAACCTGTCGCTCTCCGGAGGTATGCCGGACACCGGTCCGAGGCCGTCGAAGCTCTCGCCCTCGAAGTCGACGCCCCTGATCCGGATGCGGAGTTGCCGTCCGTCCGTGGTGAGTACGACGGCCTCGGAACCCTCGCGGTCCCGGTACCAGCCTGCCCACGACTCATCTGTCATGAGCAGGGACTGTAGCCCGTACCCGGCCGCGTCGCCGTGGCGCCCTCCACCTGCGCTTCAACCCGCGTTCGGTTCACGCCACATCGGCCACATCGAGGGGCCGTCCGGGAGCTCGACGGCGGTGCCCGTGAAGGTGAATCCCAGCCGTTCGTAGAGGGCGCGGCTGCGGACGCTGCTCGCCTCCAGATAGGCCGGGACGCCGTCGCGGTCGCAGCGCTCCAGGACCTCCTCGATCAGGGCCGCCCCGAGGCCCTCCCCCTGGCGTCCGGGGGAGACACCGATCATGAGCAGATACTCGTGGGCCCGGTCGTGCGGGTGGAGGGCGCCGGTGAGCCGGCCCACGAGTTCGCACCGTTCGTTGCCGGGGTCCGCGGTCTGCCGCATCAGCGCGGGTGTGGGGTCCTCCTCCTCGGGCTCCCCCGCGGGCACCGGCAGCCACAGGGCCACGGCGGTGCCGTCCTCCCGCACGTCGATACGGCCCTCGGTGAGCGCGACGTCGACGAAGACGCCGAGGAACCTCCCGTGCACCGCGCGCCGGTGCCCCTCCTCGGGGAAGACCCAACTGCTGACCGGGTCGTGGTGGAAGGCCTCCGCCAGGACCGAGACGACCAGGTCCCTGTCCCGCGCGTCCGCCCGTCGTGTCCGTACACCCATGACCGGCTCCCGCCCCTTCTCCAGTCCGACCTCGGCCAACGGGTGGAATCCTAGAGTCGGGACCGGAAGCCGGTCACCGCGAGCCGGTCAGTGGGTCCGGCGCGTGACGAATTCGGCCAGCGCCAGCAGATCGCCCGCCGCGGCGGGGTCGGGCACCGCCCGGGACAGATGGTGCACCGCGCGTGCCATCCGGTCGGCCGCGCAGACCTGCGCCCAGTCCCGGCCGCCGGCCAGCTCGACGGCGTCGGCGGCCCGCTCCACTTCGCCGCGGGTGTTCATGGCGCCCTGGTAGAGCACGGCGAGTTCGGCGGCGGCGGGGGTACGGGAGGTGAGCGCCGCCACCACCGGCAGGGACTTCTTGTGGGCGGCCAGATCCGCCCCGACCGGCTTGCCCGTGCGGGCCGGGTCGCCCCAGATGCCGATCAGGTCGTCGATGAGCTGGAAGGAGAGACCCGCCTCGCGTCCGAAACCGTCCATCGCGCCGACGGCCCGTTCCTCCGCGCCGGCGTAGAGCGCGCCCAGCGCGCACGCGCAGCCGAGCAGGGCGCCGGTCTTGGCGGTCGCCATGGCGAGGCACTCGTCCAGCGAGACCTCCTCGGGGCCCCGCTCCTCGAAGGCGCAGTCGGCCTGCTGTCCGGCGCACAGCTCGATCACGCACGAGGCGAGCCGCGCGGAGGCGCGGGCGGAGGCCGGGTGCGGGTCCTCCGCGAGCAGCCGCTGGGCGAGGGCGAGCAGGGCGTCGCCCGCGATGACGGCGTCCGGGATGCCGAAGACCGCCCAGGCCGTGGGCCGGTGCCTGCGGGTGGTGTCCTCGTCGATGACGTCGTCGTGGAGCAGCGTGAAGTTGTGCGCCAGCTCCACGGCGACGGCGGCCCGCAGGGCCTGGTCCGGGTCACCGCCCAGCGCCTTGGCGGCGGCCAGTACCAGCGCGGGTCTGATGGCCTTGCCGGCCTGCCCGTCGGCCGGGGTGCCGTCCGCGTCCTCCCAGCCGAAGTGGTACATCGCGACACGGCGTATCCCGCCGGGCAGCGAGTCCACCGCCGATCGCAGGTGCGGGTCGACGAGGTCGCGGGTGCGCTCCAGGAGCACCGCGGCCTCGTGCCCTTCGGTCGTGGCGTCCGTACTCATCATGGTCATGGTCACTCCCCCTGTGGGTGCGGTGGATACGGGCGGGGCGGCGGGCCCGGCGGGCGGCGCCGCCCGGCCCGCCGAGGGGGTCAGTGCCAGCGGCTCACCTCGACGTTCTCCAGTACGCCGAGAGCGTCCGGGACGAGGATCGCGGCGGAGTAGTACGCGGTGACGAGGTAGGAGATGATCGCCTGCTCGTCGATGCCCATGAAGCGGACCGAGAGACTCGGCTCGATCTCGTCCGGGATGCCGCTCTGCTGGAGGCCGATGACGCCCTGCTCGGCCTCGCCGGTCCTCATGCAGATGATCGACGTGGTGCGGGTGTCACTGACCGGGATCTTGTTGGACGGGAAGATCGGCACCCCGCGCCAGGCCGGCACATGGTGGCCGCCGATGTCCACGCTCTCCGGCACCAGACCGCGCCGGTTGCACTCGCGGCCGAAGGCGGCGATGGCCTTGGGATGGGCGAGGAACATCTTCGAACCCCGCCTGCGCGAGAGCAGTTCGTCCATGTCGTCGGGGCTGGGCACCCCGTCGTGCGGCTGGATCCGCTGCCCGTAGTCGCAGTTGTTCAGCAGTCCGAACTCACGGTTGTTGATCAGCTCGTGCTCCTGGCGCTCGCGCAGCGCCTCGACCGTGAGCCGCAACTGCTGCTCGGTCTGGTTCATCGGCTGGTTGTAGAGATCGGCGACCCGGCTGTGCACCTTCAGCACGGTCTGGGCCACGCTCAGTTCGTACTCGCGCGGCGCCGCGTCGTAGTCGACGAAGGTGTGCGGGACAACCGTTTCTCCCACGTGCCCCGCGGAGAGGTCGATCGCCGCCTCGCCGTAGTGGTTGGTCCGCTGCTGCGGGATGGAGAGCACACCGGCGAGATGGTCCCGGAGCGAATCGGCGCGGTCCGCGAGGTTGAGCACGTCCGCGCGGCGCAGGGTCAGGAGCGTGCAGGGGGTGAGGGCGCGGGTGGTGTACTCCCAGGCGGCGTCACCGTCGACCAGACTGTGATCGCCGAAGTACGAGCCGTCGGCGAGGACTCCGAGCACCGCCTCGTCCCCGTAGGGACCGGAGCCGACCTTCTCCACCTTGCCGTGCGCGAGCAGATGGACCCGGTCCGCCGCCTCCCCCGCGGTGGCGATCACCTCTCCCGCGGCGACTTCCCGCTGTTCGCACCGGCGGGCCAGTTCGGCGAGGACCTCCTGGTCGCCGAAGTCCCGCAGTGCGGGCAGTTCCCCGAGCTCGGCGGGGATGACGGCGACCTGGCCGCCGGTCTGCACGAAGGTCACCCGGCCGTCGCCCACCGCATGGCTGAGCCGACGGTTCACCCGGTACGTGCCGCCCTGCACCTGCACCCACGGCAGCATGCGCAGCAGCCACCGCGAGGTGATCTCCTGCATCTGCGGCGCGGATTTGGTGGTCGTCGCGAGGTTCCGCGCAGCGGCCGTGCCGAGACTCTGCTGCGGCGGGCCCTGCGTGTCGCGAACCTCTTCACCAACGGACATCTGACGTCCTTTCGATCATGGACTGACCTGCGCGAAGAAGCCTTTCAGCACGATGAGTCGCAGCGCCATTACACAAATGAGTGTGACTAACCGGGCCCAAGTCGGGGCACGGTGCTCCATGTCGCCCGGCGCCCGGGTTAATTTGCATCTTGGATGCCACTTATCTACTCTGACGCCCATGCGGCTGACGAGATTCACCGATGTGGCACTGCGGGTGCTCATGCGACTGGCCGTCGCGCGGGACGAGGATCCGCCGACCACCCGGGAGGTGGCGGCCACGATGCGGGTGCCGTACACCCACACCGCCAAGGTCGTCGCCCGGCTCCAGCACCTCGGCCTGGTCGACGCGCGCCGCGGCCGCGGCGGCGGACTCACCCTCACCTCGGCGGGCCACCGCGCTTCGGTCGGCAAGCTCGTACGTGAACTGGAGGGTACGGGCGAAGTGGTCGAGTGCGAGGGCGACACCCCGTGCCCGCTGCGCTCCGCCTGCCGGCTGCGCGGCGCCCTGCGGCTGGCCGAGGAGGCCTTCTACGCCACCCTCGACCCGGTCACCGTCGCCGAACTCGTCGCCTCCCCCACCGGTCCGCTGCTGGTAGGCATCAGCGCCCGCCCCGCACCGGACTGACCGGGCCGCACTCCCCCCGCACCGCCGTACCGGCACTCCGTCGCCCCGCGCCCCCACGCGGCCCAGCACACGGAGCGGTCCGTCGCGGCCAAAAATACGCATCTCCCATACCAATTAGCTACGCCGTCATCCCACCTGAGGAGTCCACCGATGCTCTCCGAGACGTCGACCGCCACCGTCCGTGCCACCCTCCCCGCCGTGGGTGCGGCCATCGGGGAGATAGCGGACCTCTTCTACCGCAAGCTCTTCGACGCCCACCCCGAGCTGCTGCGCGACCTCTTCAACCGCGGCAACCAGGCCTCCGGCGCCCAGCGCCAGGCCCTCGCCGGTTCCATCGCCGCCTTCGCGACCCAGCTGGTCGAGCACCCGGACACCCGTCCCGACGTGATGCTCGGCCGCATCGCCCACAAGCACGCCTCGCTCGGGGTGACCGCCGCACAGTACGAGGTGGTGCACACCCATCTGTTCGCCGCCATCGCCGAGGTGCTGGGCGACGCCGTCACTCCGGAGGTCGCCGCCGCCTGGGACGAGGTCTACTGGCTGATGGCGGGCGCGCTGATCTCCATCGAGGAGCGCCTGTACGCCCAGCGGGGCGTCGTCGCCGGTGATGTGTGGCGCGAGTGGGAGGTGGTGGACCGGACCGAGGAGACCGAGGACGTCGCCACCTTCCGGCTGCGCCCGGTGGACGGAACCGCCGCCCCCTCCTTCCGGCCCGGTCAGTACGTCTCCGTACAGCTGGAACTGCCCGACGGGGCCCGGCAGATACGCCAGTACAGCCTGTCCCGCTCCCCCGGGTCCCCGCTGCGCTCGATCACCGTCAAGCGGGTCCGCGGGGAAGGGACCCCGGACGGCGAGGTGTCCCGGCAGCTGCACGAGCACACCCGGGCCGGCGACCGGCTGCGCGTCTCCGTCCCCTACGGGGACCTGGTGCTCGACCACATGGACGCGCCCCTGCTGCTCGCCTCCGCGGGCATCGGCTGCACCCCGATGCTCTCGATGCTGGAGCACCTGGTGGACACCGGCCACCGCTCCCCGGTCACCGTCGTGCACGGCGACCGCTCGCCCGCCACCCACGCGCTGCGCGCCGAGCACACGCTGCTCACCGGCGAACTCCCCGGCGCCGAAGCCCACTTCTGGTACGAGGACCCGGAGCCCGGCCACCCCGCAGGGCGCACCGGGACCGTCGATCTGACCGGTCTCACCGTCCTGCCCGGAACGCACGCCTATCTCTGCGGTCCGCTCCCCTTCATGCGCGCCGTCCGCGGGCAGCTGCTGAGCTCGGGCGTCCGGGCGTCCGACATCCACTACGAGGTGTTCGGCCCGGACCTCTGGCTCGCCGCCGGCTGACCCGCAGGGCCACCCCCGGGGCCGCCCCGCGGCGACAATGGACGCATGCACCACGAAGCCCCCCGTCCCGCCCGGCCGCGGCCCCGTCTCCCCTCGCCGCTGCGGCCGGCCGAGGACGAGCGGTTCGCCCGGCACGGCGTCACGCTGCTGCTCAAGCGCGACGACCTGATCCACCCGGACCTGCCGGGCAACAAGTGGCGCAAGCTCTCGCCCAACCTCGTGGCCGCCGCCGGATCGCCCCTGCTCACCTTCGGCGGCGCCTACTCCAACCACCTGCGGGCCACCGCGGCCGCCGGGCGGCTGTTCGGGTTCCCCACGATCGGCGTCGTACGCGGCGACGAACTGGCCCACCGTCCGCTCAACCCCTCGCTGGCCCGTTGCGCGGCCGACGGCATGCGTCTGCACTTCGTGGACCGCGCGACGTACCGGGCGAAGACCGGTCCAGAGGTCCTGGAGGGGCTGCTGAGCCTCTTCGGGGAGGTCTGTGTCGTCCCGGAGGGCGGCAGCAACGCCCTGGCCGCACAGGGCTGCACAGCGCTGGGGCAGGAGTTGCGCGGGCGCACCGACGTGGCCGCCGTGGCGTGCGGGACCGGGGGCACTCTGGCCGGGCTCGCCGCGGGCCTGGATCCGGGTCAGCGCGCCCTGGGCATCCCGGTCCTGCGCGGCGGCTTCCTGGGCGGCGAGGTGACCCGGCTCCAGCACGAGGCCTTCGGCCGTCGCGCCGGGCGGTGGTCCCTGGACGAACGCTTCCACTTCGGCGGCTACGCCCGTACGCCCCCGGAGCTGCACGCCTTCGCCGAGGACTTCGAGGACCGGCACGGGCTGCCCGTCGAGCGGATGTACGTCGCGAAGATGCTGTACGCGCTGGTGACCCTCACCGAGGAGGGCGCCTTCCCACCGGGAACGACGGTGACCGCCGTGGTGACCGGCCCGCCCTACGAGCCGTCGGTCTCCCGGTAGGCCGCCGCCTCCTCCAGGTCGAGCCGCCGCAGCAGGGTCCGCATCATCTCGTCGTCGATCCGCCGCTCGTCGCGCAGCCGCACGAAGACCTCGCGCTCCGCCTCGATCATCTCCCGGGCCAGGCGGCGATAGGTGTCGTCCGCCGACTCCCCGGTGACCGGGTCTGCCGCGCCCAGCCGCTCCCACACGGCGTTGCGCCGCCGCTCCATCACGGTGCGCAGCCGGTCGGCCAGCGGCGGGGGCAGACTGTTGTGCTCGTCGGACAGCAGCTCCTCCAGACGCTCCTCGGCGGCCGTGGACGCCTCGCTCTGCGCCTGCGCCTCGGCCAGCGTCTCGGCCTGCGCGTCCCGCCCCGGGAGCTTCAGCACCCGCACCAGGAGGGGCAGGGTCAGGCCCTGGATCGCCAGCGTGCCGATGACCGTGGTGAAGGTCAGGAACAGCACCAGGTTCCGGGCCGGGAAGTCCTCACCGTCATGGGTGACCATCGGGATCGAGAACGCGATGGCGAGCGAGACGACGCCGCGCATCCCGGCCCACCCCACGATCAGCGGGGCCGTCCAGTCGGTCCCCGGCTCGCGTTCCCGGATCCGCCGGGAGAGCCATCGGGGCAGATAGGTCGCCGGGTAGACCCAGACGAACCGCACCACGACGACCGCGAGGAACACCACGACCGCGTAGCCGAGCGCCTCCCCCACCCCGTACGCGCCGAGCCCCTTCAGTACGAAGGGCAGCTGGAGCCCGATGAGGGCGAACACCGCGGACTCCAGGATGAAGGCGACCATCTTCCAGACCGCCGCCTCCTGGAGCCGGGTCGCGAAGTCGACCTGCCAGGAACGGTGCCCCAGGTAGAGCGCGACGACCACGACGGCGAGCACCCCGGAGGCATGCACCCGTTCGGCCGCCGCGTACGCCACGAACGGGATGAGGAGGGACAGCGTGTTCTGGAGGAGCGCCTCCTTGAGGTGGGTGCGCAGCCAGTGCAGGGGCACCATCAGGAGCAGGCCGACGCCCACCCCGCCGAACGCCGCCAGCAGGAACTCGCCGATCCCGGCGCCCCAGCTCATCCCCTCACCGACCGCGGCGGCCAGCGCCACCTTGAAGGCGGTGATCGCGGTCGCGTCGTTCACCAGGGACTCCCCCTGGAGGATCGTGGTGACCCGGGCGGGCAGCCCGACCCGTCGGGCGATGGCGGCGGCCGTCACGGCGTCCGGCGGGGCGATCACCGCCCCGAGGACCAGTGCCGCGGTGAGCGGCAGGTCGGGCACCATCAGATAGGCCAGCCAGCCCACCGCCACGGTCGCGAAGAGCACGTACCCCACGGAGAGCAGCGCGACCGGCCGCGCGTTGGCCCGCAGATCGAGGTACGAGCTGTCGACCGCCGCCGTGTAGAGCAGCGGCGGCAGCAGCAGCGGGAGCACGATGTGCGCGTCCAGGGTGTACGTCGGCACCCCGGGAAGGTACGAGGCCACCAGGCCCGCGGCGACCAGCAGCAGCGGCGGTGGCACGGGGGTCCGGCGCGCCGCCCCCGCGACCGCCGCACTGGCCGCGATCAGGGCCACCAGCGGCAATGCGTCCATCTCACGGTCCTCGCATCCGTCGTAATCTGGCAATCATGAGTGAGTGCCCGCACGTTCTCGAACTGCCGCGCCCCGAGCCCGCCCCGCTCAGCGACACCTGTCTCGAATGCCTGGCGGCGGGCAGTCACCCCGTGCAGCTGCGGCTGTGCCTGGCCTGCGGGCATGTCGGCTGCTGCGACTCGTCGCCGCTGAGGCATGCCTCGGCGCACTACCAGGAGTCCGGTCATCCCGTGATCCGGAGCTTCGAGCAGGGCGAGAGCTGGCGCTGGTGCTTCCAGGACGGTTCGATCGTCTGACGTCTGGGTACGTCAATCCGGCGCCGGTTCTTCGCAATTGGCCGCCGCAGACCTCTAGCCACTGTCCGTACGCATGGATCTACCATGAGTGACGGCCGGGGTGAGGGGTCTCGGCGACACGGCATCATGGGTCGCGATAGCGTCGCCGAGCCAGGAACCGACGACGGACCACATGGCTCCGGGCCACTTCTCCCGGAACCTCGAAAGAGTTTGTGCCACCTTGGAGGTGAGGGTGTCCCAGATCGCAGGCGAGCCCGGGAATCAGGACTTCGTAGAGGTCCGGCTGCCCGCTGCGGGTGCCTACCTGTCGGTGCTGCGAACGGCCACGGCCGGTCTCGCAGCGCGTTTGGACTTCACTCTCGACGAGATCGAGGACCTTCGCATCGCGGTCGACGAGGCCTGCGCGATCCTGCTCCAGCAGGCCGTGCCGGGCTCCGTCCTCAGCTGCGTGTTCCGTCTCGTCGACGACTCTCTCGAGGTGACGGTGTCGGCCCCCACGACGGACGGCCGCGCGCCCGAACGTGACACCTTCGCCTGGACGGTGCTCTCCGCACTGGCCGGCAAGGTCGACTCCACGGTCGCCGACGACCGTACGGTCAGCATCAGCCTCTACAAGCAACGCGGCGCGGGCCCCGGGCCGGCGTGAGCGAGGGGAACGGGGACGGTCCTGTGCGGGACGAGACGATCCGACCCGGGGTGGTGCGCCCAGCAGCCATCCCGGAACAGCAGGCCCGGCCGCATCCGGTGGACGGAGCGGACGGGCCCCAGAGCCGTACGGTCGCGGTGGAGCAGTCGCAGGCAGAGCGGACGGTCCAGATGAGCGAGCACGGGCACCACGATCCACATGACCGCAGCGGGGCGCGGGCACTCTTCATCGAGCTGCGGGAGCTGCCCGACGGCTCGCCCGAGAAGGCGGAGCTGCGCAACCGGCTGGTGCGGATGCATCTGCCGCTCGTGGAGCATCTGGCGCGCCGCTTCCGCAACCGCGGCGAGCCGCTGGACGACCTGACCCAGGTCGCCACGATCGGCCTGATCAAGTCGGTGGACCGGTTCGATCCGGACCGGGGCGTGGAGTTCTCGACGTACGCGACCCCCACGGTCGTCGGCGAGATCAAGCGCCACTTCCGCGACAAGGGCTGGGCGGTACGGGTGCCGCGCCGTCTTCAGGAGCTGCGGCTCTCCCTGACCACGGCCACCGCGGAGCTCTCCCAGCAGCACGGCCGCTCGCCGACCGTGCACGAGCTGGCGGAGCGGCTGGGGATCTCCGAGGAAGAGGTCCTGGAGGGGCTGGAATCGGCCAACGCGTACAGCACGCTCTCCCTGGACGTCCCGGACACGGACGACGAGTCGCCCGCGGTCGCGGACACGCTCGGCTCCGAGGACGAGGCGCTGGAGGGTGTCGAGTACCGGGAGTCGCTGAAGCCGCTGCTGGAGGACCTGCCGCCGCGCGAGAAGCGCATTCTGCTGCTGCGCTTCTTCGGGAACATGACCCAGTCGCAGATCGCGCAGGAGGTCGGCATCTCGCAGATGCATGTCTCGCGACTGCTGGCCCGCACGCTCGCCCAGCTGCGCGAGCGGCTGCTCGTGGAGGAGTAGCGGACGGGCACCGGACAGCGGCCCGCGGCGGAGGCCACGGGGCCGGGTCGGGTGCCGGAATCGGCCGGGTCAGGCGCCGGGGGTCGTCCGCGGCCCCCGGCGGATGCCCAGCTCGCGGGTGGTCGCCGGGTTCATGACCAGCACGAGCCCGGTCACGGCCACCGCGGCGAGCACGATCCCGGCGGGGATCAGCGCGCCCTGCGCCCGCAGCAGGGTCCAGGCCACCGGCAGCGCCATCAGCTGGGTGATGAGCGCGGGTCCCCGGCTCCAGCTGCGGCGCAGCAGCAGCCCGCGGGCCGCGAACAGCGGAATCAGGCCGAGCGCGATGAGGGTGACCCCGCCCGTCTCCGCCTGCTGGGGGCTCTCGGGCCGCCCGACCAGCCCCATCACCAGCATGTAGAGCCCGCCGATGACCAGCGCCGCCCCTTCCAGGGCGTTGACTCCGGCGAGGACGGCGATCCTGCCCGGCTTCTTCGGCGTCTGCGGCGCTTCCCCTCCGTCCGCGGCGGACGGGGAGGGCGTGTTCTGCTGAGTACTCACGCCTCTCAGACTGGCATCCCCCGGCGGCGGAAGCGAAGCCGGGGTACGGGGGCGGGGTACGGGCCCCGGGGGCCGGGAGCCGCGCGGCACGGGACACGGGAGCACGGTGCGACGGGGGCGCGGCCCATGATTGCGGCCGTTCACGTTCCGTCACCGGCCGCGGACGCGGGGGATCTCGACTACTGGGCGGTACCACCCGGTAGGTAGTCTGGCGGGCATGCGCGCACTTCTCGTGGTCAACCCAGCTGCTACCACCACCAGCGCGCGGACCCGTGACGTGCTCATTCACGCCCTGGCGAGCGAGATGAAGCTGGAAGCGGTGTCCACCGAGTACCGCGGGCACGCCCGGGACCTGGGACGCCGGGCCGCGGACAGCGACGACATCGACCTGGTGGTCGCCCTCGGCGGCGACGGCACGGTCAACGAGGTCGTGAACGGACTGCTGCACAACGGCCCCGACGTGGACAGCCTGCCGAAGCTCGCGGTGGTTCCCGGCGGCTCCACCAATGTCTTCGCCCGCGCGCTGGGACTGCCCAACGACGCCGTGGAGGCGACGGGCGCGATCCTGGACGCGCTGGAGCAGCGGAGCGAGCGGACGGTCGGCCTCGGTCTGGCGGCCGGCACCCCCGGCACGGCGGACGAGTCGGTCCCGGACCGCTGGTTCACCTTCTGCGCCGGACTCGGATTCGACGCGGGCGTCATCGGTCGGGTCGAACAGCAGCGCGAGCGCGGTCGGCGGTCGACGCATGCGCTGTACGTACGCCAGGTGGTCCGGCAATTCCTGGAGGAGCCGCACCGGCGGCACGGGATGATCACGCTGGAAGTGCCCGGTCAGGACCCGGTCACCGACCTCGCCCTCTCCATAATCTGCAACACCGCCCCCTGGACCTACCTGGGCAATCGCCCGATGTACGCCTCTCCCAAGGCGTCCTTCGACACCGGCCTGGACATTCTCGGCCTGAAGCGGCTGTCCACCCCGGCGGTGACCCGTTATGCCACCCAGCTGCTCACTTCGAGCCCCGAAAAGGGCCCGCACGGAAAGCACGCGGTTTCACTGCATGACCTCACGGACTTCACCTTGCATTCAAAGGTGCCACTGCCCTTCCAGATGGACGGCGACCACCTGGGACTGCGTACGAGCGTGACGTTCACAGGCGTACGCCGTGCACTGCGTGTGATTGTGTGAGTGGAAGGGCCTAAAGTCCTTTAACTCGAACGTTTGGGCTGGCCCCCACCCCTAAGAAGTACGGCTGTGACCTAGCCGACACCGAGGAATCAAAAAAAACTTTCCAGAAGGGGTTGTATCCGTCGCCGAGGTTTGCGAATCTCTACATGGCGATCGGGACGGCCCGCAACATCGGCCTCCCTGGGAGCCAGAACCCCTCCTCACCTCACAGACCACACCCAGTTCTCCTGGGGGTCGGCCCGTCATCTGCGGGGGGATTCGTGAAAGCGTTCACATTCACAAGCAACAGCATGTAATACCAAGGAGAGGTAGCAGCCATGGACTGGCGTCACAACGCCGTTTGTCGTGAGGAAGACCCCGAGCTGTTCTTCCCCATCGGCAACACCGGTCCTGCGCTGCTGCAGATCGAGGAAGCCAAGGCCGTCTGCCGTCGCTGCCCCGTCATGGAGCAGTGCCTGCAGTGGGCGCTCGAGTCCGGCCAGGACTCCGGCGTCTGGGGTGGCCTCAGCGAGGACGAGCGCCGCGCGATGAAGCGCCGTGCAGCTCGCAACCGGGCGCGTAACGCCAGCGCCTGATCGACCCCCCGCGACGAGCCCCAGCCCGGCGGCGCGTACAGAGCGTACGCACAGCCCCGCCTTCGAGTCGCAGCGCGCAGTACCCCCGAAGCGCATCGCAACGTGAGCACTACACAGTGGGCCCGGACCGTTACCACGGTCCGGGCCCACTGTGCTGTCCGGTCGCGCGCGGCCGGTCCGTCACACCGGCCGCCGCTCCCCGCCCGCCTCTTGCCCGCGCCTCGTCTACTTCTCGTTGCGCACCGGGAGGTCCAGCACCACCCGGGTGCCGCGCTCGGGCCCCGGAACCATCCCGAAGGTTCCGCCCAACTCGCCCTCCACCAGGGTCCGTACGATCTGGAGCCCCAGATTGCCGGCCCGCTGCGGGTCGAACCCCTCGGGCAGACCGCGCCCGTCGTCGGTGACCGTGATCAGCAGCCGGCCCTCGGTGGGCGATCCGCCCCGAACGGCGGAGACGTCCACCGTGCCGCGCTCGGCCACCGTGAAGGCGTGCTCCAGGGCGTTCTGCAGCACCTCGGTGAGGACCATCGAGAGCGGAGTGGCCACCTCCGCGTCGAGGATGCCGAAGCGCCCCGTCCGGCGGCAGGTGACCTTGCCGGGGGAGATCTCGGCGACCATCGCGATGACCCGGTCGGCGATCTCGTCGAACTCGACCCGCTCGTCCAGATTCTGGGACAGCGTCTCATGGACGATCGCGATCGAACCGACCCTCCGCACCGCTTCGTTGAGCGCCTCGCGGCCCTGCTCCGAGTCCATCCGGCGGGCCTGGAGACGCAACAGGGCGGCCACGGTCTGGAGGTTGTTCTTCACCCGGTGGTGGATCTCCCGGATGGTGGCGTCCTTGGTGATCAACTCGCGCTCGCGGCGGCGCAGTTCGGTGACGTCCCGCAGCAGGACCAGCGAACCGATGCGTACGCCCTTGGGTTTGAGCGGAATGGCCCGCAGCTGGATGACCCCGCCGGCGCACTCGACCTCGAACTCGCGGGGCGCGTAGCCGCTGGCCACCTTGACCAGGGCCTCGTCCACCGGCCCCCGGGACGGGGCGAGCTCGGCCGTGGTGGTACCGAGGTGATGGCCGACGAGGTCGGAGGCGAGCCCCAGACGGTGGTACGCGGAAAGGCCGTTGGGGCTGGCGTACTGCACGACCCCGTCGGCGTCGAGCCTGATCAGGCCGTCGCCGACGCGCGGGGAGGCGTCCATGTCGACCTGCTGGCCGGGGAAGGGGAAGGCCCCGGCGGCGATCATCTGGGCCAGGTCGGAGGCGGACTGGAGGTAGGTGAGCTCCAGCCGGGAGGGCGTGCGGACGGTGAGGAGATTGGTGTTGCGCGCGATGACGCCGAGGACCCGCCCGTCACGGCGTACGGGGATGGACTCGACCCGTACCGGCACCTCCTCGCGCCACTCCGGGTCGCCCTCGCGCACGATCCGGCCCTCGTCCAGGGCGGCGTCCAGCAGCGGACGGCGCCCGCGCGGCACCAGATGGCCGACCATGTCGTCCTGGTAGGAGGTGGGGCCGGTGTTGGGCCGCATCTGCGCCACGGAGACATAGCGGGTCCCGTCGCGGGTCGGAACCCACAGGACGAGGTCGGCGAAGGACAGGTCGGAGAGCAGCTGCCACTCCGAGACCAGCAGATGCAGCCACTCGAGGTCGGTGTCACTCAGGGCTGTGTGCTGGCGGACGAGGTCGTTCATGGAGGGCACGGGTGCGAGCGTACCTGTGGATACCGAGAGGTACCGAACCGATCGGGCCCCCGGTCCGTGCCACCGCGGGACGGGGGTGCGGCGGGGAAGTGTGGCCGGAAAATGTCTGTCCTACGGATAGACACGGGCAATTGGTCTAGTCCACAATGCTCACAACAAGTCCTCCGCTCTCCCCGCACAGGAGAGCGGAACGAGGCACCCGGCGCTCTCTGCCCTGACTGCGCCGGTGCCTCCAGTGGCCGGAGGCACCGCACACCGCCGGCCAGGTAGCTCCGGGCTGCGGTGCCGGACGGGCTGAGGGTCCCGTCCCGGCGCCGCGGCCCGCGGGTGTTCCCGGGGGCGGACTCGCCCCGCGGCGGGCCGCCCCTCCCCCGCCGGTGACCCCTCGGCCCCGTCAGTGGGTCTCGGTGACCTTGGCCAGAGCGCGTGGCGCGTCCGGGTCCTGGCCGCGGGCGAGGGTCACCTCGTACGCGAGCATCTGGAGCGGCAGGATCTCCAGGATCGGCTGGAGTTCCTCCGGCACCCCCGCCGTCGGCAGCACGAAGCCCGCGGAGGCCGCGGCCACCTGCGCCTTCGGACCCACCACGAAAAGGTCGGCGCCGCGTCCGCGCAGCCGGTCCAGGACGGGCTGGAGGGCCTCACCGCCGCGTCCGTCGGTGACGACCGCGATCACCGGGGAGATGTTGTCGACCATCGCGAGCGGGCCGTGCAGGAGATCGGCGCCGGAGTAGGAGAGCGCGGGGATGTAACTGGTCTCCATCAGCTTCAGGGCCGCCTCCTTGGCCGTCGGGTAGCCGTAGCCGCGCGAGGTGATGACCATGCGCTCGGCGAAGCGGTAGCGCGAGGCCAGCGACCTGACCTCGTCCCCGCGCCCCAGGACCGCCTCGGCGAGTTCGGGCAGGACGGCGGCGGCGGAGCCGTCACCGCCGCGCAGACCCTCCACGAAGAGATAGAGGGACAGCAGGGAGGCGGTGTACGTCTTGGTGGCCGGGAGGGCCTTCTCCGGGCCCGCGAGGATGTCGATGTGGTACTCGGAGACCGCGGCCAGCGCGGAGTCCGGGTTGTTGGTGACGGCGAGGGTGACCGCCCCGGCCTCCCGGGCCGCCTTCGTGGAGGCCACCAGGTCGGGCGAGCCGCCCGACTGGCTGATGGTGATCACCAGGACGTCGGTGAGATCGGGCTCGGCCCCGTACGCCGTCGTGGTGGACATCGACGCCAGGCCGCAGGGCAGGCCGAGCCGGATCTCCAGCAGGTACTTCGCGTACAGCGCCGCGTTGTCGGACGTACCGCGCGCCGTGAGCAGGACGAAGCGGGGCTTCCTGGCGGCGATCTCCTCGGCCACCGCGCGGATCCCGGCGGCACCCTGGTCGAGGATGCGCCGCAGCATCCCGGGCTGCTCGGCCATTTCGCCGGACATGATCCGGCCGGGCTGTTCGCCGCGGCCGTTCCCCCCGGCCGAGAAGGTGGCGGACATGGGTGCCTCCCTGCGGTGTCGTCGTTTCGGACAAGTCGACCACGGTGCCGGGGGAACCCGCCAGCGGACCGCCCGCCGTACCGGCGGGAGGACCAAGGGATGAACGGTTCACCTGAGGGCTGCCGGGTTCTGCTAGATTGGGAGTTTGATTGGTCTATACCACATGACTCCACCACTCTTCAGATCGGCAGGCACAGCGTGGAAGTTGTCATCGTCCCGGATGCCAAGGCAGGCGGCGAACTCATCGCGGAGGCCATCGGCGCCCTGCTGAGCCGCAAGCCCGACGCCCTGCTCGGCGTTGCCACCGGCTCCACCCCGCTGCCCATCTACCAGGCGCTGGCGGCCGGGGTCCGCTCCGGTGCGGTGGACGCCTCGCGCGCCCGCATCTGCCAGCTGGACGAGTACGTCGGGCTGCCCGCGGGCCACCCGGAGTCGTACCGCTCCGTGGTGCTGCGCGAGGTCGTGGAGCCGCTCGGGCTCTCCGAGGCGTCCTTCATGGGCCCCGACGGCTCCGCCGAGGACGTCCAGGCCGCCTGCGAGGCGTACGACAAGGCGCTGGCGGCGGCCGGCGGGGTCGACCTCCAGCTGCTCGGCATCGGCACCGACGGCCACATAGGCTTCAACGAGCCGTGCTCCTCGCTGGCCTCCCGCACCCGGATCAAGACGCTGACCGAGCAGACCCGGGTCGACAACGCGCGCTTCTTCGACAACGACATCTCCCAGGTGCCGCACCACGTGATCACCCAGGGCATCGGCACGATCCTGGACTCCCGGCACCCGATCCTGCTGGCCACCGGCGAGGGCAAGGCCGAGGCCATCGCGCAGACGGTGGAGGGACCGGTCGCCTCGATCGTGCCCGCCTCCGCGCTCCAGCTGCACCCGCACGCGACGGTGGTGGTCGACGAGGCCGCCGCGTCGAAGCTGAAGCTGGCGGACTACTTCCGCGCCACGTTCGCGGCGAAGCCGCAGTGGCAGGGCATCTAGAACCCGCGAGAACGTACGACGGAGGGCCGGACACCAGGTGGTGTCCGGCCCTCCGTCGTACGCCGCCCGTCCGGCGAGAGGTGCGGTCCTCGATCGCCGGACGGGCCGGATCCGGTGGTGCGGTCAGGCGGTGATGGCCTCCGCCGCCGCCAGGCCGCAGACCCGTGCGGCACCGTGGGTGGCCACGTACAGCGACCCCCTCGGCTCCGACTGGGGAAGACCCATCTCGACCACGATCGTGTCGGGACGTGCCGCCACCAGCGCGTCGAGCGCGTCGGCCATCCAGGCGTGCCGGTGGGCGTCACGGACGACGGCGACGATGCGCCGCTCCCCCGCCGCGCCCAGCACGTCGGCCGCCGCCGTCGTGCTGTCGCTGCCGTAGGTACCGCTCTCGGTACCGGGCAGCAGCCGGCCCAGGTCGGCGGCGAGGCCCCACGGGGTCTCGTTGCCGACCGCGATGTTGGGCGCCGGGTTGAACTCGGCCACATAGGCCGGCCCGCTGAGCCGCTCGGCCGTGCCGGTCACCCGGACGGCGCGGCGGGCCGCCACCAGCCCGATGTCGGTGCTGACTCCGGTGCCGGGCGCGATCCCCTCCTGCGCTGCCGCACCCGGCTCCGGGACAGCCCCCCGCGCGCTCCGCGTCCAGGACGCGAGTGCGCGTACCCGGGCCGCGGCGTCGGCGAGCCGCTCCTCGGGCAGTTCACCGCTGCGTACCGCCTCGACCAGCGCGTCGCGCAGCAGCAGGACCGTGGGCTCGTCCTCCAGCCCGCCGCCGACGCACAGGGCGTCGGCACCCGCGGCTATCGCGAGGACGGAGCCGCGGGCTATGCCGTACGTCGAGGCGATGGCCTGCATCTCCACGGCGTCGGTGACGATCAGGCCGTCGTAGCCGAGCTCCTCGCGCAGCAGACCGGTGAGGATCTGCGGGCTGATGGTCGCGGGACGCTCGGCGTCCAGCGCGGCCAGCAGGATGTGCGCCGTCATCACGGACTTGGAGCCCGCCGCGATGGCCGCCCGGAAGGGCACCAGCTCACGGGCGTGCAGGGTTTCGAGGTCCACGTCGATGCGGGGCATCGCGTGGTGCGAGTCGACCGCGGTGTCGCCGTGCCCGGGGAAGTGCTTGGTGCAGGCGGCGACACCGGCGGCCTGGAGGCCCTCGATGTACGCGGCCGTGTGCCGGGCGACGAGGCGGGGGTCGGCCCCGAAGGAGCGGACGCCGATGACCGGGTTGCCCGGGTCGGAGTTGGCGTCGGCCGACGGCGCCCAGTTGAGGTTGACGCCGCACTCGGCGAGCCGGCGGCCGAGCTCCTGGGCGACGTCCCGGGTCAGGTGCACATCGTCGACGGCGCCGAGGGCGAGGTTGCCGGGGAACGAGGAGCCCTGCCGGACCTCCAGCCGGGTGACGTCACCGCCCTCCTCGTCGATCGCGACGAGGACGTCCTCGCGCTCGGCCCGCAGCTGGGCGGTGAGGGCGGCGACCTGCTCGGGCGTGCGGATGTTGCGGCCGAACAGCGCGACGGCGGCGAGCCCTTCACCGACCCGGCGCAGGACCCAGTCCGGGGCGGTGGTGCCGGTGAACCCGGGCTGGAGGACGGCGAGCGCGTCGCGCGTCAGCGTGTCCGTAGTGGAAACGAGGGTGGTCATGGGGCCCGCACTATCCCTTCACGGCGCCGGAAGTGAGGCCAGCGGCCATCTTCCGCTGGATGAACATGAAGAACACGACGACCGGCAGGGCGATCATGGTCGACGCCGCCATCAGCGCGCCGTAGTCGGTACCGCGCTCGGTCGTGAACGTCATCAGCCAGACGTTCAGCGTGTACTTGGAGTTGTCGTTGATCAGGATGTACGCGAAGAGGTACTCGTTCCAGGCGTTGACCAGCGCGAAGATCGACGCGGCGGCGAGGCCGGGGGCGAGCAGCGGGAAGATCACGCGGCGGAAGGCACCGAAGCGGGTGCAGCCGTCCACCATCGCGGACTCCTCCAGCTCCACGGGGATGTTCACCACGAAGCCGCGGATCATGATCGTCGCGAAGGGCAGCGTGGAGACGAGGTAGACGACGATGAGGCCCCAGTACTCGTCGATCCCGCCCATGGCGTTGAGCTGGGCGTAGATCGGGATGAGCATCGCCGTCGGCGGCAGCATCTGGACCAGGATCATGATCAGGACCAGGGCCTTGCGGCCGAAGAAGCGGAAGCGGCCGATGGCCAGTGCCGCCAGGGTCGCGATGATCATGCCGCCGACCACGGCGGTGATCGAGACGATGAGGCTCGACTGGATCGCGGTGCCGAAGTTCGGCTGTTCGGTGGCCCGTACGAAGTTGTCGAAGGTGATCGACGAGGGCCACAGCGTCTGGTCGTACGAGCGGATCTCGCGGTTGGGCCGCAGGGCGCTGATGACCAGCCAGTAGACCGGGAAGACCATGACCAGGGCGATGCCCAGGCCCAGGATGTCGAAGCCGATCCTGCTCTGCTTGCGGTCCGGGCGCAGGGTCTGTGTGTCGGTCGTGGTGCTCATTCGACCTCTCCCGTCTTCATGAGCTGGCGCAGGTAGTACACGGCCACGCCGGACAGCAGCAGCACCGTGATCAGGGCGATCGCGGTGCCCTGACTGAAGGAAGTGGACTCGAACGCCTTGGAGTAGGAGTAGAGGCCGAGGGTCTCGTACTCCGGCTCGGGCTTGTTGCCGCGCAGCAGCCAGATCTGGCCGAAGACGTTGAAGTCCCAGATCACCGAGAGCGTGGCCACCATGGTGAAGACCGGCTTGATGACCGGCCAGGTGACGTACTTGTAGACGCCGTAGCCGGAGGCACCGTCGAGCGAGGCGGCCTCCTCCAGTTCCTTGGGGACCTGGGTGAGGGCGGCGTACAGGGTGACGACGACGAACGGAATGGCACCCCACACGACCAGGATGGCGATGATCGTGAAGCCCTGGATCGGGTCCAGGTACCAGTTGTGGCCGAGGAAGTCCTCGCCCACGACCTTGGCGATCATGGTGTTGATCAGGCCGTAGTCGGAGTCGGCCATGAAGCGGAAGATCGAGGCCGCGACCATCAGCGGCATGGACCAGGCGGCGATCAGGCAGAAGGTCAGCACGAGCCTGACCCAGGTGGACAGCCGGCGCATCAGCAGCGAGATGAGGAGGCCGAGGGCCATGGTCAGGGTCACGCAGATGGCCATGAAGACCACGGTGCGGAAGGTGACCCACCAGAACTCGTCGTCACCGAGGATGTTGGTGAACTGCTTGAGGCCCACCCATGGTGCGGGCTCACCGCTCCACAGTTCACGCCGGCCCATGTCCTGGAAGGACATGATCACGGTCTTGCCGAGCGGGTAGAGATAGACGGCGGCGATCGCCACGATCGCCGGGAGGATCAGGAAGTAGGGGAGGAGTTCACCCTTCTTCCGCTTCCTCTTCTGTACGCGGGGCCCGGCGCCGTCCTCTTCGGACAGCCGGGGCCCGGTCAATCGGGGATCACGTGGTTCGGAGACCGGTGGCCCGGCGGCCTTGGTGTCGGCGGCAGTCACGTGGCTGACCTTCCATCGCGGGTCCGAGGCAACCCCCGGAAATCACGGCGTGCTTGTGCTGAGGAGCGGGGGCCCGGCGCGGTGCCGGGCCCCCGCCCGGCGATCGGAAAACTCGGACCGGCCGGCACCCGGGGGCGGCGTCGTGGGTCCGGGTGCGCGCGTCCGCGGCGTTGTCGTCACTCACCATGGCTCCGCCATGACTCGGTCCTCCGCCGTGCGGACGCGCGCACCCGGTCCCGCTCCTGCTCCTGCGGGTGCCGGACGCCCCTAGGCCTTCTTGTTGATCAGGGCGTCGATCTTCTCGTCGGCCTTCTTGGCCGCGTCGGCGACCGACGTGCCCTTGAGGATGTCCAGGAGGAGGTTCTCAAGGATCTCCTCCTTCTCGACCGAGGCCCAGCCCGGGGCGATCGGCGTGAACCAGGCGTCCGGCACCGCGTTGGCGATGGGGGCCGTCTCCGGCTTGGCCTTCAGCGGCTCAAGCTGCTTCTCGTTGTTGGGGAGGATGTTCTTCGACGCGAGGACGTCCATCGACTTCGCGTTCGTGAAGAGGGAGATCCACTCCTCGCCGAGGTCCTGGACCTTGGACTTGGAGATCGTCGCGAGGTCGGAGCCGCCGATGAAGGACGGGAGCGCCTTGCCCTCCGGGCCGGGCATACCGGCCGTGGCGATCTTGCCGTCGAGCTTCGGGTTGCCGTTCTCGCCCGTGGTGACGCCGCCGGCCTCCCAGGCCTGGCCGTAGATGACCGCGGCCTTCTCGTTGGCCATGACGTTGGCGTGGTCCTGCTCGTCCTTCGTCTGGTCGGCCTTGTTGTACTTCTTGACCAGGTCGACGTAGTGGGCGATGCCCTTCTGCGACTCGGGCGAGGAGAGGGTGGCCTTCCACTGCTTCGAGCCCTCGTCGTACTTGGCGACCTCGCCGCCGTACGCCGCGACGTAGGACATCGCCGCGTACCAGTAACGGCCCGGGAAGTAGAGGGACGAGGCGCGCTTGTCCTTCTTGCCCAGCTCGGCCGAGACCTTGTCCATGGCCTTGAGGAACTCGTCCTCGGTCTGCGGGAGGACATCGCTGCCGGTGGCGGCCTTCAGCATGTCCTTGTTGTAGACAGCCAGACGGGCACTGGCGTAGTACGGGACGCAGTAGGTCTTGCCCTCGAAGGAGCACGTGTCCTTCAGACCCTTGATCCAGGTGTCCGAGTTCTCGTACTTCTTGGGGTCGATCTCGCCGAGCGCACCATTGAGGATGTACTGCATGGTCTCGGTGTTGCCGAGCTCGACAACGTCCGGGAACTTGTCGCCACCGAGGGAGGTGTCGAGCTTCTTCACCTTGTCCGACCACTGCTGGTACTGGATCTTGACGGTGACATTGGGGTACTTCTTCTTGAACTGGGCGTTGACGTCCTTGACCAGTTCCGGCCAGGTCGACTGCGCGTCACCCATGAGCCAGACCGTCAGGTCTTCCTTGCGGTCCTTCGGGTCCTTGGACGATGCCTTGTCATCCGAACCACATGCTGCGATCGAAACCAACATGCCCGCGACGCCGATCGCCGCGATGAGCTTGCGCTTCACGCCAAACCCTCCTCAGGGATGCTGCAACCCCGCCCACCGCGAAGACATTCGACGAGTACTGCTGGGGCTGGACCTGGTCTTTAATGGTTTAGACCAGTACCGGGAGCTTGGCCTAGACCTTTAGGGGTGTCAAGGGTGTATAAGAAGTGCACTCGCGTCCGTTATAGGACCGACACCTAAGGGAGGGCGACGACCCGTGACGGGACCGTGCCACCATGTGAGCCGCGACAGACGGAGGAGCCGGTGACGGCAGCAACGCAGCAGTCGGGAAGGCGGGCCATGGGCGCCGACGGGGGCAGTTCGGGGAACGAGACCGGTGCGGGTACGCGCACGGCGCGCGTACCGAAGTACTACCGGCTCAAGCGCCATCTCCTCGACATGACCGACACCCTGCCACCGGGCACACCCGTGCCGCCCGAACGCACCCTGGCAGCCGAGTTCGACACCTCGCGCACCACCGTGCGCCAGGCGCTCCAGGAGCTGGTCGTCGAGGGCCGGCTGGAGCGCATCCAGGGCAAGGGAACCTTCGTCGCCAAGCCGAAGGTCTCCCAGGCGCTCCAACTGACCTCGTACACCGAGGACATGCGCGCCCAGGGACTGGAACCGACGTCTCAGCTTCTGGACATCGGCTATGTCACCGCCGACGACACGCTCGCCGGTCTGCTGGACATCACGGCGGGCGGCCGGGTGCTGCGGATCGAGCGTCTGCGACTGGCCAGCGGCGAGCCGATGGCGATCGAGACCACACACCTTTCGGCCAAACGCTTCCCGGCTCTCCGCCGTTCTCTGGTGAAGTACACCTCTCTCTACACCGCGCTCGCCGAGGTGTACGACGTGAGGCTGGCCGAGGCCGAGGAGACCATCGAGACCTCGCTGGCCACCCCGCGCGAGGCGGGGCTGCTCGGTACGGATGTGGGTCTTCCGATGCTGATGCTGTCCCGCCACTCGATCGACGGGCAGGGCGAACCGGTGGAGTGGGTGCGCTCGGTCTACCGGGGCGACCGCTACAAGTTCGTCGCCAGGCTGAAGCGGCCCACCGACTGAGGCCATGCCGCCCCGGCGGCGGGGACGGCACAGGTGCGGCGCCCGGGGAACGGCTTCCCCGGGCGCCGCACCTGTCCGTTTCCGGGCCCGCGTACGTACGCGGGGTGCGGGCGCGCGTACGCGCACGGACCCCGCGTACGTACGCGCACATACGCGTGCGCCTACGCGTACGCGTATGTGCGCGCGGAGTTGCACGTACGGGTGAACCGGATGACTCCCGTGTCCGTGAGTCCCTCCGATACATCACCGTTGCCGGACCGCACACGCGGACCGCAGCCGGTGATCAGCGAGGGGACGGAGTCACCACATGCCAGCAGACACCGAGACGAAACCACCGACGGTCACCCCCACGAGAGTGGTGATCGCGCTCTGTCTCGTCGCCCCGTTCGTGGCGATGCTCTGGGTGGGTTCGTACGCGAAGGTCGACCCGACGTTCATCGGCATCCCGTTCTTCTACTGGTACCAGATGCTCTGGGTGCTGCTCTCGACCGCGCTGACGATGGTCGCGTACAAGCTGTGGCAGCGTGACCGGCGCGCCCGCGCGGGGGGTGCCTCCGCATGAAGGACGGTGTGAACGGCGTCGCGCTCGGCGTCTTCATCTTCTTCTTCGTGGCCGTCACGGTCATCGGCTTCATGGCGGCCCGCTGGCGCAAGGCCGAGAACGAGGCCAGCCTGGACGAATGGGGCCTGGGCGGACGGTCGTTCGGCACCTGGGTCACCTGGTTCCTGCTGGGCGGCGACCTCTACACGGCGTACACCTTCGTCGCCGTCCCGGCGGCGATCTACGCGGCGGGCGCGGCGGGTTTCTTCGCCGTCCCGTACACGATCCTCGTCTACCCGCTGATCTTCACCTTCCTGCCGCGGCTGTGGTCGGTCTCGCACAAGCACGGCTACGTCACCACCTCGGACTTCGTCCGCGGACGCTTCGGCTCCAAGGGGCTCTCGCTGGCGGTCGCCGTCACCGGCATCCTCGCCACGATGCCGTACATCGCGCTCCAACTCGTCGGAATCCAGGCGGTGCTGGACGTCATGGGCGTCGGCGGGGGTGAGACCACGCACTGGTTCGTCAAGGACCTGCCGCTGCTCATCGCCTTCGCCGTGCTCGCCGCGTACACCTACTCGTCCGGGCTGCGGGCGCCCGCGCTGATCGCATTCGTGAAGGACGGCCTGATCTATCTGGTGATCGCGGTGGCGATCATCTACATACCGGTCAAGCTGGGCGGCTTCGACGACATCTTCGCCAGGGCGGGCGAGGCGTTCTCCCGGAAGAACCCGGCGACCGGTCAGCCGCGCGGCTCGCTGGTCCCCGGCGACATGGGCCAATGGGGTTACGCGACACTGGCGTTGGGATCCGCGCTCGCGCTCTTCATGTACCCGCACTCGATCACCGCGACGCTCTCCAGCCGCAGCCGCGAGGTGATCCGGCGCAACACCACGATCCTGCCGCTGTACTCCCTGATGCTGGGCATGCTGGCGCTGCTCGGCTTCATGGCGATCGCCGCCGGAGTGAAGGTGGACAACGGGCAGCTGGCCATCCCTCAGCTGTTCGAGAACATGTTCCCCGACTGGTTCGCGGGAGTGGCGTTCGCCGCCATCGGCATCGGTGCCCTGGTGCCCGCCGCGATCATGTCCATCGCCGCGGCGAACCTCTTCACCCGCAACATCTACAAGGACTTCCTGAAACCCGACGCGACACCCGCCCAGGAGACCAAGGTCTCCAAGGTGGTCTCGCTCCTGGTCAAGGTCGGGGCCCTGCTCTTCGTCCTCACCATGGACAAGACGGTCGCCATCAACTTCCAGCTGCTCGGCGGCATCTGGATCCTCCAGACGATGCCGGCCCTGGTCGGCGGGCTGTTCACCCGCTGGTTCCACCGCTGGGCGCTGCTGGCGGGCTGGGCGGCCGGCATGGCGTACGGAACGCTCGCCGCGTACGGCGTGGCGAGCCCCACCCAGAAGCACTTCGGCGGCTCCTCGAAGGAGATTCCGGGAATCGGCGAGATCGGCTACATCGGGCTGACGGCCTTTGTGCTGAACGTGGTGGTCGTGATCGTCCTGACCCTCGTCCTGAACGCGGTGAAGGCCCCTGCGGGCATCGACGAGACCTCGCCGGCCGACTACACGGCCGATGCGGGTGACCCCGGCGTCGAGGCGGAGCTGCCGCCGGCCACGCCGGCCACGGCGGTCGCGCCGGGCGGTCACTGACCGGCAGGAACATCGGTGCGGGCCGTCGCGTCCCCCCGGGAGGCGCGGCGGCCCGCACCCGTTCTCCGGCTGTGCGCGGCGGTCACCGTACGCGAGGATGCGGGCATGAATCCTCGCTCCCCGCTCCCCGGACTGTGGCCCGTGCTGCTGGTGCTGACGCTCGCGGCCTGCGGCACGGAGCCGGCCCCCGGCCCCGATGCGGACAGCCCCGGGGGCGCGGCCCCCTCCGCCCCGGTGCCCGGCCGGGCCGCGCTGGAGGCCAGGGCCGCGGCCATCCAGACCACCACCGGCCATGTCTATGTGACCGAGGTCCCCGGCTACACCCTGGCCCGGCAGTCCGTCGGCGTCCTCGGCGACGACGGTTTCGGGAGCTTCTACACGGCGGCGGGCGGCAAGCGCATCCAGCTCTCCGTGGAGCGCGGCACACTGACGGCGGCGAACTGCGCGGCGGGCCCGCGGCCCGGCGGGGGATCGGGCACACCGGCCGCCTGCGAGCGGGACGGCGCGAACTGGTACCGCTCGACGCCGGACGGCCATGAGTACGCCCGCGCGGAGGGCGAGGTCGTCGTCCGGGTCGGCGGAGCCCGGGGGGAGGTCGACCGCGACACCCTGCGCACGGCCGCCGAGGCCGCGCACCGCGCGGATGACCGTGAACTCGACGAGATCCTGCCCCCGGCGGGCCGGGCACCCGGCGCGGGTCCCGTCGAACGCGGCGACCTGCCACCGGTCGGCGACGGGGCCCCGAACAACGACGTGGGAGCGAGCGGCTGAGGGAATCCGCGGCCGGGGAGACCATCCGTACGGGGCCCGGAGGGGGCCGGGAGGATCGCGCCGTACGGGCAGCCGGGAGCAGCCGGGGAGGGGGCCCGGAGCGGGGTGGAGAGGGTGTCCGGCGGGGGCCGGAGGGGCTGAGCGAGGGCCCGGGAGGGGGCCGGGTCAGGGCCCGGGAGGGGGCCGGGAGCCGCTCCCCGGCCTGCCACCGCTCGCCCACCGGCTGACGCTCCGACAGGGCCCGGCGCACCCCGCGACACAACATGTGGGGGCTGCCTCATCGGGCGGCCCCCACATGTATGCTCGTGCTCGCTGTCGCCGCAGGGGAATCCGGTGCGAATCCGGAACTGTCCCGCAACGGTGTATTCAGTGTGCTTTTGCACACCCGAAGTCCGACGACCTGTCGACAGCGCGTCCGGCTCGACCGAACCGGACGCCAAGACGTCCGGGCCTCGCGGATGGGCCGGTGGACGCCGTACGCAGTGCTGCCCCGCCCCGGGCATCGTGCTGCCCGGCTGCCCCCGTTCCCCGCCGGCCCCCAGCCGAGCGAGGGAAATCCCCGTGACCATCGCGCCAGCCGATCCGGTTTCAGCCGCCGCAGCCGAACCGACGGAGCCCACGACCGACGCACCGGGGACCGCACTGCTGCGGACCCTGACGGACCTCACCGTCGATCTGCCCGACACCGATCCCGGACGGGTCGCCGCCGCCGCGCTGCGCGGCCGCAACGCCCGGTCGGACGAGGCGGAGCTGCGTTCGCTGGCCACCGAGGCGGCCGCGGGGCTGATCTCCGAGGACCCCGCCTACTCCCGGCTCGCCGCCCGGCTGCTGACCCGGTCCATCGCCGACGAGGCGGCGGGCCAGGGCGCGGTGTCGTTCTCCGCCTCGGTCGCCGTGGGGCACCGCGAGGGCCTGATCGCCGACCGCACCGCGCGGTTCGTGGCACTCCACGCGGCGGCGCTCGACGCCCTGGTCGAGCGGTCGCTGGCCGACGGCGCGGACGACCGCTTCGGCTACTTCGGGCTCCGGACGCTGCACAGCCGCTATCTGCTGCGCCACCCGCACACCCGGCAGGTCATCGAGACCCCGCAGCACTTCATGCTGCGCGTGGCCTCGGGTCTGGCCGAGGACGAGAGCGTGCGCGCGCTGGACGAGGTCGCCGCGCTGTACGGGCTGATGAGCCGGCTGGACTATCTGCCCTCCTCCCCCACACTCTTCAACTCCGGCACCCGGCACCCGCAGATGTCCTCCTGCTATCTGCTGGACTCGCCCAAGGACGAGCTGGACTCGATCTACGACCGCTACCACCAGGTGGCGCGGCTCTCCAAGCACGCGGGCGGCATCGGCCTCTCGTACTCCCGCATCCGTGCCCGCGGTTCGCTGATCCGGGGCACCAACGGCCACTCCAACGGAATCGTGCCGTTCCTGAAGACGCTCGACGCCTCGGTCGCCGCGGTCAACCAGGGTGGCCGCCGCAAGGGCGCAGCCGCCGTGTACCTGGAGACCTGGCACGCGGACATCGAGGAGTTCCTGGAGCTTCGCGACAACACGGGCGAGGACCAGCGGCGCACGCACAACCTCAACCTGGCGCACTGGATCCCCGACGAGTTCATGCGCCGGGTCGACGCGGACGGCCAGTGGTCGCTGTTCTCGCCCGCCGATGTGCCCGAGCTGGTCGACCTGTGGGGCGACGAGTTCGACGCCGCGTACCGCGCGGCGGAGGCCGCGGGGCTGGCCCGCAAGTCGATGCCCGCGCGGGACCTGTACGGCCGGATGATGCGTACGCTCGCGCAGACCGGCCAGGGCTGGATGACGTTCAAGGACGCCTCCAACCGGACCGCCAACCAGACCGCCGAGCCGGGCCGCGTCGTCCACTCGTCGAACCTGTGCACAGAGATCCTCGAAGTGACCGACGACGGCGAGACGGCCGTCTGCAATCTGGGCTCGGTCAACCTGGGGTCGTTCGTGGCGGACGGGTCCATCGACTGGGAGCGGCTGGACGCCACCGTGCGGACCGCCGTGACCTTCCTGGACCGGGTCGTCGACATCAACTTCTACCCGACCGAGCAGGCCGGGCGCTCCAACGCCCGCTGGCGGCCGGTGGGCCTGGGCGCCATGGGTCTCCAGGACGTCTTCTTCCAGCTGCGGCTGCCCTTCGACTCCCCCGGGGCCCGGGCCCTGTCCACGAAGATCTCCGAGCGCATCATGCTCGCGGCGTACGAGGCGTCCTGCGACCTCGCCGAGCGGTCGGGTCCGCTGCCCGCCTGGTCCGAGACCCGGGCGGCACGCGGGGTGCTGCACCCCGACCACTACGACACCGCGCTGAACTGGCCGGAGCGCTGGGACGCCCTGCGCGCCCGCGTCGCGCGGACCGGGATGCGCAACTCGCTGCTCCTGGCCATCGCGCCGACCGCCACGATCGCCTCGATCGCCGGGGTGTACGAGTGCATCGAGCCGCAGGTCTCCAACCTCTTCAAGCGCGAGACGCTCAGCGGTGAGTTCCTCCAGGTCAACGCCTATCTGGTGGACGAGCTCAAGCAGCTCGGCGTGTGGGACGCCCGGACCCGCGAGGCGCTGCGCGAGGCGAGCGGCTCCGTGCAGGGCTTCGCCTGGATCCCCGAGGAGGTGCGGGCGCTGTACCGCACCGCGTGGGAGATCCCGCAGCGCGGACTGATCGACATGGCGGCGGCGCGTACGCCGTTCCTCGACCAGAGCCAGTCGCTGAACCTGTTCCTGGAGACGCCGACGATCGGCAAGCTCTCCTCGATGTACGCGTACGCCTGGAAGCAGGGGCTGAAGACGACGTACTACCTGCGGTCGCGCCCGGCGACCCGGATCGCCCGTGCCGCGTCCGGCCAGGCCTCCGCCGCCCCCATCCCCGTACAGCAGGCCCAGGCTCCCGACGCGGACGCCATCGCCTGCTCCCTGGAAAACCCCGAGTCCTGCGAGGCCTGCCAGTAATGAGCTCCAACGAGAACAAGAACCTGCTCGACCCGGGTTTCGAACTGACCCTGCGCCCGATGCGCTACCCGGACTTCTACGAGCGCTACCGGGACGCGATCAAGAACACCTGGACGGTGGAGGAGGTCGACCTCCACTCCGACGTCGCCGACCTCGCCAAGCTCTCCCCCGGCGAACAGCACATGATCGGCCGGCTGGTGGCGTTCTTCGCGACCGGTGACTCCATCGTCTCCAACAACCTCGTGCTGACGCTGTACAAGCACATCAACTCTCCCGAGGCGCGGCTGTATCTGTCGCGGCAGCTCTTCGAGGAGGCCGTGCACGTCCAGTTCTATCTGACGCTGCTCGACACGTATCTGCCCGATCCGGACGACCGGGCGGCGGCGTTCGACGCGGTCGAGGAGATCCCCTCCATCCGCGAGAAGGCGCAGTTCTGCTTCAAGTGGATGGACTCGGTCGAGAAGATCGACCGGCTGGAGACGAAGGCGGACCGCCGGCGCTTCCTGCTGAACCTGATCTGCTTCGCGGCGTGCATCGAGGGGCTGTTCTTCTACGGTGCCTTCGCCTACGTGTACTGGTTCCGCTCGCGCGGCCTGCTGCACGGCCTCGCCACGGGCACCAACTGGGTGTTCCGTGACGAGACCATGCACATGAACTTCGCGTTCGAGGTCGTGGACACCGTCCGCAAGGAGGAGCCGGACCTCTTCGACGACGAGCTCCAGCAGCAGGTCACCGACATGCTGAAGGAGGCCGTCGAGGCGGAGCTGCAGTTCGGCCGCGACCTGTGCGGCGAGGGCCTGCCCGGCATGAACACCGAGTCGATGCGGCAGTACCTGGAGTGCGTGGCCGACCAGCGGCTCACCCGCCTCGGCTTCCCCCCGCTGTACGGCTCGGAGAACCCGTTCTCGTTCATGGAACTCCAGGGTGTCCAGGAGCTGACGAACTTCTTCGAGCGCCGCCCGTCCGCCTACCAGGTGGCGGTGGAGGGCTCGGTCGGCTTCGACGACGACTTCTAGGGGCTGTCCCGCAATTCCTGGTGGATCAGCGCGCGGCGTCGGATGCGGTGCATCGCAAGGCGGAGAGGCGCCCGCATACTGGATGTATTCGGGCGTTTCGACAACGCGGCGAGGTGCCGTAGCTGTCGTCGTGCGCCCGCCAGGAATTGCGGGACAGCCCTTAGGGGAGGACGTCCCGAGGCCGGCTCCTCAGGGCCGTCCGCCGGGACCCGGGTCAGATCCTGGCCCAGCTCCGGGGGGAGGGGCGCCGCGTGGCCGTGACAGGCCGCGCGGCGCCCCTCGTTCGCGGGGGCTCCGCCCCGTGTTCCCGTTCCGCTTCTCCCAGTTCCCGGTCGATGCGGCGTTCACGGGCGAGCCCGAGGAACGTCGGCAGCAGAAAGAGCACGAAAACAGCCGTTATGCCCAGGTAGTTCAGGAATGTGTTCACGCCTCTACTGTCGTCCGTGCGGACACATTCCGGCAGTGGCAGGACTGTCACACAGCATCGAATTACTGCCACACTGCCGTCATGCTGAAGAATGTCGCCGCCCTGCTGCTCGACGAGGTCCACCCCTTCGAACTCGGCGTGCTGTGCGAGGTCTTCGGGCTCGACCGCAGCGACGAGGGTCTGCCGGTGCACGATTTCGCGGTGGTCTCGGCCGAGGGGCCCGAGCTGCGGACGCACGCCGGGTTCACCATCAGCACACCCCACGGCCTCGACCGGCTGGAGGGGGCCGACCTCATCGCCGTACCGGCGGGCAGCCATTTCATGGAGCGGGAGTATCCGCCGGAGGTGCTGGAGGCCCTGCGCCGGGCCGTGGAGCGCGGTGCGCGGGTGCTGAGCGTCTGCTCCGGCGCCTACGTCCTCGGCGCGGCCGGGCTGCTGGACGGCCGCCGCTGCACCACCCACTGGCGGCACGCCGACGAGCTGGCCCGGCGCTTCCCGCTGGCCGTCGTGGAGCCGGATGTGCTGTACGTGGACGACGGGCCGGTCATCACCTCGGCGGGCACCGCCGCCGGGATCGACGCCTGTCTGCATCTGGTCCGCCAGGCGCACGGCCCCGATGTCGCCAACGCCGTCGCGCGCCGCATGGTGGTACCGCCGCACCGCGACGGCGGTCAGGCGCAGTACATCCAGCGCCCGCTGCCCCGCACCAGGTGCGACACGGTCGGGGACACCCTCGCCTGGATGGAGCGCCACCTCGACCAGGAGCTGACCGTCGAGCAGCTGGCCGGTCTGGCCCACATGTCCCCGCGCACCTTCGCGCGCCGCTTCCAGCAGGAGACGGGCACCACTCCGTACCGCTGGCTGCTGCGGCAGCGGGTGCTGCTGGCCCAGCATCTGCTGGAGACCTCGGACGAGACGGTGGACACGATCGCCGGGCGGACCGGCTTCGGCACGGCGGCAGCGCTGCGCCACCAGTTCGTACGGTCCCTGGGGACGACTCCGAACGCCTACCGCCGCACCTTCCGCGGCCCGGCCGCGATGTCCGGGGCCGCCTGATCCGGGGCCGCCGTCCGGGAGTGCGGGGGCTCCGCGCGCGCGGCGCCCCCGCACAGGAGGGGAGACGGTCCTCAGATGCCGCAGCTGGAGGCGGACCAGTAGTGGCTGGGTCCCTGGTTGACGTGCACGTGGTCACCGTGGCCGGGGTATCCCGGGCCGAGGATCCCGTTGAAGCCGTGGTTGCGGGCCTGCTTGGCGAGGGTGCACAGGGAGTGCGGCCCGGCGCCGAGGTCGGCCGCGTCACCGTACAGATGGCGGCTGTTGGCGGCCCCGCCGACGGCCGCGTTGCACGAGGTGGAGCGGAAACCGCTGGTGACACGGATGGACTGGTCACCGAGGGCGTGCCGCAGGGCCTCCAGCTTCCACATGGTGCTCAGGGCGTTGGCCTTGGCCGTGCCCGCCGCGACCGCGCCCCCGGCCCAGGTGCCGTTGCAGGTGTTGTGCTCGGGGTACGTGAAGTGGATCGGGGTGCAGTCGTTGTCCTGGAGGGCGTAGATCTTGGCCTGGGTGGCCGGGCCCGCGACACCGTCGGCCGCCAGCCCGTACGCCGCCTGGAATCGCTTGACCGCGGCGGTGGTGGCCGGGCCGTACGAGCCGTCGATGGCGAGCACCGAGTTGTAGCCGGGGTAGCCGGCCACCCGGATCTGGAGCTGGACGACGTCGTTGCCGGTGGCGCCGGGCGAGAGCGTGCGGGTCCAGGTGTAACAGCCGTCGGCCTGCGCGGTGCCGGCGGTCACGACCGCCCCGCCCCACGCGAAAGCAATGGTCATGACAAGACCGAGCAGGACGCGCGCGGTGCGTCTGATCATGGGGGGACTCCCTATCACCGTGTGATGTTCAGGCGAGCCTGTCCCAGGAGTCGACGCGCGTCAACTGCCCCTGGAAAAGCGACAGTTACCTGCCACAGGCTCCACCCGGACGAGGGATGGGGTAATGGTCCGGGGCCACCGCCGTCACCGGCGGCGGCCCCGGACCACCCGTGCGCGCCCCGGGGTCACCCGGTCCGGCGGCACTCAGTCGTTCGGGACGACCTCGTAGCGCGGGGTGCCCTCGGCCATCTGCCGCAGCGCGTCCTTGCGGTCGCGCTTGGAGAGCCGGTCGATGTACAGGTAGCCGTACAGGTGGTCCGTCTCGTGCTGGAGGCAGCGCGCGAAGTACCCGTTGCCCCGCACCTTGACCGGGTTGCCCTTGGCGTCCTGGCCGCGCACCACCGCGTAGTCCGGGCGGGCCAGCTCCGCGTACGCCGTCGGCACCGAGAGGCAGCCCTCGTTGGAGTCGTCCAGCACCCGCGCCTCGGGCGGCAGCTCGTCGAGAACGGGGTTGCAGATGACGCCCACGTGCCGCACACCGTCGTCGTCAGGGCAGTCGTAGACGAAGACCTTGCGGTCGACGCCGATCTGGTTGGCGGCCAGGCCCACGCCCTCCGCCGTCCGCTGGCTGGCGAACATGTCGTCGATCAGCTGCGCCAGCTCGTCGCCGAACTCGGTGACGTCCTTGCACTCCTTGTGCAGCACCGGGTTGCCCACGACCGTGATCGGACGGGAGGTGCCGCGCTCGCGGTACGCCGCCTCACGTGCCTCGCAGTCCTCGGTGTCCACGACGAAACCCTCGTCGTCCACGCTGATCTGCTCGTCCGTATCCTGCTGCGCCATGTCCGCCGTACGCCTTCCTGCGAAACCTGAGACCCGATGGCCCGGGAGCCCGGAGGAACCGGGGATCCGGGGGACCGGGAGAACCAGCACCGCGATCGGTGCCCGTACAGCCTACGGGCACCGCTCAGCAGACTTCTTCGAGATCCCGCCATTCCCGGCTGTCCGGGCTGTCCGCGACCCAGCCGTCCAGCAGCCCGCGCACCAGTCCGGCGGGCGCCGCGATACCGCACTCGCGCTCCGGCACCCACAGGTCACCGGCGGTCCGGTGGCCCAGCGGCCCCGGGTGGCCGGGCTCGCTGTGGTCGTGCGGGTCCAGGTGCTCGCCGTCGCCCTCGTCGCTCTCCATCCGGCTCTCCGAACAGGCGCGGCAGAGCAGCCGGACCGAGGACGACCAGTCCTCGGCGGCGAACCCGGCGTCCGAGGCGAGCTGCTCCAGCGCGTCCCGGTCCTCCTCGGTGGCCGCCTCCAGCAGCACCACCCAGGTGGGCACGGGCGACGGCGCCCACAGCTCGATCTCGTCGAAGACCGGGTAGGAGGGCCCGGCCGCGGTGACCCGCTCGCCGTGCGGCACCCCGTCGTGCAGAACGACCTCGCCCCAGCGCCGCCCGGAGGACGGCAGCGGGATCGACAGCACTTCCATCCGGGCCGGATCCAGCCTGCGTCCCCAGACGACCTCGGCCTCGCCCTCGGGCGACAGCCGTACCGCCGCGCTGCCCAGGTCCATCCCGGTCGGCTCGGTGTTCGACGCCGCGTTGTGCTGGCCGCTGCCCGGCACCTTGAGGCCGTACGCCTGCCAGGCCCGCCGCGCCAGCGGCCAGTCCTGGAGCGCGGTGGCCGCGATCCCGACATTCCACCAGTCGGGCGCGCCGGACTCCCGGTCGAGCAGCGCGACGGCCCGCAGGCCCGCCGCTCTGGCCTGCTCCCAGTCGTGCCGGAACTTGTGCAGCAGCGCCAGATTGAACCAGGACTCCGAGAGCCAGGGCTCCAGGTCCGCCGCGCGCGTCAGCAGCGCCCCCGCGTCCTCGTACCGGCCGTCGCCGATCAGCGTGAACGCGCGGTCCGTGGCCTGCCGCCATGATGCGGATGGCCGATGCCGTACCTTCCCGAAGATCCTCACGATTCCCGCCTGTCCCGACTGGACACCCTCTGTTTCCGCTCTGCTTTCGCATCCAACCATGCCCGGCCGGACGCCCGCTCATTACCCATGGGTTACCCAGCCCGGACCGGGGTCAGACCGCCCCGCGCCAGGACTCTCGCCGACGCCCGCACACCTGCGGCCGGTCGCCGTGTCCGGTGCCGGGGCGCAGCCGCTCCAGAGCGCCGGGCGGCCCGCTCACGCCTTCCCCGGCCGGTTCGCCGCGGGCGTCGGCCGTCCTGACGATCCGGGCGCAGCGGCTGTTCCCGGTACCGGCCGGTCCGCTGTTCGACCGCCGCGCGGCGGCGGGAACGGGTGAGGGCGCGCCGCGGTGTCCGCGGCACGCCCTCACCCGTACAGCGGTCGCCCGCTGCCGATGTCACTCCGTGGCGGCCGCCGAGCGGTCCACCGGGCCGACGGCCACATCCTGGTCCGGAACGTCCTGGCCCGCACGGATCAGATCGATCCGGCCCATCACCTTGGAGCGCAGATCGGTCGGGACCTCGTCCTGACCGCAGCAGCGCTTGACCAGTTTCTTCACCGCCTGTTCCAGGCCGTACTTCTCCAGGCACGGGGAGCACTCCTCGAAGTGCACCTCGAACTTGGTGCAGTCGCCCTCGGGCATCTCACGGTCGAGGAACTCGTAGAGATGGTCGAGAACCTCTGAGCAATCCGTCTCGTGCGGCTCTCCGCAGCTCATGAGGCCGAGCCTTTCCGATCGTCCGACTCACCGGCACCGGCGCCGGCCGGGACGAGCCCGCGCTCACGGGCGTAGTCCTCCAGCATGCCGCGCAGTTGGCGGCGGCCGCGGTGCAGCCGGGACATCACCGTACCGATAGGAGTCCCCATGATGTCCGCGATCTCCTTGTACGCAAAGCCTTCTACGTCGGCGAGATACACGGCGATGCGGAACTCTTCGGGAATCGCCTGGAGCGCCGACTTCACATCGGAGTCCGGCAGGTGATCGAGCGCCTGGGACTCGGCCGAACGCAGACCGGTCGACATGTGCGACTCGGCGCGCGCCAGCTGCCAGTCCTCGATCTCCTCGGCGGCACTGCGCTGGGGCTCGCGCTGCTTCTTGCGGTACGAGTTGATGAAGGTGTTCGTAAGAATGCGGTACATCCACGCCTTGAGGTTCGTGCCCTCACGGAACTGGTGGAAGGACCCGTACGCCTTGGCGTACGTCTCCTGGACCAGGTCCTCGGCGTCGGCGGGGTTGCGCGTCATGCGCAGTGCGGCCGAGTACATCTGATCGAGAAATCCGAGGGCGTCCCGCTCGAAACGCGCGTTGCGCTCGGCGGTCGTCTCCTGTGCGCGGCCGTCGTCGGTCCCTGTGTCGGTCCCAGTGACCGGACCCACCTCCTCCAACGATGTGGCGGAGCCGAAACCGGACCCGCTCGCATCGGAGAATAGTCGACCCGGCTTCGCGACGGGCTGTCGATCCGGTCCGCCCGGTGCCCGCTCGGGAGTGGTCCTGGCCGCGTGCAGGACCGTCCACTCCAGATCAGCGGTGTTCGAGCGGCGCGGGCAGATGGTCGAACCCATGCGACGGACTCCCTCTCCACGTACGACGTGCTTGTACCGACGCCTCGAACAACAGCGGCCCCGCATCCGGCATTCCCGGGGCGCGCACGTCGCACGGGCCGCGCGGTCATACGAGTGAGGCGAGCCATCCGGTCACCGCGGAGGTGAGGACACCCATCGCCCCGTCCTCGGTCATGCCGGACCTCTTCGGGACCGCGAAGCCGTGGTCCCCGTGCGGCACCTCGGCCAGTTCGTGGGGGCCGGGCGGGAATTCGCCGGGACGCCCGAACGGATCGTTGCCGCCCTGCACCACCAGGGTGGGGACGCCGGCCCCCAGCAGCTCGTCCGCCCGGGACTTCTCCGGCCTGCCCGGCGGGTGCAGCGGGAAGCTGAGCGCCAGGACGGCGTGGGCGCCCAGCTCCGTCGCCGTCCGGCACGCCACCCGGGCTCCGGCGCTGCGTCCGCCGGCCACGACCGGCAGTCCCGGCCGGGCCAGCGCGGGCCACACCCCGCGCCAGCCGGTGTCCAGGGTCTTCGGGGCGGGCGCCACCTTCTTGCCGGCCACCCGCCAGGGCTGCTCCACCAGGGCGACGGTCACCCCCTGTGCGGGCAGCGCGGCGGCCAGGGCCGTCAGGTCCCGGGCCTCGATCCCGCCGCCCGCGCCATGACCGAGCGCCAGCACCAGACGCGCCTCGGGCGCGGGCAGCCAGGTGATCCGGGCCTCGCCCGCCCCGGTCTCGGCCTTCCGCACACTTCTGCGCGGGCTCTTCCGCGCGCTTTCCCGCGGACTCTTCTGCACGCTCTCGTCACGGCTCACACGGTTCATCCTGCCTCGCGGCGGGCCCCGGTCAGAACAGCGTCGCGGCGGGCCCGGTCAGAACAGCGTCGCGACTTCCGGCGCCGCGAGTTCCTCCAGCAGCTCGGGGCCGTTGTTGCGCACGTTGCTGACCGCCGTGCCCACCGGATAGGCGCGCATCAGCCCGCCGGGCGGCGGGGAGAGCAGCCCCCGCAGCTCCTCGACGTCCGTGCGCGCGGGGTCCAGCCAGGCGTCCCAGCGGTCGGGGGTCAGCATCAGCGGCATCCGGGGGTGGATGTCGGCCAGCGCGGCCGGGCCCTCGGCGGGGGCGACGGCCAGCGGCGTGGTCTCCGCCTCGGTGGTGATCACGGAGCAGGTCACCCACCAGGCCATCGGATGGTCGTCGGGCAGGGTCCGGTCGCGCCAGAACTCGTACAGCCCCGCCATCGCGAAGACCGAACCGTCGGCGGGCGTCACGAAGTACGGCTGCTTGCGCGGCCTCTTCTTCTTCCCGCTCTCCTCCAGCTGCCGCTCCTCGGAGCCGGTGACCCACTCGTAATAGCCGTCCGCGGGCAGGATGCAGCGGCGCTGCACGAAGGGGCGCCGGAAGGACGGCTTCTCGTGCACGGTCTCCGCGCGGGCGTTGATCATGCGGGCGCCGCCCTCCGGCGACTTCGCCCAGGACGGCACGAGTCCCCACTTCAGGGCACGCAGCTGGCGAACCGGACGTTGATCGTCTGCGTCCTTCACAGGACGCTCCAGTACCGCGTAGACCTCTTTGGTCGGTGCCACGTTCCAGTCGGGCTCAAGGGTCTCGGTGGGTTCCCACTTCTCGACCTCGAAGAGTCCGGTCAGGTCCTCGGGCCGCCGACTCGCTGCATACCGTCCGCACATAACTGCCAGACTGCCACGACCGCCCGCCACGACCGCAAGGGAGCCGCCCGGCCAATGAACGCGACAGAACTGGGCGATCTGTGGGATCGCGTCTTCGGCACCCAGCCCGCGCCCGCGCAGTGGCTGGTGGTCGTCACGGCCACCGCCGCGCTCGTCGCCGTCGTGCCGAACCTCATATGGAGGCTCTCGCGCAACGCGATCACGATCGCGCACGAGGGCGGCCACGGACTGGTGGCCCTGCTCACCGGACGGCAGCTGTCCGGCATACGGCTGCACTCGGACACCAGCGGGCTGACCGTGAGCCGCGGCAGACCGACCGGCATCGGCATGATCCTCACCGCGGCGGCCGGGTACACCGCGCCGTCGCTGCTGGGCCTGGGCGGCGCCTGGCTGCTGGCCGACGGCAGGATCACGCTGCTGCTGTGGCTGGCCACCGCGCTGCTCGCCGCGATGCTCGTGATGATCCGCAATGTGTACGGGGCCCTGACCGTGATCCTCACGGGCACGGTCTTCCTGCTGGTGTCGTGGCTGACCTCGGCCGCCGTGCAGTCGGCGTTCGCGTACGCGGCGGTGTGGTTCCTGCTGCTGGGCGGCGTGCGCCCGCCCTTCGAGCTCCAGTCCAAGCGGCGGCACGGCGGTGCGCCGGACTCCGACGCGGACCAGCTGGCACGGCTCACCGACGTCCCGGCGGCCCTGTGGCTGTTCTTCTTCCACGCGGTGTCGCTCTGCTCGCTGATCGGCGGCGGGCGCTGGCTCCTGGGACTGTGACGGCCCTGCCCCGCCCAGGGCCCCTACCACGCCTGGATTACGCCCCGGTTTCCACCATTTTGATCGGGATCCGGGTTTGCGGTGAGCCACTAAAGTGAGGGCCATGACCGAAAGTTCCGTGCACCCCGCCCTCTGGCCCGCCCCCCACGCGAGCGGAGCCGTCGACGCGACCGTCACCGTGCCCGGATCGAAATCGGTCACCAACCGGGCACTCGTTCTCGCCTCCCTCGCCGCCGAGCCGGGCTGGCTGCGCCGCCCGCTGCGCTCCCGCGACACCCTGCTGATGGCTCAGGCGCTGCGCGCGATGGGCGTCGGCATCGAGGAGATGGTGTCCTCCAGCTCCGCCGTCCAGGGCGGCCCGGACGCCACCGGCGAGGCCTGGCGGATCATCCCCGCCGGACTCCACGGCCCGGCCACGATCGATGTCGGCAACGCCGGCACGGTCATGCGCTTCCTGCCGCCGGTGGCCACCCTCGCGGACGGCCCGGTCCACTTCGACGGCGACCCCCGCTCCTACGAGCGCCCCCTGAACGGCGTGATCGACGCCCTGCGTGCCCTGGGCGCCCGGATCGACGACGGCGGACGCGGCGCGCTCCCCCTGACCGTGCACGGCGGCGGCGCCCTGGACGGCGGTCCGGTGGCCATCGACGCCTCCTCGTCCTCCCAGTTCGTCTCGGCGCTGCTGCTGTCGGGGCCCCGGTTCAACCAGGGCGTGGAGGTACGGCACACGGGTTCCGCCCTCCCCTCGATGCCGCACATCCGGATGACCGTCGACATGCTGCGTGCCGTCGGCGCCCAGGTGGACGAGCCGGAGACGGGCGGCGAGCCGAACGTCTGGCGGGTCTCCCCCTCGGCGCTGCTCGGCCGCGATCTGACCATCGAACCGGATCTGTCCAACGCCCAGCCGTTCCTGGCCGCCGCGCTGGTCACCGGGGGCCGGGTCACCGTCCCCGACTGGCCGGAGCGCACCACGCAGCCCGGCGACGCGCTGCGCGAGATCTTCACCGCGATGGGCGGCAGCTGCGAGCTCACCGAGCGCGGCCTCACCTTCACCGGCTCCGGACGCGTCCACGGCATCGACGTGGACCTGAGCGAGGTCGGCGAGCTGACCCCGGGCATCGCGGCCGTCGCCGCCCTGGCCGACTCCCCCTCCACGCTCCGCGGTGTCGCGCATCTGCGGCTGCACGAGACGGACCGGCTGGCCGCGCTGACCAAGGAGATCAACGGGCTCGGCGGCGATGTCACGGAGACCGCCGACGGCCTCCGCATCCGGCCGCGCCCGCTGCACGGGGGCGTCTTCCATACGTACGACGACCACCGGATGGCCACCGCCGGGTCGGTCATCGGCCTCGCCGTCCCCGGAGTGGAGATCGAGAACGTGAGCACGACCGCCAAGACCCTGCCGGACTTCCCGGACATGTGGACCGGAATGCTCGGGGTCTGAGGACATGCGCCGCTACGGCAAGAACCCCGACGAGGACGACATCCGCGTCCGCCCCAACCGCAAGGGCAACCGGCCCCGTACGCACACCCGCCCCAAGCACGAGGACGCCCAGGACGGCATGGTCCTCACCGTCGACCGGGGCAGGCTCACCTGCCTCGTCGACGGCCGTACGGTGATGGCGATGAAGGCCCGCGAGCTGGGCCGCAAGGCCGCCGTGGTGGGCGACACCGTCTCCATCGTGGGCGACCTGTCCGGCGACAAGGACACCCTCGCCCGCATCGTCCGGATCGGTGAGCGCCGCTCGGTGCTGCGCCGGACGGCGGACGACGACGACCCGTACGAGCGGGTGGTCGTCGCCAATGCCGACCAGCTGGCGATCGTCACCGCGCTCGCCGACCCGGAACCGCGCCCGCGCATGATCGACCGCTGTCTGGTGGCGGCGTACGACGGCGGGCTCACCCCGCTCCTGGTGCTCACCAAGTCCGACCTGGCCTCCGCGGACAAGCTGCTGGAGACGTACACGCCGCTCGGGGTCCCTTACATCGTCACCAGCCGCGAGGAGCTGGAGAACGGCGACGCGGCCGACCGGGTGCGCGAGCAGCTGAACGACCGGATCACGGCGTTCGTCGGGCACTCCGGCGTCGGGAAGACCACGCTGGTCAACGCCCTGGTCCCGAAGGACCGGCGGCGTACGACCGGTGTCGTCAACGCGGTCACCGGCCGCGGCCGGCACACCACCACCTCCGCGCTCGCGCTGCCGCTCCCGGGCAACCGGGGCTGGGTGGTCGACACCCCCGGGGTGCGCTCCTTCGGGCTGCACCACGTGGACCCCTCACGCGTCATCCACGCCTTCCCCGACCTGGAGCCCGGTACCGAGAACTGCCCGCGCGGCTGCACCCACGACGAGAACCAGCCGGAATGCGCGCTGGACGCCTGGGTCGCCGAGGGACACGCCGATCCCGCGCGGCTGTACTCGCTGCGCAGGCTGCTCGCCACACGTGAGCGGCGCGAGGGCGACTGAGCCCGCCCCCGTCACACGCCCGGCGACTCGCGCACGTTTGCGAGTTCCCGGGACTGGTAAGGGCTAATCGCACCGAGCCGGACATCGCGACGGGCTGGACGAAGGCGTCACCTACACGGAGGCAACTGACGATGGCATGGCTGCTGGTCGTGGTCGCGGGACTGCTGGAGACCGGCTTCGCCGTGTGTCTGAAGCTGAGCCACGGATTCAGCCGGCTCTGGCCGACGGTCGCGTTCTGCGTGTTCGCGCTCGGCAGCTTCGGGCTGCTGACACTGTCGCTGAAGAAGCTCGACGTCGGCCCCGCCTACGCGGTGTGGACCGGAATCGGCGCGGCCGGTACGGCGATCTACGGGATGGTCTTCCTCGACGACGTGGTCTCGACCCTGAAGCTGGTCTCGATCTCGCTGGTGATCGTCGGTGTGATCGGCCTCCAGCTGTCCGGCTCCTCCCACTGAACCCGGGCCCGCGCACCCGGGCCGCGGACCCCGGTGTCCGGGCCGTCAGCAGGCCTCCCGCGGCGCCGCCTCCGTGATCAGCGGTGCCGCGCAGCCCTCCGCGGGCACCATCACGTAGGACAGCGCGAGCCGCAGCACGGTCTCGCAGCGCACGGCCAGCTCGGCGGCGGCCTCCGGCGGCTGCCCGCCCGCCAGCGCGGTCACGGCACGGTCCCGGGCCAGGCCGAGCAGTTCGGCGGGGGTCGGGGACGCCGCGGACCGGGGCAGGCGTTCCCCCCAGAAGCCCGTGAGCAGCGCCTTGACCAGGGCGTTGGTCCGGGCCTCCCGGACCGTCCAGAGCGCGACGGCAGCGGGCCCCCGGCCCGTACCCGCGTCCGCGCGCAGCGCCCGGTCCACCCCGGCGAGATAGCCGTCGGCCGCCTCCCCGAGCAGGGCGCGGGCCAGACCGTCCTTGCCGCCGAACTCGTTGTAGAGGCTCTGCCGCGACACTCCGGCCAGGGCGGCGACGTCAACCATGCGCACCGTCCGCCAGGGCTGTTCGTCCAGGGCCGCCAGAGCGGCGTTCAGCAGGGCTTCTCGCGCTGACGGCACCATCGCCTCCCACGCCCGGGGACCTGCGGTTCAGAGTTGACGCGCCGCACGGGACTGTCAAGGGCCCGCGCACCGGGCCGCCGGCCAGGGGCCATGTAGCCCCGCCGGGTGCCGGTGGATACTGTGACGACATGCCCGATTACCACGATGATCTGCGCCTCGCCCATGTACTGGCGGACGCCGCCGACGCGGCGACGATGGACCGGTTCAAGGCCCTCGATCTGAAGGTCGAGACCAAGCCGGACATGACGCCGGTGAGCGAGGCCGACAAGGCGGCCGAGGAACTGATCCGCGGCCATCTCCACCGGGCCCGCCCGCGCGACGCGATCCTGGGCGAGGAGTACGGGATCGAGGGCACCGGCCCCCGCCGCTGGGTGATCGATCCGATCGACGGCACCAAGAACTACGTCCGCGGGGTGCCCGTGTGGGCGACGCTGATCTCGCTGATGGAGGCGGGCGAGGACGGTTTCCAGCCGGTGGTCGGCGTGGTGTCGGCGCCCGCCCTGAGCCGGCGCTGGTGGGCGGCGAAGGGCGCGGGCGCGTTCTCCGGCCGCAGCCTCACCTCGGCGACCCGGCTGCGGGTGTCGAAGGTGGAGCGGATCGCGGACGCCTCGCTGGGGTACGCCTCACTGAGCGGCTGGGAGGAGCAGGGCCGCCTCGACGGCTTCCTGGACCTGACCCGGGCCTGCTGGCGGACGCGTGGGTACGGGGACTTCTGGCCGTACATGATGGTCGCCGAGGGTTCGGTGGACATCGCCGCCGAGCCGGAGCTGTCCCTGTGGGACATGGCGGCGAACGCGATCATCGTCCAGGAGGCGGGCGGGCGGTTCACCAGCCTGGACGGCGTCTCCGGTCCGGGCGGCGGCAACGCGGCCGCTTCGAACGGTCTGCTCCACCACGAGCTGCTCGGCTATCTCAACCAGCGCTACTGAACACACCGTCCCCGCGGCACCGCCGGGGCGCACGGGACACGTGGGGCGGGCCTTTGCCCGCCCCACAGCCTTTCTTCACCCACCCCTTGTTGACGCACCCCAAGGGTGCGACTCTGAGAGTCCCCCCACTTGTGAACTTGTGAATCGGCTCACAGGACCGGCTCCCCCGGGCCGGCTCACCAAGGAGGTGGCTCCCTTCATGCTCGTCCGCGACGCCATGAGCACGATGGTCCTGACCATCGGCCCCGCCCATACGCTCCGCCAGGCGGCCCGGCTGATGTCCGCCCGCCGCGTCGGAGCGGCCGTCGTCCACGACCCGGACACCAGCGGGTTCGGGATCATCACCGAGCGCGACATCCTCGACGCGATCGCCTCGGGACAGAGCCCCGACGTGGAGACCGCCTCCGCCCACACCACCACCGACGTGGTGTTCGCCGCCCCGACCTGGACCCTGGAGGAGGCCGCGGAAGCCATGACCCACGGCGGGTTCCGCCATCTCATCGTGCTGGACGACGCCGGTCCGGTGGGCGTCGTCTCGGTGCGCGACATCATCCGGTGCTGGGCCCCGGTCAGGCGCCGCACCGTCGGTCTGGCGAGCTGACCCCGGCCTCCCGGGAACGGCCGGTGGGCCGGAGCCCCCGAGGGGAATCCGGCCCACCGTCCACGACCTGCCCTCAGCCGCGCAGGGCCTGGACCGCGGCTTCGAGCCGCTTGCCGAAGTCGCCGTCCGCCTGACGGAAGTTGTTGATCGCGCGCTCGGCGATGTCGTCGCGCGAGACCTTGGCGATGAACCCGGCCAGGTTGTCGATCAGCCGGGCCTTCTCGTCCTCGGAGTACAGCCGGTACAGATTGCCGGCCTGCACGAAGTCGTTGTCCTCCGCGTGGCTCGGCGCCACGTGGTTGCCGGTGGGGCCGGTGACCGCGGCGGGCTGCCACAGCGGCCGGTCGGTCTGGTCGGGGCCGCCGAAGCTGTTCGGCTCGTAGTTCTTCGCGCCCTTGTGCCGGCCGTCGTACAGGTAGCCGTCACGGCTGTGGGTGCGCGCCTCGGTGGCGTGCGGCCGGTTCACCGGCAGGTGGTCGGCGTTGATGCCGACGCGGTAGCGGTGGGCGTCGCCGTAGGCGAACAGGCGGCCCTGGAGCATCTTGTCCGGGGACGGCCCGATGCCCGGCACGAAGTGCGCGGGGCTGAAGATCGACTGCTCGGTCTCCGCGAAGACGTTCTCCGGGTTGCGGTTGAGCTCCAGCTTCCCGATCTCGATCGGCGGGTAGTCCGCGTGCGGCCACACCTTGGTGAGGTCGAACGGGTTGAAGCGGTACGTGGCCGCCTCGGCGGCGGGCATGACCTGGATCTGCACGGTCCAGGTCGGGAACTCGCCGCGCTCGATCGACTCGCGCAGATCGCGCTGGTGACTGTCCGGGTCCTCACCGGCGAGCTTGTTGGCCTCGTCCTGGGTGAGGTTCTTGATGCCCTGGTCGGTCTTGAAGTGGTACTTGACCCAGAAGACCTCGCCGGCCTCGTTGTTCCACTGGTACGTGTGCGAGCCGTACCCGTTCATGTGGCGCAGGGTGGCCGGGATGCCGCGGTCACCGAAGAGCCAGGTCACCTGGTGCGTCGACTCGGGCGACAGACCCCAGAAGTCCCAGACGTTGTCCGCCTCCTGCGAACCGGTGTACGGGTCGCGCTTCTGGGTGTGGATGAAGTCGGGGAACTTGATGGCGTCCTTGATGAAGAACACCGGGGTGTTGTTGCCGACGAGGTCGTAGTTTCCCTCTTCGGTGTAGAACTTCAGCGCGAAACCGCGCGGGTCGCGCACGGCGTCGGCGGAGCCGAGGTTGCCCGCGACGGTCGAGAAGCGCAGGAACGTCTCGGTCTGCTTGCCGACCTCGGAGAGGAACTTCGCCCGCGTCCACTGCGAGACGTCCCGGGTCAGCGTGAACGTGCCGTAGGCACCGGCGCCGCGGGCGTGCACGATGCGCTCCGGGATGCGCTCCCGGTTGAAGTGGGCGAGCTTCTCCAGCAGTGCCTGGTCCTGGACGAGAACCGGTCCGCCGGCGCCAGCGGTCTCGCTGTTCTGGTTGTCGGCCAGCGGCGCGCCGGCCTCCGTGGTGAGCGGTCCCTGCGTCACGTGCGCCTCCTGCGTCATGTACTGCACATTCGTCATCTGTCGATGTCCCGCACAGCCTGTCCCTTGGCCTATGCCGAACTCGATCCTACGATGGACTTTGTCTAAGTCAAGCGAACATCCAAAGTCACATCCATTCGGGACTCGGTCCCCTCACTGTTAGGCTGGGCCCATGAGTGACCTGCTGGAACGACTCCGAGGACGCGGCTGGCGCATGACGGCGCAGCGGCGTGTCGTGGCCGAGGTCCTCGACGGGGACCACGTGCACCTGACGGCGGACGAGGTGCACGCGAGGGCCGTCGACCGGCTTCCCGAGATCTCCCGGGCGACCGTGTACAACACCCTGGGCGAGATGGTGTCCCTGGGCGAGGTCATGGAGGTCTCCACCGACCGCCGGGCCAAGCGCTACGACCCGAACGCCCACCGCCCCCACCACCACCTGGTCTGCGCGCGGTGCGGCACCATCCGCGATGTGCACCCCTCGGGCAACCCACTGGCGGAGCTGCCGGCCGACGAGCGGTTCGGCTTCACGGTCTCCGGCGTCGAGGTGACGTACCGCGGCATCTGCCCGAGCTGCGCCGCCACGGCCTGACCCGCGCCACCCACCCCCATCCCCACCTGCACCCGACGCTCCGCGCGCCGGGGCTTTCGCGCGCCCCCTTCCCGAATCTGACGGGTCGTCATATCGTCTGCGGCGATCACCTCCGCAGGTGACGAGCGCGTAAATCACGCCACCCGCGCCTGTCATCCGCGGCGGATCCGCACCTCGAACGACGCGAGGAGAGACCCGTGGGAGCTGCGCACCCGACCCCACCCCCGCCCGGAACACCCGCCTCCGACACCGCCCCCGGCTCCGGCTCCGGCCCCGTGCCGCCCAAGCTCCGCGCCCGCGGGCTCGCCCGCTCCTTCGGACGGGGCACCGGACTGCTGCCCGCCCTCGGACCGGTCGACATCGAGATCGCGCCGGGCGAGTTCACCTGCCTCGTCGGTCCGTCCGGCTGCGGCAAATCCACCCTGTTGCGGATAGCCGCCGGACTGCTGCGCCCGAGCGCGGGCGAACTGGAGATCCGTACGGCTTCGCCCCGTCCGGCGGCGATGATCTTCCAGGACTACGGGATCTACGACTGGAAGACGGTCCTCGCCAACGTCCGTTTCGGCCTCGACATCCAGCGCGTGCCCCGTAAGGAGGCCGATGCCAGAGCCCGGGACTGGCTGGCCCGGATGGGCCTCTCCGAGTTCGCCGGCGCGTACCCCTCGGCGCTCTCCGGCGGGATGCGGCAGCGGGTGGCCATCGCGCGGGCGCTCGCCGTGGAGCCCGAGATGCTGCTGATGGACGAGCCCTTCGCCGCGCTCGACGCCCAGTTGCGCACGATCCTCCAGGACGAACTGCTGGAGCTCACCCAGAACACGCGTACCACCGTGCTCTTCATCACCCACAGCCTCGAAGAGGCCATCCTGCTCGGCGACCGGGTGCTGGTGATGTCCGCCAGGCCGGGCAGGATCATCGCCGAGCACCGCCCGCCGTTCGGCCGCCCCCGCACCGGGGACATCCGGGCGACCACCGAATTCGCCGCGCTGAAGGCCGACCTGTGGGACGTGCTGCGCGGCGAGGTGCGCAGGGAGGCGGTCGGGGCATGAGCACCTCGGTGAAGCATCCGCCGCCCGCCGGCGACGACGTCCTGGTCCGTCGGCCCGGACCGTCCGAGCTGCGCCCGGCCCGTACCCACCGCAGGCGCCGCACCCTGGAGCTGACGCTCGCCGTCGCCGTACCGCTGGCGCTCGTCCTCCTGTGGCAGCTGGCGGCCGAGCGGTCCTGGATCGACGCACGCGTGTACCCGGCGCCCTCCACCATCGCCGCCGACGGCTGGGACCGGGCAGCCGCCGGGGAGCTGTGGCCCGATGTGCGGGCCACGCTCCAACGGGTCCTCGGCGGCTATGCGATCGGGACGGCCGCCGGATACGCGCTGGGGCTGCTGATGGGCTCGCTCGCCCTCGTACGGGCGGCACTGGAGCCGCTGCTGGACGCCCTGTACGTCGTACCGAAGCTCGCGCTCCTGCCGGTCTTCCTCAATATGTTCGGCCTCGGCGAGGGGCCGCAGATCGCGCTCGTCGCCGCGACGGTCTTCTTCTTCGTCTGGATCTCGACCATGGCGGCCGTGCTCGCCGTCCCGGCCGGTCACCGGGATGCCGGCCGGGTCTTCGGTGCCTCGTCCTGGCAGATGTTCCGGCATGTGCTGCTGCCCGCCTCGCTGCCCGCCGTCCTCGTGGGCGCGCGCATCGCGGCGGGGGTCGCGGTGCTGGTCATCGTCGCGTCCGAGCAGATCGCGGCGGCCGACGGGCTCGGCCATCTGATCTTCGACTCCAGGGCGCTGTTCCAGAACGACGTGATGTTCGTCGGGATCGTCTGTGTGGCGGTGCTCGGGGTCGTGTTCTCCGAACTGGTCCGGATCGCCGGCCGGCTGCTCACTCCGTGGGCGCCGCGCGACCGCGGCCGGGGCCAGTCGTGAACCCGCGCCCCTTCCCCGCCCGTACCCCCCGCACTCCCACTCGTACGGAGGCACCGTTGCGTATCCGGACCACCTGCACCGCCGTGCTCCTCGCGGCATCCCTGCTCACCGCGACGGCCTGCGCGAAGGGCGGCACCGCGCGGGACGACGCCCCCGGGTCCCCGCGCACCATCACCCCCGTCGCCGGGTGCGGCCCGGCCGCCCGGAGCGACCCGGCCGATCTCGCGCCGGACCGTGAACCGGCCCGCTGCGACAGGGGCGCACCGGCCCCGAAGCCGCTGGGGAGGAAGCGGACGATCACCGTCGCGACCGGGACACTGAGCGCGGAGTACGTCGCTCCGCTCCAGGTCGCGGTGGCCGAGGGCGAGTTCGCCAAGGAGGGACTGGATGTCCGGCTGAAGGTGCTGCCGACCCCCGACGCGCTGCCGCTGCTGGCCAGAGGCGATGTGGACGCCCAGTGGGCGGCCCCCGAGGCGGCCGTGATGAACGGCATCAACGGCGGCTTCGCGATCAAGTGGGTGGCCGGGAACTTCTCCCCCGCCGCCACCTCGAAGAGCGGCCTGTGGGTCCGGCTCAAGGACGGCGAGAGCGCCGAGCGGGTCGACATGGCGGGCCGGCGGCTCGGCACCATGATCGGCAAGGGTTCGGTGATCATGTACCCGATGGACACCTCGCTGAGGAAGCACGGCGGCGCACTGGACGACATCGGCTTCCAGCAGCTCGGATCCGCCGATGTGCTCACCGCCCTGCGGAACGGGGGCGTGGATTCGGCCTGGCTGCTGGACCCCGTCTGGCGCAAGGTCGACGGCGACGGGAAGTACGCGTTCCTGGGCGGTCAGCCGCTCGGTGAGCCCCTGGGCGGTCTGCTCTTCGGCCCGACCCTGCTGAATGAGGACCCCGACGCGGGTGTCGCCTTCCTGCGCGCCTACATCAGGACCGTGAACACCTACTTCGCCGGGGACTACAAGGCGGATCCCGCCTTCGTCTCCACTCTGGCGAAGCTGCTGAAGACCGACGGGTCCGTCCTGCGCTCGACGCCCTCGATGCGGATGGACTGGGAGATCCGCGAGGGCACGACGGACCGGCTTCAGAAGGCCTACGGGGACGCGGGGGTTCTGGACGGCCCTCCGGTGCCGGAGGACCGGGCCGTGGACCGCGCGATGTACGGGGAGGCCGTCGGTCACCGGAGCTGAGGCCGTTGGCCACCGTCACCGGCTTCCAGCGCATGGAACATGACAGAGGCCCGGATCCTTGGAAGGATCCGGGCCTCTGTCTTCAGTAGCGGGGACAGGATTTGAACCTGCGACCTCTGGGTTATGAGCCCAGCGAGCTACCGAGCTGCTCCACCCCGCGTCGATGAATGCAACACTACGGCACCCCTGCCGACCAGTGCAAATTCATATGGACATACCGTTCCCGCGACCCGCCCCGACCGGCCCGCTCCAGACACGGGGCCCACCGGAGGGGGCCGGGACCCCGACCGGACCGACCGGGCCGGAGGGGGCGGCCGGGCCCTCCTACGCGGTGAGCTCCTGGTGCAGCGCCTCGCGCAGCCGGGCCGCCCGCTCGGCGACCTCCGCCGGTCCCAGCTCGACGGCGCGGGCACACCAGCGCTGCCCCTCGGCGAGCTCCCCCCGGCGGGCGGCGAGCAGGGCCAGGCGCAGCGCCGCCCGGCCGTGACCGGCCTGCGCGGCCCGGCTCCACCACAGGGCCGCCTCGCGCTCGCTGCCCTCGCGGGCGAGCAGCAGTCCGAGGTTGAAGGCGCCGTTGCGGCTGCCCGCCTCGGCCGCCTCGCGGTACCAGTGCGCCGCGCTGTCCACGTCGCCGCGGGCCGCGGAGAGCATCCCGACCCGGACCTGGGCGCGGCGGTGGCCCTGCTGGGCGGCCCGCTCGTACCACTCCTCGCACTCCGTCCTCTCCGGCATCGGCTCACCGAGCGCCGGCGGTCCGGGCGGCGGCTGGCGCGAGTCCAGGACCCCGGCCAGCCGGAAGGCGGCCTCGGCGCTGCCGCCGCCGGCCGCGCAGCGCAGATGGCGCTCGGCCTCCTGCTCCTCGCCCTCGCGCAGCAGGGCCATGCCGACCTGGAGCGCGGCATCGATGTGCCCGGCCGCCGCCGCCCGCTGGTACCAGCCCAGCGCCGTACGGTCCTCGTCCCGTCCGGCGTGCAGGATGCCGAGGTTGAAGGCCGCGTCCACGCTGCCCGCCTCGGCGGCCTTGGAGAACCAGGGCTCGGCCCCGGTGTGGTCACCGGCCTGGAGCAGGAGCACGGCCAGGGCGTTGGCGGCTTCGCGGTGTCCGGCGTAGGCGGCACGGCGGTACCACTGCTCGGCCTGCGGCGTACGGTCCTGGGCGGCGCAGAGCAGCCCGAGGTTGTAGGCGCCGTTGACGTCACCCGCGTCCATGGCGGCGCGGTACCAGCGCTCGGCGGTCTGCTGCTCACCGCGTGCGGCGTGCAGGGCTCCCAGGGCGTTGGCGGCGTTGCCGTTGCCGTCCTGGGCGGCACGCAGCCACCACACGGCCGCGCTCTCCTCGTCGCCCGCGTCACGCAGCAGGAAGCCGAGGGCGCAGGCGGCGCGGGGCTCGCCGTCCTTGGCGGAGGTGAGGTACCAGCGGCCGGCCTCCTTGAGCTCGCCCCGCTGTTCCAGGATCGCGCCGAGGTGCAGCGCGGCACGCCGGTGTCCCCGGGCGGCGGCCTGCCGGTACCACTGCTCGGCCTCGCCGACGCGCCCGGCGGCCGGACCCGCCACGGGGCCGTCGGCCCGGCCCCGGCCCGCGCCCCCGGCCGGGGACGGCGGGGTCCGGCCCGCACCGCCGGACAGCACCGCGCGGCCGGGGCCGAAGGCGTCGTGCGGGTCCTCGACGGCGTTCCGCTCCAGGGCGCGGGCCAGGCGGTAGGCGGCCTCCCGGTGGCCCTGCTCGGCGGCGGCGCGCAGCCAGCGCTCGGCGCCGACGTCGCTGCGGTGCTCCAGCAGGTCGGCCAGGGCATAGGCGCCCAGCGCGTGCCCCTGCTCGGCGGACTGGCGCAGCCAGTACTCGGCACCGGGCTCGTCGCCGCGCTCCCGCAAGTGGCGGCCGAGCGCGTGCGCGGCGGCGGCGGAGCCGGCGACGGCGGCGATGCGCCACCATCCGGCGGCCTCGTCGGGGTAGCCGCGCTGGTGGAGGAGGACGCCCAGGTTGTTGGCGGCGGCCCGGTCGCCGTCGGCGGTGGCCGCGCGCAGATGGGTCTCGGCGGCGTCCAGGTCCCCCCGGCGCAGCAGCATCGCGCCGAGGACGCTCATCGACGCCGTGTCCCCGGCTTCGGCCGCACGGCGGTGGCGTGCCTCGCTCTCGGCGTTGTCGGCCGCGTCGACGGCGTCGGTGGTGCACAAGTTGTCAGCGATCTCAGCGGCGTCGCCGGTGCTCGCGGCACCCCTGGCGTGCGTCGCACCGGCGGCACCCGTGGTGCCGGTCATGTCCGCGGTTCCGGCCGGCCCGGCCATGGAAGCGACAAATGCCCCATCTATCGCCTTATCGCTCTCATGGCCGCGACGCTGCACAAACCGCCCTGTCTCCAACAGAGTTGCCCTGTCCCCCATAAATACCATCGTCGCACCACCTACAACCCCGCGTACACCGTGAATATCGCGGCCAGTGAGGTCACTTCAGCGTTTTGTCGACATGCCCACAGGGAGACAAGTCAAACACGTCCGGCTCCAACTCGTGCCCAACGAACCGCACTTCACGCGCATCGCGCGAGAAAGACCCGGAGCGGGATCTGATGACATGACGAAGGCCCGGATCCCATAGGATCCGGGCCTTCGTTTTTCAGTAGCGGGGACAGGATTTGAACCTGCGACCTCTGGGTTATGAGCCCAGCGAGCTACCGAGCTGCTCCACCCCGCGCCGTTGTGTTCAAACAGTACCACGGCGCGGGGCGGGGCTTTCTCAGCTGCCCTGGTCGCTGCCCTGCTCGTCCGCCTTGTCGGCCTTCTCGGTCCGGATGTCCGCCTTGTCGGCGTCACCGGCCGGTCCGGCGGAGTCGGTGGCCGGCTTGCCCGCGGCACTCGCGGGCTTGTCGGCCGGGCTGCCCGCCTTGGGCTGGGCCGCCGCCGCCCGCTTGAGGGCGTCCTCCAGGTCGGCCTGAGCCTTGCCGTAGGCGGTCCAGTCCTGCTTCTTCAGGGCCGCCTCACCCTCGGTGTACGCCTTCTGGGCATCCGCGATGGCCTGCTTCAGTGCGGCGTCCCCGGTGGCCGGGGGCTCGGTGGGCTCGGTCGGCGGCTCGGTGGGCTCGGTCGGCGGGGTCGTCGTATCGCCCTCGACCCCGAAGACCGCGTTCAGCGCCTCCCCGAGACTGTTCTCGAAGACGATCTTCGATCCGTACGAGGCGGCCACCTTGCGCAGCAGCGGGTAGTTCTGCGTGCCACCACGCGTGTAGACCGGCTCGATGTAGAGGAAGCCCCCTTCGAGGGGAACCGTCAGCAGATTGCCGTACTCGATGTCCGAGTCGGTGCCCTTGAGGTTCCTCACGAACTCGGCGACGTCGTCGTTGCCGTTCAGCTCACTCTGTACCTGCCCCGGGCCCTTCACCGTGGTGGTGACCCGCAACAGTCTTATGGTTCCGTAGTCCTTGCTGGCCGCGTCCGCGTCCACCGCCATGAACGCCCCCAGGTCGGGGCGGCCCTTCGGGGTGAACGTGGTCGTCAGCGAGAACTTCTGCGCGTCCTGGCCCGGCATCTTCATGCTCAGGTAGTACGGCGGAACGGCGCCCGGCTCCTTGTTGGTCGGGTCGTCCGGCACCTGCCACGCGTCACTGCCGCTGTAGAACTGCGCGGGGTCCACGACGTGGTAGCGGGTGAGCAGCTCGCGCTGGACCTTGAACAGGTCCTGCGGGTACCGCAGGTGGTCCATCAGTTCCTGCGGGATGTCCGCGCGGGCCTTCACGGTCCCGGGGAATGCCTTGCGCCAGGTCTTGAGCACCGGGTCCTCGGTGTCCCACTCGTAGAGCTTGACCTTGCCGTCGTACGCGTCGACGGTGGCCTTCACCGAGTTGCGGATGTAGTTGACCTGGTTCTGCTGGGCGACGACCGCGCGCTGGTTGGTGGTCAGCGAGTCGGCCGTGGTGTCCCCGAGCGTCGTGCGCGAGGCGTACGGGTAGCCGTTCGTCGTGGTGTACGCGTCGACGACCCACTGGATACGTCCGTCGACGACCGCCGGATAGGCGTCGCCGTCGATGGTCAGCCACGGGGCGACGGCCTCGACCCGCTCCTTGGGCGTGCGGTTGTAGAGGATCCGGGAACCCTCGCCGATCGCTCCCGAGTACAGGATCTGCGGCTCGCTGAAGGAGACCGCGTAGGCGGCGCGGTTGAACGCGTTGGAGAGACTGACCCCGCTGTTGCCCTTGTAGCTGGTGGTCTTCTCGCCGTCCTCCTCGTAGTCGAGCTCCTTCTGGGGCCCGCCGACGATGGAGTACTGCTCGGTCTTCTCGCCGTAGTAGATCCGCTGCTCGTAGTCGCCCAGCTCACCGGTGGCCGGCAGACCCGACTCGGTGAAGTCGGGGGAGCCCGCCGGGTTCGTACCGGTGGTCGTGCCCCGGGCCGCGATGGCGCCGTAGCCGTGGGTGTACGTGAAGTGGTCGTTGATCCAGTTCCGCTTGGGCAGGCCCTGGAGGTTGAGCTCGCGCAGACCGATGACGGTGTCCTGTTCCTTGCCGTCCTTGCCCTTGTAGCGGTCCACGTCCAGGGTCTTGGGGAACTGGTAGTAGTTCCTCTTCTGCTGGAGCTGCTGGAAGGCCGGGGAGACGACGTTGGGGTCCATCACGCGGTAACTGGCCGCCGCGTCCGCGCTCGCGCGCAGCTTGGTGTCGTCGGTCGTGGTGGCCTTGCCCGCGTAGTCGTCGACCTGGGCGTCATCGATGTCGTACGCGTCCCGCGTCGCCTCGATGTTCTTCCTGATGAACGGTGCTTCCTTGGCCTGCTCGTTCGGCTGGACCTGGAACTTCTGCACGATCGCCGGGTAGAGCCCGCCGATCAGGATCGCGGAGAGCACCATCAGGCCGAAGCCGATCACCGGCAGCTGCCAGGTGCGGCGCCACAGCGTCGCGAAGAACAGCACGGCACAGATCGCGGCGATGCAGAAGAGGATGGTCTTCGCCGGGAGGTAGGCGTTCGCGTCGACGTACCGCAGGCCCGTCCAGTTGTCCGTGGCCTTGAAGTCACTGGACTTCACGGCCAGGCCGTACCGGTCGAGCCAGTAGGCCACGGCCTTCAGGGAGACGAAGATGCCCAGGAGCACCGAGAGGTGCCCGGTGGCCGCACCCGTCGCCCGCGCGCCGGGGCTGGTGATGCGCAGCCCGCCGTACAGGTAGTGGGTCAGCGCGGCGGCGATCAGCGAGAGCACCGTCGCCGCGAAGCCGAAGCCCAGCAGGAAGCGGTACCACGGCAGGTCGAAGGCGTAGAAGGCCACGTCCAGCTTGAACTGGGGGTCCTTCTGCCCGAACGGCACGCCGTTGATGTACATCAGCCACGTCCGCCACTGGCCGGAGGCGGAGGCCCCGGCGATCAGTCCGACGAGCGCGGTGATCGCGAGCAGCACCCACTTCTTGTACGGGGCGACGCTCATGCGGTAGCGGTCCAGGCTCTGCTGCTCCAGCGACATCGCGCTCAGCGGCGGCCGGAGCCGGTGCGCGAGCCAGATGTTCACGCCGATGGCGATGGCCATCAGCAGCCCGAACACGAGGAACAGTCCGATCTTGGTCCACAGGGTGGTGGTGAAGACGGACGAATACGCGACCGACCGGTACCAGAGCCAGTCCGTCCAGAACCCGGCGAACATGACGAAGGCCATGGCGAGAACCGCCAGAACGCCCAGTGTCATGAGCAGGGTACGGACGCGCCGGGACGGGCGGCCGACTCTGATCCGTGGCCCGGTCGGGCCTCCGCCGCGGTCCGGCATCTGGAAAGCCAACGTGCGCACCTCGAAGTTATCGGTCGTGTAGAAGCGGGCCCCGCGATCGTAGAGCCCACCTAAGCAACTTACTGAGGCTTTACCTAGTTCCCGTTCCTGGGGCGGAAGGAGGCAGGATATTCACCATGCCCAACGTTTCCCCCTCTGGCCCTCCGATGGCCGCGAGCCCCCTCACCGTCGCCGTCCTCGAAATCGACACCTACGCCTCCAGCCTCGGCTGGGACCAGCCGGCCCGGCTGTTCGCCCTCGTGGACACCGCCCGCCTGCGGGTCCAGGAGCCCGGCCTCGCCGCTCAGCTCGGTCTGGACGACGCCGGCGCGACGACCGCCTCCCTCACCCCCATCGAGCAGGAGGAGCTCCCCGCCGGCACCGCGCTGGACGACTTCCTCGGCACGATCGCCTGGCCCGACGCGGTGGTCGGGTGCGCCATGACGGTGGAGCGGCTGATGCTGCCGCCGTCCGCCGAGGCCTCCGTACCGGAAGGACTCAGCGACAAACAGCTGACCAAGTGGGTCGCCAAGCACCCGGACCGGCAGGAGGTGCGGATGACCGTGGCCGTGCTGCGGGACGGCGCGCGGGAGTCGGCCGTGCGGCTGCGCGAGAAGGACTCCCCCACCGAGGTCCTGACCGGCGCGGGTCTGGTTCCGGGACTGGCCGAGGCCCTGGCGGCGACCTTCGAGTCCTGACCGTCCCGGGGGCGGACGGCCGTCAGCCCGCCGAGCAGCTCGGCAGCGCGGCCGTCTTCCCGTCCCGGATCATCTCCATCGACTTCTTGGCGTCGCTGAGCGTCTTCACCCTGACCAGGGTGAGCCCGCTCGGCGTGTCGGAAGCCGCGGCGGCGCAGTTGTCGTCCGGGGTGAGGAAGTAGCGCGCGCCCGCGTCACGGGCGCCGACCAGCTTCATGTTGATCCCGCCGATCGGGCCGACCTTGCCCGCGTCGTCGATCGTTCCGGTTCCGGCGACGAACTTGCCGCCGGTCAGCTTGTCGGGCGTCAGCTTGTCGATGATGCCCAGCGAGAACATCAGGCCGGCGCTGGGGCCGCCCACGTCGGCGAGCTTGATGTCGATCTCGAACGGGAAGGTGTGGTCCAGTCCGGCCCGGATGCCGACGATCGCGCGGTTCTCCTCGGGCGCGTTCTTGGCGGTGGGTGCCTTCTCCGTGGTGATGGTGACCTTCTCGCTGCCCTCGGGCTCCCGGCCCGCCTTCTCCGCGGCGGCGGCCTCCTTGGCCGGGACGACGGTGAACGTGACGTCCTGGCCGGGCTTGTGCTCGGTGACGAGCTCGGCGACGTCGCCGGGCTCCTTGACCGCGGTGCCGTCCACGGCCTTGATCACATCGCCCGCGTGCAGCTTGCCCTGGGCGGGGCTGTCCTTGACGACGGTGGAGACCACCACCCGCGAGGACACCGGAATGCCCAGCTCCTCCAGGGCGGCGACCTTGGCGCTCTCCTGGGACTGGCTGAACTCCTCGGCGTTCTCCTGCGTCGACTGCTCTTCCGTCTTGCCGTCGGGGTAGAGGGTGTCGTGCGGCACGATCACGCTGTCGTGGGCCAGCCAGCCGTACACGGCCTCGACGATGTTCATGTTGTACTCCGCGCCGGTGACGCGGACCGTCGTCATGTTGAGATGACCCGACGTCGGGTACGTCTTGTGGCCGGAGATATGGAGTACGGGCTCGCCACGCGCGTCGCCGAGTGTGTTCACCGTCGGCCCGGGAGACATCTCCGAGTACGGCACTTTGATCAGCACACCGGCGCAGAGAAGCGCGATGAGGACGAGGGTGGAGGCGAGCATCGTCGCGGTGCGGCGTGGCATGGAACGACAGTACGGGAAGGGCCTGTGAGTGCACCGCCAGGGCCGGTCCGTACGAGGCCGGCAGCACGGCGGCGGAAGGTGTCACGCGGCGGGCGCTGCCTCAGAGGACGTCGGAACCGGAGTGCGACTTCTCCATCGCGTCACGGAATCTGGCATACCCGGCGAGTTCGGAGACATCGCCGGTGGTGCGGTTGCGCGCGGCCCAGCTTCCCCATATCGCAGCACCGACAGCAGCGAAAAGCGGAATCAGCAGCCAAGCGAGTGCAGCCATGACGACCTCCCTACCCCGTGAGCGACCGCGAGTGACCGATCAGCAGATTAGCGATCCGGAAGTCCAACGCTCACGGCAGGGGTGCGGTTACGCAAATCGGGCCTGATGCCCCGGGCCGGGGTTTGCGCTCAGCAGGCGCCGACCCACTCCTCCGTACCGTCGGAGAACCGCTGGTGCTTCCAGATCGGAACCTCGTGCTTGAGGTCGTCGATCAGCTTGCGGCAGGCCTCGAAGGCCTCCGCGCGGTGCGGGCAGGAGACGGCGACGACCACCGCCAGATCTCCCACCTCCAGTTCACCCACCCGGTGGACCGCGACGAGCGCGCGCACCGGGAAATCGGCGACGACCTTCTCGGCCACCCGGCGCAGCTCGTCCTGGGCCGACGGGTGGCAGGAGTAGCCGAGCGCGCCGACGTCCTGGCCCTGGTCGTGGTTGCGCACCGTGCCGGCGAAGAGGGCGATACCGCCCGCGGCGTCGTCCCCGACGGCGCGGAAGACCTCGTCGACGGAGAGCGGTGTCTCCCGGATCGCCAGCAGCCGGATGGGGTCCTGGGCCGCCTGCTCGCCGGGGTGGTCGTGGGTGCGTGCCATGGGGCCCATGGTGCCGCACGGCGCCGCCGACACGGAATTGCGCGTTCGACCGGCGGGCCGCCGGCCGGGTTGGAGCCTCCTACAGGTGCCCCGGGGACTCCCCCTTCCGGCAGGGCGGTGCTCAGATGCGGCGGCGCGCCTTGCGGGCGCGGCGGACCAGGGCCGCCGTACCGAGCAGGGCGACGGTCGCACCGGCGGCACCGGCAGCGGTGGCGTCCTTGCGGCCGAGGCGGCGTCCGGCGAGCGTGTGGCGCCCCTCCACCTCTTCGAGCAGGGCTCCGAGAACGTCCTCGTTGGTCCACTTCGGACGCCACCCCACGTCGTGCAGACGGCTCACGCTGACCACCCAGGGGTGCATCGTGTACGCCAGGTCGCCCGCCGGGGAGGGCGTGAGGCCGATCCGGTGGAGCCGGGCGGCGGCGCCGAGCGCGACGGCCGACGGCAGCTCCATCCGGCGTACGCCGCTGAGCTCCTCGACCTCCTCCTGTTCCAGCCATCCGTCGCAGCCGACCGCGAACTCGCCGTCGATCCGCTCCAGAGCGGCGTATTCCAGGGCGCTGACCAGGTCGTCCACATGGCAGAACTGCCAGGTGGGACGCGATCCGGCGACGACGAGGAGCCGCGGCGACTCGAAGTAGCGGGTCAGCGCCGTGTCGGTGCCGCCGACCAGGACGGTGGGGCGCACGACGGTGACATTGAGCCCGGGGTGGGCGCGGGGCGCGCGACGGCCGAGCCGTTCGATCTCCAGCAGGTCCCCGACGCCGGTGGCCTCCGCCGTGGCGCGCAGTTCGGCGTCCTCGGCGAGCGGGATGTCGTTGTCGGGCAGGGCCCCGTAGACCATCGCCGAGGTGCACAGGACCACCCGGTGGACCCCTACCGCCGCGGCGGCCGTCAGCACGGTCTGCGTGCCGCGTACGTTGTACGCGGTCCGGGCCGCGGGGTCGGTCTCCAGGTCGAGGTCGAGCGCCAGATGCACCACGACGTCCGCGCCGCGCAGCTTCTCGGCGATGGCGGGGTCCCGGACGTCCAGGATGTGCCAGGTCGCCTCGGATGCCTCCCCGCGGCGCTCGTCGATGGCGATGACCTGCTTGATCTCGTCGGAGGCGACGAGGTGCGCGGTGAGCAGTTCACCGATGCCGGTCGCGGCACCGGTGACCGCGACGACGGGGCCCCGGCTCTTGGAGCGGTTTTTTTCGGGCTTGTTCTCGGGCGAGGGGTCGGTCAGGTTTCGCGCTGCGCGAACCTGTGGATCTGGGGAACTCACCGGGCGTCTCCAGCGGTTGTCTTCAGTACGTACCCGAATGACGCGTACGTACCAGGTGGCGTCCATCCTGCCGCAGGCCGGGAGCCGGCGGAGCACTGAGGCCCCGAGCGGGCTTGGTGTCTACGCTGGATGGTGATGTCGGGCAGTCGCCGTCGGTTCGAGCCGGCGGCCCTACGAGCCGAGGAAACCCGTGAGTGACACCCCATTCGGATTCGGCCTTCCGCCGGAGGAGCCTGAGAACGGCGACGAGGGCAAGAAGAAGGACCCCACCGAGGGTGGGCAGGGCGCGGGCGGGCCTGCGAACCCGTTCGGCTTCGGGCCGGGCGCGGGCGGGGACAACCCGTTCGCGGCGATGTTCGGCGCGATGAACCCGAACGACCTCGGCGCCGCGTTCCAGCAGCTCGGCCAGATGCTGAGCTACGAGGGCGGTCCCGTGAACTGGGACATGGCCAAGCAGATCGCCCGCCAGACGGTCTCCCAGGGCACCCCGGACGGCACCAAGGACGCGAGCGTGGGGCCTTCGGAGCGCACCGCGGTCGACGAGGCGCTGCGGCTGGCCGACCTCTGGCTGGACGGCGTGACCTCGCTGCCCTCCGGATCGGTCTCGACCGTGGCGTGGAGCCGCGCGGAGTGGGTCGAGGCGTCCCTTCCGGCGTGGAAGCAGCTGGTCGACCCGGTGGCCGAGCGTGTCGGCCTGGCGATGGGCGATGTGCTGCCCGAGGAGATGCAGGCCATGGCGGGCCCGCTGATCGGCATGATGCGGTCGATGGGCGGCGCCATGTTCGGTCAGCAGATCGGCCAGGCCGTGGGCGTGCTCGCCGGTGAGGTGGTCGGCTCCACGGACATCGGGCTGCCGCTCGGCCCGGCCGGCAAGGCCGCGCTCCTCCCGCTGAACGTGGAGCAGTTCGGCAAGGACCTGAGCGTCCCGCAGGACGAGGTGCGGCTGTACCTGGCCCTGCGCGAATCCGCCCATCAGCGGCTCTTCGCCCATGTTCCGTGGCTGCGCTCGCATCTGTTCGGTGCGGTCGAGGCGTACGCCCGGGGCATCAAGGTCGACACCAGCAAGCTGGAGGACGTCGTCGGCCAGTTCGATCCCTCGCAGCCGGAGCAGCTCCAGGACGCCCTTCAGCAGGGCATGTTCCAGCCGGAGGACACACCCGAGCAGAAGGCGTCGTTGGCCCGTCTGGAGACGGCGCTCGCGCTGGTCGAGGGCTGGGTGGACGCCGTGGTGCACGAGGCCGCCAAGTCCCGGCTGACCTCGGCCGACGCGCTGCGCGAGACGCTGCGCAGGCGCCGCGCCTCCGGTGGCCCGGCCGAGCAGACCTTCGCCACTCTCATCGGGCTCCAGCTGCGTCCGCGCCGGCTGCGGGACGCCTCGCGGCTGTGGGCCTCGCTCACGGACGCCCGGGGCGTCGACGGCCGGGACGGGCTGTGGGAGCACCCCGACATGCTGCCGACCGCCCAGAACCTGGACGACCCGGACGGCTTCGTCCACCACGAGCAGCTGGACTTCTCCGAGCTGGACAAGATGCTCGGCGAGGCCGCGAAGAGCTCGCAGAACCCTGCCGCCGAAGCGAAGGACCCCGCCGAGGGCGACAGCACGGGCCCCGGCGAGGACGGGCCGAAGGACGGCGGCGGCAAGGACGGCGGCGGCAAGGACGACAGCGACCGGTGAGCCTGCACGACGACGCCGTTCTCGTACTGAAGGGCTACGACGGGTCCGGGAGCGCGGACGCGGATCAGGCCGGGCTGCGGCAGGTCTATCTGGACCATCTCGCGGAGCACCCGGACGGCATGTGGAAGGCGTGCGGCGCCGGTCATGTGACGGCCAGCGCCCTGGTGGTCGATCCGGAGCGCGGCCGGGTCCTGCTGACCCTGCACAAGAAGCTCCGGATGTGGCTGCAGATGGGCGGCCACTGCGAGCCGGGGGACACCACGCTGGCGGCGGCGGCGCTCCGTGAGGCGACGGAGGAGTCCGGTATCCCCGGACTCGCCCTGCTGCCCGGCGGGCCGGTGCGGCTGGACCGGCACCCGATCCCGTCGCCCTGCCACTGGCATCTCGATGTGCAGTACGCCGCGCTGGCTCCGGCCGGTTCGACGGAGCGGATCAGCGAGGAGTCGCTGGACCTGCGCTGGTTCGCGTACGACGAGGTGGCGGCGGTGGCGGACGGGTCCGTCGTACGGCTGCTGGAGCGGACACGCGCCCTGCTGGGCAGGAGCGGGTAGCCGCCCGGCCCCGGGGCGGCCCTCCCCGCCGGGCGACCGGCGAAGGGGCGAGTGGACCTGTGCGTAAGGGGCGGTCTCCTGGGAGGCCGCCCCTTACCGCTGCCCTCGGCCGTCGCCGGCCGCCCGGATCAGTTGCGGGCGTTGTTCTGTCAGTTCCAGGCGTTGTTCTGGTTCTGGCCGTGGGAGCCCTGCTGGCCCATGCCGAACTGGGCACGCGCGCCCTGACCGATCTCGGCGTGCTGCGGCGGCAGGACCTCGCTGGGCTGGACCAGGGCGAACCCCTGACCGAGGAAGCTCAGCTCCCAGCCCTCTCCGGTGTTGCCGCGGCGCCGGAAGACACCGGTGGAATGCGTCTGGGCCTGCATCTGCACCCGCAGGGAGCTGGACCAGGCGACGATCGCGTCGGCGTCGGCGTTGACGTACTTGTCCGGGGTGACCTGCATCATCAGCGGCTGGCCGGAGGTCATGAGAGCGACCTTGCCGTTGCCGGAGATGTTGAGCTGGTACTTGCCGGAGCCGGAGATCCCGTACTGGCTGTCCACCGCGATGACCTCGGTGTGCAGGGAGGAGTCGAGGGCGAGGACATAGGCGCTGTCCACGGTGATGCCCTCGCGGTCGACATCCACCACGTGGATGTACTGGGCGAGATTGGCGAGGTAGACCGTGCCCTGGCCCGAGCAGCGCATCAGGTCCAGGCCCTCGCCGGTCGCCGCGCGGGCGCGCCGCTGCCCCTGCGACTGGTACTCACCGTCGAAGTCCATCAGTCCCTGGTAGGCGACCATGGCGCCCTTGCGGGCGAGGACGTCGTCGTGGCCGGTCAGCGCGACCCGCAGGAGCTGCGGGTTCTGGACCGTGTACCGGTCCTGGGTCTGCTGCTCGGTGTGGCTGAAAAGCGGACTCTGCATGATTGTTTCTCCCTCCCGCTCAGTTCCGGATCCGCAGGCGGTCGGTACTGTCCTCGCTCGGCTGGACGACGACGATGCCCTGTCCCGAGAAGGCCATCTGGTACGCCTCACCGCTGCCGCGCCCGATCAGCGAGGCGGCCTTGAAGCTGCGCTTGCCCTTCACCTTGAGGTTCGGGGACCACGCGACGAGCGCGTCCGGGTCGACGTACGTCTCGTCCTCGCCGCGTCCGCAGTCGACGACGATCGGGGTGCCCCGGGAGGTGATGGCGACCCAGCCGGTGCCCTGGATGACGACGTTCCACAGGCCCTGCCCGGTGAACTTGGACAGGCCCTTGACCCGCTCGACGCCCCAGGTGAGCTGGGCGTCGAAGGCGAGGAGATTGGTGCCGTTGACCGAGAGGGCGTCGTTGTTGAGGTTGATGACGACCACGTCGGCGCCGTAGTCGGCGAGATAGAGCAGTCCGTCGCCGGAACACTTCATGACGGGCGCGCCCTCGCCGGTGATCCACTGGGACGCGGCCTGACGGACGGCGGGCGGATTGGGCTCGTACTGGATGAAGCCCTCGTAGGCCACCATCGAGCCGGTACGCGCATAGAGGTCCTGCCCGGTGGCCATGGCGACCTTGAGCATGGTCTTGCCGTGGTTCTCCATGCGGGCCGTGACGGGGGTCGGGGCGTAGCCCGCGAGTTGCTGATTCATGACGGGCTCCCTCAGACCTCGTAGGGCTGGACGACGATGAAGTTGCCGGGGGCTCCCCGGAACTGGAGGTTCACGGTCTCCCCGCTGTGACCCGGATACGCGTTGCGGCGCAGCCGGACCTGGCTGGAGATGATCACCTGGGACGCGGCCGACCAGGCCACGACGGCGTTGCAGTCCGCGAACGTGGTCGGAGTCACCGGCAGAACGACCGGTGTTCCGTGCGTCTTGACAATGACGGTGCCGGTGCCCTGGAACTGCATGGTGAACAGGGCACCACCGGGGATGCCGTGGCCCTCGATCCGGCGGACCTCGTACTGGAGCGACTCGTCGAACGCGAGGACGCTCTCCGCGGAGATGCAGATGGCGTCGCCCTGCAGCTCGATGGGGTGCAGGTGCGAGCCCTCCTCCGCGAGGAAGACCTGGCCCTTGCCCGTACAGCGCATCAGCTGCATTTCCTGGCCGGTGGCGTTGCCGACTATGCGGCCCGCGAAACCCGCGCCCTTGTAGCCGAAGTCGACCTTGCCCTGATACATCACCATGCTGCCCTGACGGGCCAGCACGCCGGAGCCGCCCATGGTCAGGTCGACCCGCATGAGCTGCTGGTTCTGCGAGGTCCAGCGCTGACCGGTGGCCGTCTCCTTGTAGGGCTGGAGGGCGGCCTGGAGACCGGCACCGCCCTGGGGCACCCCCTGGGGCACGCCGGGAGGCATTCCACCGGGCGGCTGCTGCCCGAACGCCGGGGCCGGCTGGCCGAACGGGGCGGGCGCAGGCTGTCCGTACGGAGCGGGGGGCGCCTGCTGGCCGAACGGAGCCGCGGGCGGGGCGCCCTGGCCCGGGACCTGCCCGAACTGCGGCTGCTGGGGCGGCTGCCCCGGCTGCCCGTACGGGGACGGGGCCTGGGGTGCCATCGGCGCGGCCATCGTCGGCGCGGTGTGCATCGGCTGCTGCGGTGCGGGCGCGGGCGGGGCGCCGAAGGACGGTGCGGGCTGCGGGGTCTGGGGGGCGGGCGGGGCGCCGAAGGGCGGGGGCGCGGTGGCCCGGGCGGGAGGGGCGAACGACGGGACCGCGGCCTGCGGCTGCGGGTCGGCCGGTGCCTCCTCGGCGATCTCGCCGCCGAAGTTCTTCAGCAGGGCGTCGAGTCCGCCGTCGAAGCCCTGGCCGACCGCGGCGAAGCGCCAGACGTCCTTGAGGTAGAAGTCGCCCAGCATCACCGCACGCTCGGTGGTGAACTCCGAACCGTCGAAGGCGTACCTGACCACTTCCTCGCCGCCCGCGACGATCCGGATGTAGCCGGGGCCGACCTGCGACATCTGTCCGGCGCCGTCGAGAGTCGCGGTGAAGGACAGCTTGTGGATGTTCGCCGGAATGCGGTCGAGAGTGACGCGGAACGACTCGGTGTCGCCGGACTGCGCCCCGAGCAGCTGAATGGACTCCTCGGGCGATTTCGGCTGGTTGAAGAAGATGAAATACCGGTCGTCCGAGAGCTGCTCATTGGCGTCGAGGCCGAAGCAGCTGATGTCGAAGGTCAGTCCGGGGGCAGCGATCTGCACACCTACGTACAGATCCGTCCCCGGTGTGAGATCACTGATCTTGGCCTTGTGGCCGCGTTGGAATTCCCTGGCCATGCGTAACGACCGTCCCCCATCCCGAAGGTGAATGCGTCGCGTCAGGCTAACCGCAAACCCCGACATCGAGCTAAGTCGGTACACACCCGGTACAGAATCACCGAACGTCACCTTTCACCTACGCGGTCTCACTCCTCACGCGCGGCGGGCAGGTGCGGAAGCTGATCGGCGGCCACGACACCTTCCAGATAGCCGCGGGCCCGTTCGGTACGCGGATACGTCTCCAGAAGGCGCCAGAACCGCGGGCCGTGCCCGGGAACCAGCAGATGGGCCAGCTCATGGACCAGCACGTAGTCGACGACGTACTCCGGCATGCCCTGCAGCCGGTGCGACAGTCTGATGCTGCCCTCGGCCGGGGTGCAGGAACCCCACCGGGTGTTCTGGTTGGTCACCCAGCGCACCGACACCGGACGTGCCCGGCCGTCGAAATACTGGGCCGACAGCCGCTCGGCGCGCTCCGCCAGCTCGCTGTCCCCGAAGACGCGTTTGCTCTCCTGGGCCGCGAGCTTGTCCAGCATCACGCTCACCCAGCGCTGCTCCTCCGCCTCCGACATCCGGGCGGGGATCAGCACGATCGTGCGGTCGCCCTCCCGGTAGGCGGAGACCGTTCTCCTGCGCCGGGAGCTCCTGCGGACCTCGACGGCGCTCGTCGCCGGGGCACGGGACCGGTGGGCGGCCGCGCTGCGCTGAGGGGTTCCGGCGCTGCGCACGGGAGTCTCCCCGGCGGAACCGGGTGACGGGTCGGCGGGCACGCCATGACGTTACCCGCTGTCAGTGGGGGAAGTCCCGCCTCCGGGACGGTTCGGCGCCGATCCGCTGCTCGGCATGCACCATTTGAACGACTAATGCCCCACGCCTGTGGACAACTTTTCCCGCGCCTCGCCTCCGGCCTGCATTCTGACAACGGATCTACGGAACTGCGGATCGACCGGGGGAGAAGTCATGCATCCGATGCTGAAGCCCGCGCTGCGCCGGGCATGGCGTGGACGGAACACCGTGCAATTCGGTGTGACGCCCGCGCACGCGGTGACGCTGGGGCCGATGGATATCGCCACCGGCAGTTTTCTGGAACTGCTCGACGGCACACGCGGTCTGCCGCTGCTGCGCGAAGAGGCCCGCGCTCTGGACCTGTCTGACCGTCATGTGGACCTTCTCGTGCGGAGGTTGGCGGAGGCGGGGTTACTGGACGATCCGCGGGCAGGCGGCCCGGAGGCGGACGCCCTGCGGCTGCGCGCCGATGCCATGGAGCGGCAGCGCCCGGACGTGGCCTCGCTCTCCGTGGTCCATCCGGAGCCGGGCAGCGGGCTTCGGCGGCTCGCGGCCCGGCGGGCCATGCGGGTCCAGGTGCGGGGCGCGGGCCGGGTCGGTGCCACGATCGCCGCGGTGCTGTCCGGCTCGGGGGTGGGCCGGGTGGACGTGCTGGACGGTGGCCGCACCGAGCCGTGGGACGTCGCGCCGGGCGGCCTTCCGGCGGCGGCGGTCGGGGAGCGGCGGGACACCGCCGCCCGTCAGCTGGTCCGCCGCTCGGCGGTCGCCGGTTCCTCCCGCACGGCGGAGGCGGACCGGCCGCCGGACAGCGGCCCGCCCGGCCTGTCGCTGATCGTCGTCGCCCCCAGGGACGGCCTCGCGGTGTACGCACCGGACCCGGACGGCGCCGGACCCTGGATCTCTTCGGGCACTCCGCATCTGTACGCGGGGGTGATCGAGGCGACCGGAGTGGTCGGGCCGCTCGTCCTGCCGGGGGGAACGGGCTGCGCCGGCTGTCTGGCGCGGCATCGGGCGGACCAGGACCCGCAGTGGCCGAGGATGCTGACGCAGTGGCGGTCCGGCCGACGGGGCGCGGTGCCTGCCTGCGACCTGGGGCTGGCGACGGCGGTGGCCGGTCTGGCCGCGGCGCACGCGCTGTCCTTCCTGGACGGCGAACTGCCCGCGAGCACGGGCGCCCGCTGGGAGGCCGCGCTGCCGCTGTTGGACTGGCGCTCGGAGCGGATCGGACCGCATCACGACTGTCTCTGTGGTGCGGCCGGGCAGACTGAGGGGGAACTGACCTCCGAGGCCGGGCCGGCTCGCGACACAATGGCCGGGTGACCGCCGTCGACGGAGTGACACCGAAGGCTCAAGCGGCACGGCAGTCTGGGAACTGGAGGGGCACATGTCTGATCTTCCCCGGAAGGCGGTCACTCGTACCGCCAAACTGGCCGCTCTCCCGCTCGGCTTCGCCGGCCGTGCCACCTGGGGCCTGGGCAAGCGGATCGGCGGCAAGTCCGCCGAGCTCGTCGCCCGCGAGGTACAGCAGCGCACCGCGGATCAACTGTTCAAGACCCTGGGCGAGCTGAAGGGCGGGGCCATGAAGCTCGGCCAGGCCCTCTCGGTCTTCGAGTCGGCCCTGCCCGAAGAGGTCGCCGGACCCTACCGGGCCGCGCTCACCAAGCTTCAGGAAGCGGCACCGCCGATGCCGACCCGCACCGTCCACGGGGTGCTCGCGGAACGGCTCGGCGAGGACTGGCGGGAGCTGTTCGCCGAGTTCGACGACAAGCCGTCGGCCGCGGCTTCGATCGGACAGGTGCACCGCGCGGTGTGGCACGACGGCCGGGCGGTCGCCGTGAAGGTGCAGTATCCGGGTGCGGGTGAGGCTCTTCTCTCGGACCTCGCGCAGCTCAGCCGCTTCGCCCGGCTGCTCGGCCCGCTGATTCCCGGAATGGACATCAAGCCCCTCATCAAGGAGCTGCGCGACCGGGTGTCGGAGGAGCTGGACTACGAACTGGAGGCGCGGGCGCAGCAGGAACACGCCTCGGAGTTCGAGGACGATCCCGATGTGGTGATCCCGGGTGTGGTGCACCAGTCGGACCAGGTGCTGGTGACGGAGTGGATCGAGGGAATCCCGCTGTCCGAGGTGATCGCGGAGGGGACGGCGGAGCAGCGGGACCGCGCGGGCCAGCTGCTGGCCCGCTTCCTGTTCTCCGGCCCGGCACGCACCGGCCTGCTCCACGCCGACCCCCATCCGGGCAACTTCCGGCTGCTGCCCCCAAGGGCCGGGGAAGGCGACTGCGGGCAGTGGCGGCTGGGGGTGCTGGACTTCGGGACGGTGGACCGGCTGCCGGGCGGGCTGCCGCAGACCATCGGCGATTCCCTGCGGCTGACGCTGGAGGGCGATGCCGAGGCGGTGTACGAACGGCTGCGGGAAGAGGGTTTCGTCAAGGACTCGATCAGCCTCGCACCGGACGCGGTGCTCGACTATCTGCTCCCCATCATCGAACCGGCGCAGAGGGAGGAGTTCACCTTCACCCGCACCTGGCTGCGCACACAGGCCGCCCGGATCGCCGACCCGCGCTCCCCCGCGCACCAGTTGGGGAAGCAGCTGAATCTTCCGCCGTCCTATCTGCTGATACACCGGGTGACACTGAGCACGATCGGCGTGCTGTGCCAGTTGGGGGCGACGGTCCGGCTGCGGGACGAGCTCGAATCCTGGCTGCCGGGTTTCCTCGCGGAGTACGAAGAGGAGAACGAGGAGGCGGCCGAGCCGCGGGACGCGGTCGTGGAGGCGTAGCCGGCGGGAGGCGGGGAGGTGGGGCCACAGGGTCGCGGGCTCACGAGTCCACCGGCTCATGGGCTCGCGGGGGCGGGGTGAGCCGGGCTGTCGAGGGGCCGGGTCACCACCAGTCGGAGTCGAGGCGGCCTTCGATGGACCTGATGTGCTCACGGGCGCAGTCGTCACAGAAGTAATGGCGGACGCCGTTCTCCACGGAGCAGATCCAGGTCGCCGGAGCGCTCCCGCCCTCGGCGGCGGCACCGCAGCGGGCACACACCACGGGTTCGGCGTCCGGCGGTTCGGGCGGTCCCGGTGGTTCGCGCTGCTCCGGCGGTTCGGGCTGTTCCGGCTGTTCCGGCTGTTCCGGGGGATGCGTTTCCTCGTCCACCTCGTGACGATAGCGCCGGGCCCGACGCCCCGCGGCACAACGCACCGCGGGGCCGTCCCGTTCGGACGGCCCCGCGGTGGGGGTGGTGGCTGCTCACCGGGCAGAGCGGTTGCCGGGCAGCCGGGTGGTTCCGGTGGGTGCCCCGTTCCCGGCCGTCAGGCCGGAGGGGTACCCACCGTCAGTGCATGACAGCCATGGCCAGCGCACGGCGGGCGCGCATCGAGGCGCGCTCCGCACGGCGCTGCATCCGCCTGGCGGTCACCAGGCGCACGACCTGACGGCCGGCCTCGGCTTCCCTCAGGCGGTCGTGCATATGCGCACGAGCCATGGCTTCTGGGATGAGTTGCATCTCGCGGGTCCTGTTCTGACGCGAGTCGTTCGCGCCGATGATGGTGACGTCGGGGGTGGCGGAGCCGACGGGCTCCTTCGTGGGGGTGATCATTGGTGCCTGATTCCGGGGGTCATGGGTCTGGGGACGGTCGATGGTTCCGAGGCGCTTCACTCGTGTGGGGGCCTTGACCCCCAGGCCGGCGGTCACGCTGCGACCGGGTTCTTGCGCGGACGACCACGCGGCCGCTTGCGGGCGACGACGACGCCCTGCACGAAGAGCTCGCCACCCCAGACGCCCCACGGCTCGCGCCGCTCCTTGGCACCGGCGAGGCAGGCCTCGACGAGCGGGCAGGTCCGGCAGAGGGTCTTGGCGTACTCGACATCGGCCGGCGACTCGGCGAAGAAGACCTCCGGGTCGTAGGAACGGCAGGGGACGGGCACACCGAGGTTCTCGATGGCGTCGTCGAGCGCGGTGAGCGAGGTGAGCGGGGCGAGCGTGGTCAAGGTGGAGTCCTCCGTGAGGCCGGGCGGGGAGATCGTGTCGGAAGGCGGTACGGACGGGGCGTGCGCTTCGAGTTGCACGGTGGGTGGTGTCCTCGTCTGGTCGTGCCGGCCTGTTGGCCGGTTGGCGGCTGGTACCAGGTACTGCTTGTCCCGAGGCTCCTTCGTCGCGTCTCATCCGTTCGGACAAAACAAAAGGGCCGCGGATCCCGAGTGGGGTTCCGCGGCCCTGAAGGCGCCGGCCTGATGCAGGATCAGGCTGGATCACTCCAGGGTTCAGGCCCACGGAAGGCCCACATCGTGTGGTGCTGCTTCGTCTTCTGCTCGGCTCCGGCACCGACTGCCGCAAAGGCATAGGCCTGAGCCTGTGTCGCCTTCGCTACTGCTGCCGCCGGTGCCTGGAACGGTCGCTCATTGCGCTCCCGCGTCACGGGGAGGCTTGCCGGGGACAGCGGGCTGACGGCGGAAAGGGAGAAGCCGGACAGACCGGTGCCACGCAGCGAGAATTCCGAAGAGCAGGCGAGGCCGAGCGAGTAGGCGGAGACGACCGAGCGATCGGTCATTTTGATGGTGTTGGTGATGCTGATCACAGGAATCGCCTCCTCTCGGCGTCTCGGGGGACCGGCCGGAGCCGGTCCTGCGTATTCGGATAAGTACAGCACGGAATCAGGGCTTCAGAGAAGACGCTGTTCCCGTGGTTAAGAACCTATGGTGATGACTGGGGCAGGCGCAAACTATTTTCTCGATGAGTTTTCCTCACTGCTCCCCGTCCCCCTTCACGCCCTCCTCATCCACCGCTTCACCTGCGCAGATGGCCAGCACATCGGCCCCGAAGCGGATCAGCTTCCGGTTGCCGACTCCGGCGATGACGACCAGCTCGCCCTCGCTGCCCGGGACCGCCTCGGCGATCGCCATCAGGGTCTTGTCGGTGAACACGCAGTAGGCGGGCTGCCCCAGTTCCTTCGCCTGGCCCGCGCGCCAGCCGTGCAGGCGCTCGTACAGCGCCTCGTCCATGTCGGACGGGCAGTCCTCGCAGCGCATCAGCTTCATCTCACCGGCCTCGGTCAGCGTCCTGCCGCAGACCCGGCAGCGCACCGGGCCCCGGTGCTTCCGCCGGACCACCGGCGCCCGACCGCCGCCGGCCGTACCGGAGCCGCGGTCGATGCCGCCCGCGCCCCCCGCACCGCCGCCCCGGACGCCGGGCGTCGCGGAGCCGGGCCGCAGCCCGTTGAGGAAGCGGCTCGGACGACGGCTCGCGCGACCGCCGGGCGAACGGGAGACCGCCCAGGACAGCGAGAGGTGGAAGCGGGCCCGGGTGACCCCGACGTACAGCAGGCGCCGCTCCTCCTCGACCTGCTCGTCGGTCTTGGCGTACGCGATCGGCATCATGCCCTCGGTGAGGCCGACCAGGAACACGGCGTCCCATTCCAGGCCCTTCGCCGAGTGCAGTGAGGCGAGGGTGACGCCCTGGACCGTGGGGGCGTGCTGGGCCGCGGCCCGTTCGTCGAGCTCCATGACCAGGTCGGAGAGGGTCGCCCCGGGCCTGGCCGCCTCGAAGTCCTCGGCGAGCCGTACCAGCGCGGCCAGGGACTCCCACTTGTCCCGCACCGCTCCGGAGCCGGCAGGCGGCCTGCTGGTCCAGCCCTTGGTGGAAAGCACCGCACGCACCTGGGAGGGCAGGCCCTCCGCCGGGTCGAGCAGCGAGTCGTTGCCCCCGGCGCGCGCCGCGCCCCGCAGCGCCATGCCCGCCTCCCGTACCTCCGCGCGCTCGAAGAACCGCTCCGCTCCGCGCAGCTGGTAGGGCACACCCGCGTCCGCGAGCGCCTGCTCATAGACCTCGGACTGGGAGTTGACCCGGTAGAGCACGGCGATCTCACCGGCCGGGACGCCCGCGGCGATCAGGTCGCGGATACGGCGGGCGGTTCCCTCGGCCTCGGTGGGTTCGTCCGCGTACTCCGTGTAGGAGGGTTCGGGGCCCTTGTCGCGCTGCGAGACCAGTTCGAGCCGGTGCTCGGCCGCCTTGCCGCGGGCGTGGCTGAGCAGGCCGTTGGCCAAGTGGACGACCTGCGGGGTGGAGCGGTAGTCGCGCACCAGCTTGACCAGCGTCGCGTGGGGATGGCGGGTGCGGAAATTCAGCAGATGATCGGGGGTGGCTCCGGTGAAGGAGTAGATCGTCTGGCTGGCGTCGCCCACGACACACAGATTGTCCCGGTCGCCGACCCACAGGTCGAGCAGACGCTGCTGGAGCGGGCTGACGTCCTGGTATTCGTCGACCACGAAGTGCTGGTACTGACCGCGCACATGGTCGGCGATGTCGTGCCGGTCCTGGAGGATGCCGACGGTGAGGAGGAGCACGTCCTCGAAGTCGATCACCGAGCGGTCGCGCTTCAGCTGCTCGTACATCGCGTAGATCTGGGAGAGCTCCGCCGGGTCGCGCGGGGCGTCCCGCTGGGTCTTGGCGACCGCAGCCGGGTAGTCGGCGGGCACGGTCTGGGTGACCTTGGCCCACTCGATCTCGCTCGTGACGTCCCGCAGCTCATTGCGGTCGAGCCGGATCTGGCAGCGGGCCGCCGCCTCGGCGACCAGCTGCACCTTGCGTTCCAGCAGCCGGGGCAGCTCGCCACCGACTACTTTCGGCCAGAAGTACTGGAGCTGGCGCAGCGCCGCGGAGTGGAAGGTCCGGGCCTGCACCCCCGTGGCGCCGAGCTGCCGGAGGCGGCCCCGCATCTCCCCCGCGGCCCGGTTGGTGAACGTGACGGCGAGCACGGTCGTCGGCTGGAGGATCCCGGCCCGCACCCCGTACGCGATGCGGTGCGTGATCGCCCGCGTCTTGCCCGTACCGGCTCCGGCCAGCACACACACGGGTCCGTGCAGGGCCAGGGCCACCTCGCGCTGCTCGGGGTCGAGCCCGTCGAGCACCGCGTCCGGCGACTCGGGAACCTGGGGGAAGAGGGTGGAGTGCGTTGCTGCTGTCACCCCGCCATGCTGCCAGGTCGCACGGGGCGGGCGCGGAAGTTGTCCACAGGGGTGGTGTTTCTGTCGTACTGGTCCCCGGGCTGCCGGCCCGCCGTCGCGGGAATGGTGGGCGGGTCCCGTGCGTTCAGATCGTGCGGGAACCACATATTTTTTCGGCCGCCGGCTTGTGCGGCGAGCCGGACGAGACAGAGGAGCACCAGCGACATGCCGGGCACTGTGACGATGTACAGCACCACGTGGTGCGGCTACTGCCGCCGGCTGAAGGGCCAGATGGACCGCGAAGGAATCGCGTACACCGAGGTCAACATCGAGCAGGACCCGGAGTCGGCGGCCTTCGTCGAGAAGGCGAATGGCGGAAACCAGACGGTTCCGACGCTTCTCGTCGTCGCGCCCTCCGGCACCGAGTCGGTCATGACGAACCCCTCGCTGGCCCAGGTGAAGCAGGCCCTGGCCGCCTGACGCTCCGGCGTCGGCGCCCTCGCCGGCTCCACCGGTCTGCCCCCTTCGGCCCCGCCGTAGGGGGCAGACGTGTGCCGGGGGGCGGTCGGGTTCCGGGCGGGGCGTGCTCCGCCGCGTCGGCCGGGAGAGAACCGGCCCGGCCCGGCTCAGTCCTTCCGGGTCGCGGCTCCCGGCCTGGGCAGCGGCTTGCCGTACCAGAGCTCGATCAGGCGGGCCGCGATCGAGATGCCGAACGGGGGCAGGATCTCGCCCGACTCGAAGGCGGCCGTGAGGTCCTCGCGGGAGAACCAGCGGGCCTCCTCGATCTCCTCGCCGTCCACATTGATCTCCGACGAGGTCGCCCGCGCCATGAAACCGAGCATCAGGCTGGACGGGAAGGGCCAGGGCTGGCTGGCGATGTACTCGACCTCGCCGACCGTGACGCCCGCCTCCTCGTACACCTCGCGCGCCACGGACTGCTCGATCGACTCCCCCGGCTCCACAAAACCGGCGAGCGTCGAGAAGCGGCCCTCCGGCCAGTGCACCTGGCGGCCGAGCAGGGCACGGTCCTGGTCGTCCGTGACCAGCATGATCACGGCCGGGTCGGTACGCGGGTAGTGCTCCGCGCCGCAGGCCTGGCAGCGGCGGATGTGCCCGGCCGCCGCGATCACGGTGCGCTCTCCGCAGCGGGAGCAGAAGCGGTGCAGACGCTGCCAGTTCTCCAGGGCGACCGCGTGCACCATCAGGCCCGCGTCGCGGGGGCCGAGGAGCAGTCCCGCCTCGCGCAGACCCGCCGGGCGCGCCGACTGGTCCATGCGGCCGGGCAGGGAGTCCTTCTGCAGCGCGAAGTAGCTGACGCCGTCCTCGTCGGTGCCGAGGAAGTAGCGGTGGGTCTCGGTGACCGGGGCCTCGAAGGCCGGAGTCATGACGATCTCGGTGCCGCCGTCGGCGGTGTCGTCGATCAGCACCTGCCCGCCCGAGACGACGAAGACCCTCGTCGTCGGGTGGCTCCAGGCGACGGACAGCCAGGCCTCGTCGAGGCGGTGATGTGCCGCGCGGTCGATGCCGCTGGGCGCGGTGAGACCGATCGGGCGGTCTGCGGTGGCGTTGTCGAAGGTGCTCACAGGTGCTTCCTACTCCCCCGGGATGGATCGGGTGTTCAGAGGATTCAGCGGAGTGCCGCGGGCAGCGAGCCCCTCAGCTCGTCCCACAGATGGGCGGTCGTCTCCACACCCTTGAGCAGAAGATCCAGTTCGACCTTCTCGTTGGGGGCGTGCCAGCCGTCGGACGGCACGGAGATGCCGAGGAAGAGGACGGGAGCGCCGAGGACGTCCTGGAGGTCCGCGGCCGGGCCCGAGCCTCCTTCACGGGTGAAGAGGATCTTCTTGTCGAAGGCCTTGCCCATCGCGCGGGCCACGGCCTGGAGGGCCGGGTGGTCCAGCGGGGTCAGACAGGGACGGGTCGCGGGCGAGAACGTGATGCGGTGCCGGACGCCCTCCGGGATCCGCGCCTCCGCCCAGGCCCGCACCGCCTGCTGGACGTGCTCCGGCTCCTGGCCCGCGACCAGCCGGAAGCTGATCTTCACCATGGCCGAGGAAGGGATGATCGTCTTGCTGCCCGCGCCCTGGTAGCCGCCGCCGATGCCGTTGACCTCGGCGGTGGGGCGGGCCCAGACGCGCTCCAGGGTGGAGTAGCCGGCCTCGCCGTGCGCGGCCCGCGACCCTGCCGTGCGCAGCCAGGTGGCCTCGTCGAACGGCAGCTCGGCGAAGAGGGCCCGCTCGGTGTCGGTGAGCTCCGCCACACCGTCGTAGAAGCCGGGGACGGCGACGCGTCCCTGATCGTCGTGGAGGGCCGCCACGAGGCGGGCGACGGCGGTCGCCGGGTTGGGGACGGCACCGCCGAACGAACCGGAGTGGATGTCCTGCGCGGGGCCGTGCAGCTCGATCTCGCACTCGGCCAGGCCGCGCATCCCGGTGCAGACGGTCGGGGTCGTCTCGTCCCACATGCCGGTGTCGGAGACGATCACCGCGTCGGCGGCGAGGCGGGCGGCCCGCTGTTCGGCCAGGGCGCGGAAGTGCGGCGACCCCGACTCCTCCTCGCCCTCGATCAGGAACTTGAGGTGGACGGCGGGGCTGGTCCGGCCGGTGACGGCGAGGTGGGCCCGGACACCCAGGGTGTGGAAGAACACCTGGCCCTTGTCGTCGGCCGCGCCGCGCCCGTACATCCGGCCGTCGCGGATCACCGGCTCGAACGGGTCGGTGTCCCAGCCGTCCTCGCGGGCCGCGGGCTGCACATCGTGATGGCCGTAGACGAGGACGGTCGGCGCGTCCGGGTCGTCGGAGGGCCATTCGGCGAAGACCGCCGGGGCGCCGGGGGTCTCCCAGATCTCGGCGACCGGGAAGCCGGTCTCCTTGAACGTGGCGGCCAGCCACTCGGCGCTGCGCCGTACGTCCCCGTCGTGCTCCGGCTGCGCGGATACGGACGGGATGCGCAGCCACGCGGCGAGGTCGTCGAGGAAGGCTGTGCGGTGCTGCTCGATGTACGTACGGACGGCGCTGTCCGGGGTGTCGCTCATGCTGTTGAGCCTATCGGCCCTGCGGGGGTGGCTCGTCCAGGAGGAGCCGCTCCAGCTCGGCCCGGCCCGGCAGCCCGGTGGGGCGGACCTTCTCCCCGCTGCGTACGTAGAGGAACGTCGCGGTGACCGAGTCGAGCGGCAGACCGTGCAGCTCCGCCCAGGCGAGGCGGTAGACGGCGAGCTGGAGCGGGTCGGCCGTGCGGTGGCGGCCGGTCTTCCAGTCGACGATCTCGTACGTGTCATCCGTGCGGTAGACCGCGTCGATACGGCCCCGGATCACCCGGCCCGCCAGCGTGATCTGGAACGGGGTCTCCACTCGGTACGGGGTGCGGCGGGCGTACTCCGTGCGACCGAACGCCTCCTTGAGCGCGGCGAGGTCCCGTTCGTCGGCGATCTCCGTGTCGCGCCCGTCACCGCCGGGCAGTTCGTCCGGGCCGAGCATGGGCAGCGGCAGCTCCTCGAACCGGGACTCGACCCAGGCGTGGAAGCGGGTGCCGCGGCGGGCCGCGGGCTGCGGCGGGCGCGGCATCGGCCGGGCCAGCTCCTGGGCGAAGGCGTCGGGGTCCTCGGCCAGGCGCAGCAGCTGGGTGGCGGAGAGCGACGCCGGTACGAGGACATCGCGCACGGTGGCGCGGGCGCGGCGCAGTTCGCCCGCCAGGGCGTCCAGGTCCCGGTCCCAGGAGGCGAGGGTTCGCGACTCCTCCGGGGTGAGCGTGGCCGGGCGGACCGGGTCCCCGTCGTCACCGTGGCGCGCGGCGGGGACGTGCGGGGCTTGAGGGCGCTCGGCCGGAAGGTCGTCCCAGTCCAGGTCCACGTCCCAGTCCACGTCCACGTCCACGTCCACGTCCGCGTCCACAGCCGCGTTCTCCCCTGCGAACGGGTCGTCGTACGGGTCCGGGAACGGGTCGTCGAAGGACGGCTCGGAGGGGATGTCGTCGGCCGGGGGTACGGAGCCGCCGGCAGCGGTCAGGGACTCCAGGTGGGCCAGCACCGTGTCCCGGGCGGCGCGGCGGCGGGCCAGCGCGACGCCGTCCAGCGGGAGCGGCCAGGCCTGATCGGTGTCCCGCTCCGCCAGCGCCGGGTTCTCCTCGTCGTCGGCCGGTTCGTCCGCCCAGGCCTCGATCTCGCCGTATCCGGCGGCGCAGTGCTCGTACAGGGCGTGGAGGAAGGCGGACGGGCCGCGCGTCCTCTTCTGGGTCGGCCCCCACCAGTGGCCGGAGCCGAGAAGCAGTTTGCGGGGGCGGGTGAAGGTGACATAGCCGAGGCGGAGCTCCTCGGTGTGCTGGTGCTCCTTCATCTCCTCCTTGAACGCCTTGAGGCCCTTGGCGTCGAAGGAGGGAATCTCCGGAAGGGTGGCCGCGTCTCCGCGCAGGGCGTGCGGCAGGACCTTGGACTGCGAGGTCCAGGCGTCCCGCGACTGGGTGCTGGGGAACTGTCCGGTGACCAGTCCGGGCACGGCGACGACATCCCACTCCAGGCCCTTGGACTTGTGGGCGGTGAGGACCTTGACGGTGTTCTCACCGCCGGGCAGGGCGTTGTCCAGGCCCTTCTCGTACTGCGCGGCGGTGCGCAGGAAGCCGAGGAAGGCCAGCAGGGTGGCCTCGCCGTCGAGGGCCGCGAAGCCCGCCGCCGTGTCGAGGAAGTTGGCGAGGGTCTCGCGGCGGCGGGCGGCGAGGGCCTGCGGGGAGGCGGAGAGCTCGACTTCGAGGCCCGTGGCGGCGAGGACCCGGTGCAGTACGTCCATGAGGGGATCCGCCAGCGAACGCCGCAGATCGCGCAGCTCCCGGGCGAGGTGGGCGAAGCGGACGCGGGCCTCCGCGGAGAACGGCAGTCCGTCGTCCTGGCCGTCGCCCGTGACCAGGAAGGTGTCCAGGGCGTCGGCGAGCGAGATCACCTCGGCCGGGTCGACGCCTTCGACGGCCTCCGCGAGGCGGCGGTCGGGGTCGAAGTCCTCGTCGTCGGCGTGGGCGGCGTGGTGGACGAGCAGGCGGGCCCGACGGCCGAGCAGCGCGAGGTCACGGGGCCCGATCCGCCAGCGCGGTCCGGTGAGCAGCCGGACCAGGGCGGCGTTGGCCCCCGGGTCCTGGAGGACTTCGCAGACGGCGACGAGGTCCGCGACCTCCGGCAGGTGCAGGAGTCCGGAGAGGCCGACGACCTCGACCGGGATGTCGCGGGCGACGAGCGCGGCCTGGATCTGCGGGAAGTCCCCGGCGGTGCGGCACAGGACGGCGATCTCGCCGGGTGGTGTGCCCGTCCTGACGAGATGGGCGAGCGAGTCGGCGAGCCAGTCGATCTCTTCGGTGTGGGTGGGCAGCAGGGCGCAGCGCACCGTGCCGTCGCGCTCGGCCCCGGGGGCGGGGCGCAGTGCCTCGACGCCTTCGTGCATGGCCCGCAGCGGGTCGGCGAGGCCGTTGGCGAGGTGCAGGAGACGGCCGCCGCTGCGGCGGTTCTCGCTGAGGCTGTATCGGGTGGCGGGGGTGCCGTCGCGGTGCGGGAAGTGGAGGGGGAAGTCGTCGAGGTTGGCGACGGAGGCGCCTCGCCAGCCGTAGATCGCCTGGCAGGGGTCGCCGACCGCCGTCACCGCGTGGCCGGTCGCCCCTTCGGGGCCGTTGCCGAAGAGCGCGGAGAGCAGCAGGCGCTGGGCGACGGAGGTGTCCTGGTACTCGTCGAGCAGGACGACCCGGAACTCCTCGCGGAGGAGGGCGCCGGTCTCGGGCCGGGTGAGGGCCAGCTCGGCGGAGAGGGCGATCTGGTCGCCGAAGTCGAGGAGGTCGCGGCCTCGCTTGGCGGTGCGGTACCGCTCGGTCAGTCCGAGGAGCTCGCGGCGGGCCTCGGCCGTCTCGGGGATCTTGCGCAGCTCGGCGTTGGTGAGCCTGGCCGTCTCCAGCGTACGGAGGAGGCCGGTGTCGTAGTGCGCGAGCTCCTCGGGGCGTACGAGGTGTTCGGCCAGCTCGGCATCGAGGGCCAGCAGGTCGCTGACCAGGGTGGGGAACGACCTGGTCAGCGCCGGATACGGGCCGGGGGCCTCGCGCAGCACCCGGGCGGCGAGCTGGTAGCGGGTGGCGTCGGCCAGGAGGCGGGTGGTGGGTTCGAGCCCGATGCGCAGACCGTGTTCGGTCAGGAGACGGCCGGCGAAGGCGTGATACGTGGAGATGCTGGGCTCGCCCGGCGGATGGTCGGGGTCGATGGTCTCCGGGTCGGTGACCCCGGCGGCGACCAGGGCCTTGCGGACCCGTTCGGACAGCTCGCCCGCCGCCTTGTTGGTGAAGGTCAGGCCGAGGACGTGCTCGGGGGCGACCTGCCCGGTCCCGACCAGCCAGACCACGCGGGCCGCCATCACCGTGGTCTTCCCCGACCCTGCTCCGGCCACGATCACCTGCGGGGCGGGCGGCGCCGTGACGCAGGCCATCTGCTCCGGGGTGAAGGGAATCCCCAGCAGCTCCTTGAGCTGCTCGGGATCGGTGAGACGTGAGGACACCCCAGAACCGTAACCGGACACACTGACAACGTCCGGACACAACTGACGACCTGCGGGTCCTCCCGCGCGCCCGATCCCCTGCTCCCGCTGATCCCGCTGCTCCCCTGCGCCCCCGCTCCCCTGCCCCCTGCTCCCTGCTCCCTGCTCCGCGACTACTCCACGACCTGGCGGCCCTCCGGCTGCGCGCCGCACGAGGCCCGGAAGGCGCAGTGGGCGCAGTGCGTGCCGGTCGTGGGCGTGAACCGTTCGTCCAGGACCCGGCCCGCGGCCGTCGCCAGCAGGTCGGAGACCCACTCGCCCGACAGCGGTTCCTGGGCCTGGACCTTGGGCTGGGCGTCGCCGCCCTCCTTCTTGGGGGCGGGCTGGCGCAGCTGGACGAGTTCGGCGCCGCCGGAGTCCGGCCGCCGCCCGTCGAAGACATCGTCGAGGGCGCCTTCCCGGACGGCCAGCTGATACACGGCCAGCTGGGGGTGGGCGGCCACCTCGTCCTTCGTGGGTGACTGTTTGCCGGTCTTGAAGTCGACGACGTACGCCCGGCCCTCGGCATCCTGCTCGACCAGGTCCATGGAGCCCCGGATGCGGACCGCGTACTCACCCGCTTCGAGCGTCACGTCGAAGCCGTGTTCGCTGGCCGCGGGGGTGCGGCCGGCCCGGTCCAGGACGTGCCAGCGCAGGAAGCGTTCGAGGGCGGCGCGGGCCTGGCCCTTCTCCTGCTCGGACTTCCACGGCGCGTCGAAGACCAGCCCGTTCCAGACGGAGTCGAGGCGTTCCATGAGGACGTCCAGGTCGGCGGGGGTACGGCCGGAGGCCACTTCGTCCGCGAGTACGTGGACGACGTTGCCGAAGCCCTGCGCGGCGGTCGCCGGGGCGTCCGCCTTCACCTCGCGCCCCAGGAACCACTGGAGGGAACAGGTGTTGGCGAGCTGGTCGAGCGCGCTGCCGGAGAGCGCGACGGGCTGGTCGCGGTCGCGCAGCGGGACGGCGGAGCGGGTCGGCTCGTACAGGCCCCACCACCGGTACGGATGGGCCGCGGGGACGAGCGGCTGGCCCTCGTCGTCCGTGAGCGCGGCGAGCCGCGCGAGCCGGTGGGCGGCGGCGTCGCGCAGGGCCTCGGAGGCATCGGGGTCGACCGTCGTGGCGCGGAGTTCGGCGACGAGCGCGGCGACGGCGAGAGGGCGGCGGGGCCGGCCGGTGACATCGCGGGGCTCGACCCCCAGCTCGGTGAGGAAGCGGGACGGCTGGTCGCCGTCGTCGGCGGGCGCCTTGACGGCGGTGACGACGAGGCGCTCGCGGGCACGGGTCGCCGCGACGTAGAAGAGGCGGCGTTCCTCGGCGAGAAGGGCACCGGGCGTGAGGGGTTCGGCGAGGCCGTCGCGGCCGATCCGGTCCGCCTCCAGCAGGGAACCCCGGCGGCGCAGGTCGGGCCAGAGCCCCTCCTGCACCCCGGCGATGACGACCAGCCGCCATTCCAGGCCCTTGGAGCGGTGCGCGGTCATCAGGCGTACGGCGTCGGGGCGCACCGTACGCCCCGACAGGGTGTCCGCGGCGATGTCCTGGGCGTCGACCTCCTCCAGGAAGTTGAGCGCCCCCCGTCCGCCGGTGCGCTCCTCGGCGCGCGCCGCGGTGTCGAAGAGGCCGCAGACGGCATCGAGGTCACGGTCGGCGTTGCGGCCGGCCGCGCCGCCGCGCAGCGCGGCCCGCTCCAGCCTGCCCGGCCAGGGGGTGCCGTTCCACAGGGTCCACAGGGCCTCCTCCGCGGTGCCGCCGCCTTCGAGGAGCTCCCGGGCCTTGCGCAGGAGCGCGCCGAGGCGCTGGGCTCCGCGGGCGTACGCGGGGTCGTGCGTGACGAGGCGTTCGGGCTCGGCGAGTGCGCGGGCGAGCAGTTCCCCGGAGGGCGCGGGCACCCGGTTCCCGGCGGCCCGTTCCTCGTCGCGCAGGGCCCGGCCGAGCCGGCGCAGATCGGCGGCGTCCATGGAGCCGAGGGGGGAGGTGAGGAGGGTGAGGGCCGTCTCGGTGTCCAGCCAGGGCGCCCGTCCCCGGGGGGCGGCGGCACCGACGGCCCGCGCGTCACCCAGGCCGGGAGCCACGTGGGTGCCGGTGCCCGTGCCGGTGTGGGTGTCGGTCGCGGTGTCGGCGTCGGTCGCGGCGTCGCCACCGGCATCCCCGCCACCGGCCTCCCGGCCACCGGTCTCCTCCGCCTCCGTGCCCCCGTCCTCGGCCGGGCTCTGGAGCGCGGCCGTGGCCACGGCGCGCAGCGCGGTCAGGAGCGGGGCGAGCGCGGGTTCATGGCGCAGCGCCACGTCGTCGCCGTCCACCTCCAGGGGCACCCCGGCGGAGGTGAGGGCGCGGCGGACGGCGGGGATCGAGCGGCCTCCGGCCCGTACCAGCACGGCCATCTCGTGCCACGGCACCCCGTCCTCCAGGTGCGCGCGGCGCAGCAGGTCCGCGATGTTGTCGAGCTCCGTGGACGCGGTCGGGTAGGTGTACGTCTCGACGCGTCCGCCCTCGCGGACGGCGGCGAGCTCACGGTGGGCGCGCACCTTCCCCGACGGGAGCCGGGTCAGCGGCATCCGGCGGGTGAGCAGCCGGGTCGCGGCGAGGAGTCCGGCACCCGAGCGCCGCGACGTGGTGAGGACGCCGACGGGGGCGGGCTCCCCGTCCGCGCGCCGGAAGGCTTCGGGGAAGTCGAGGATGCCGTTCACATCGGCGCCCCGGAAGGTGTAGATCGACTGGTCCGGATCGCCGAAGGCGACCAGGGTCCGGCCGCCGCCCCGGCCGGGACCGCGGCCCCGGTTGCCGGCCAGCGCGTGCAGCAGCCGTACCTGCGCCGGGTCCGTGTCCTGGTACTCGTCGACGAACACCGCGTCGTATTGCCCCGCCAGCAGCGCCGACACCTCGGGGCGCTCGGCGAGCAGCACCGCGCGGTGCACCAGCTCCGCGTAGTCCAGGACGCCCTGGGCGTCGAGCACGTCCAGGTACTCCGCGAGGAACTGCGCCGCCGCGCTCCAGTCCGGGCGGCCGGTACGGCGCGCGAAGGCGGCCAGCGCGTCCGGGCCGAGGCCCAGCTCGCGGCTGCGGGCCAGCACCGCGCGCACCTCGTCGGCGAACCCGCGGGTGGTCAGACAGGCCCGCAGCTCGTCCGGCCAGCGGACGTGGGCGAGGCCCGCCTTCTCCAGGTCGAGCTGACCGGCCAGCAGCTCGCGGACGGTGACGTCCTGTTCCGGGCCGGACAGCAGACGCAGCGGATCGGCGAAGAGATCGGCGTCCTGATGGGCCCGTACCAGGGCGTAGCAGTACGAGTGGAACGTGGTGGCCTGCGGGCCCCGGGCGGCGCCGAGCCGGGCCGCCATCCGGTCGCGCAGTTCCACGGCCGCCTTGCGGCTGAAGGTGAGGACCAGGATGCGGGCCGGGTCGGCGCCCGCGGTCACCCGCGCCGCCACCGCCTCGACGAGCGTGGTGGTCTTGCCCGTCCCCGGTCCGGCGAGGACCAGCAGCGGGCCGCCCCGGTGGTCAACCACCGCGCGTTGACTCGCGTCCAGGAGGGGGGGAGCCACGGAGCCCGGCGGGGTACGCACCAGTCGGTACGCGCCCGGGGTCCGCTGCCGTGGTTCACGGTGCGGACTGTGCCGGGTGGAGAAGGAGGAGCTCACGTGGGTCGCCGGTCCTGGTGGGTGTACTGGTGAGGAGAGGGGCGGAGCGTGCCGCGCGTTGACGACGCTACGCCAGCGGTGGCGCGGGAGGCAGCGAGTCCGCTGCGTCTCTCGTCACGTATCGGACGGGCCGTGTCCGAACGGCCGGTGGAGCCGTCCGGGTCCACGGGACCGGCCGGCTCCGTGACGGCGACGCGTTTCCCGTACGGGCCCGGCACCGCCGCTGAGGGGGCCGGATGGCGGAAGCTGTCAGGTGTGAGCTTCTTCGCCCCTGCCCGCACCGCGGGCCTCGTCGCCCCTGCCGGTGACGTCGCCCGTACCGGTGACGCCGGCCGCACCGGTCACGCCGTCCCATCGCGCGTGTCCCATGTCGAGGCGCGGCACATGCCCGGCGGCGCCTCGCGACGCCTCGCGGAGCGGGGTCCCCTCCTCGCGGTAGTGGTCCAGCGCCCGCAGCTCGTGGCCGGGGAGCAGCGCCCCGTCGGCCCGCACCACACGCCACCACGGCACCGCGGAGCCGTACAGCGCCATGACCCGGCCGACCTGCCGCGGGCCGCCGTCACCCAGCCACTCCGCGATATCGCCGTACGTCATGACGCGGCCGGGCGGGATCAGGTCGGCGACGTCGAGGACCCGCTCCGCGTACTCCGGCAGCTCGGCACCGGCCGGTGCGGCGCCGGAGGCGCGCCCGCCCTCCCGGTCCCCGGCCGTCCCGTCCTCGCCCGCCCCGTCTTCGCTCATCCGGTTCTGGCTCATCCGCTCCATCCTGCCGTACGCCACCGACAGTGCCGCCGGATCCGTGTCCGGCCGGACACGGAGCGTGCGAGCAGGCACAAAGGGGCGTATCTTGCGCATCTCACACCTGTGCGATGCACCCTGATGCCCCCCTCTGTCTGCGTGCCGTGCCACCATCATGCGGGCGGTGACCGGTGATACGAGAACACGAAGATCATTCAGAGGCGACGAAGGAGCAGGGCGTGCAGCCACCGAAGGCGGCGGACGCCTCTGATGCCGAGCCGCGCCCCGACGCCCCGGGAACCACCGGGGAAACTCCCCGTGACACCGCCCCGGACGCGACTGCGGCACCGTCACCGGCATCCGACCCCGCGCGCGGGCCGGAGCGGGAGCACCTCGCCGGTTCGACCCTCGCCGGCGCCGGGACGGAGCTGACCGACCGGGTCTCCGGCGACGAGCCGCTGCTGCCCGCCCGGGTGCACCGCCCCTCCGACCTCCTGCGGCTCCTCGTCGGGATCCTCGCGATCGTCGTCCTGTTCACCGTCTCCGCCTTCGCCCAGGGCACCACCACCGGCCTTGAGGACGACATCTCCAAGGGCACGGAGCAGGCCCCCGATCTGCTGATCAAGATCGCCGGGCTGGTGTCCAGCATCGCCGTGCTGCTCGTCCCGGTCGCCTTCGCCATCGAACGCCTGGTCAAACGTGACGGCCTGCGCATCGCGGACGGGGTGCTCGCCGCCGTGCTCGCCCACGGCGTCACCCTCGCCACCGACCTCTGGGTCTCCGGTTCGGCCCCCGGCACCATCCAGGACGCGCTGACCCAGCCACAGCCGGGCGACGGCCTCACCGATCCCGTGCACGGCTACCTCGCCCCCGTCATCGCCTATATGACCGCGGTCGGAATGGCGAGACGGCCGCGCTGGCGGGTCGTGCTGTGGGTGGTGCTGCTCCTGGACGCGTTCGCGATGCTGGTCGGCGGCTACACCACCCCGTTCTCGATCATCCTCACCGTGCTGATCGGCTGGACCGTCGCGTACGGCACGCTGTACGCGGTCGGCTCGCCCAATGTGCGGCCGACCGGGCAGCACCTGATGGCGGGTCTGCGCCACGTCGGCTTCCGGCCGGTCGCCGCGATGCGCGCCGAGGACACCCCCGACAACGCCGACCAGAACGACCGGGGGCGGCGCTATCTGGTCACCCTGGAGGACGGGCCGCCGCTCGATGTGACGGTCGTCGACCGTGAGCAGCAGGCCCAGGGATTCTTCTACCGGGTGTGGCGCAGGCTCACACTGCGCGGCATCACCCAGCGCCGGTCCATCCAGTCGCTGCGTCAGGCCCTGGAGCAGGAGGCGCTGCTCGCCTACGCGGCGATCGCCGCCGGGGCCAACGCGCCCAAGCTGATCGCCACCTCCGAGCTGGGGCCCGACGCGGTGATGCTCGTGTACGAGCACATCGGCGGCCGTTCCCTGGACGCGATGGAGGACGAGGAGATCACCGACGACCTGGTGCGCAGCGCCTGGCGTCAGGTGGAGGCCCTCCAGTCCCGCCGGATCGCCCACCGCAGGCTCACCGGCGACGCGATCCTGGTGGACCGTCACGGCAAGGCGTTCGTCACCGATCTGCGCGGCGGTGAGATCGCGGCCGGGGACCTCGTCCTGCGCATGGACGTCGCCCAGCTGCTCACCACCCTCGGGCTGCGGGTGGGCGCCGAGCGGTCCGTCGCCGGGGCACTCGCCGTGCTCGGGCCGGACGCCGTCGCCGACTCGCTGCCCCTGCTCCAGCCGATCGCCCTGAGCCGCTCCACCCGGGCGGCGCTGCGCAGGATCGCCCGGGAGCGTTCGCAGCGCGAGCGCGACGCGGTGCTGGAGGCCTCCCACGCGGCCAGGCAGCTGCGTACGGGCGACGCCCCGGCCGCCGCGGCGGACGGCGGGGCGGCGGCGTCCGGCGGTGAGCGCAAGGCGGACCGCAAGTCGCTGCGCAACGAGAAGCAGGCCGAGAAGCGGGCCATCGACGATGCGCTGGAGGAGGCCCGAGAGGAGGATCTGCTCACCCAGATCCGCCGTGAGGTGCTGCTGATCCGGCCGCAGGCACCGGTCGAACCGGTCCGCCTCGAACGCATCAAGCCCCGTACGCTCCTCAGCTTCATCGCCGGTTCCATCGCCGCGTACTTCCTGATCTCCCAGGTCACCCAGGCCGACTTCGGCACGGTCGTCGAGGAGGCGGAGTGGGGCTGGGTGGCGGCCGCTCTGGGCTTCTCGGCCCTCAGCTATGTCGCGGCGGCGATGAGCCTGCTGGGCTTCGTGCCGGAACGGGTGCCGTTCGGCAAGACCGTGCTGGCGCAGGTGGCCGGCTCGTTCGTGAAGATCGTCGCTCCGGCGGCGGTCGGCGGTGTGGCACTGAACACCCGCTTCCTGCAACGGTCCGGGGTGCGTCCCGGACTGGCCGTCGCGAGTGTCGGCGCCTCCCAGTTGTTCGGCCTCGGCTGCCACATCCTGCTGCTGGCGCTGTTCGGCTATCTGACCGGTACAGAGAAGACCCCGGACTCGCTCACGCCGTCCCGTACGGTCATCGCCGGACTGCTCACCGTCGCGGTGCTGGTGCTGGTGGTGACCGCGATCCCGTTCCTGCGGAAGTTCGTGGTGACGCGGGTGCGGTCGCTGTTCGCCGGAGTCGTCCCGCGCATGCTGGATGTCGTGCAGCGCCCGCAGAAGCTGCTCACCGGCATCGGCGGCATGCTGCTGCTGACCGGCCTGTTCGTGCTCTGCCTGGACGCTTCGATCCGGGCCTTCAGCGGCCCCGACGTGCCCCAGCTCAGTTACGCGAGCATCGCGGTGGTCTTCCTCGCCGGAAACGCCCTGGGGTCGGCGGCGCCCACCCCGGGAGGCATGGGCGCGGTCGAGGGTGCGCTGACGCTGGGCCTGATCGCGGTCGGCCTGCCGAAGGAGGTCGCGGCGCCCGCGGTGCTGCTGTACCGCGTGATGACGCTGTGGCTGCCGGTGCTGCCCGGCTGGATCTGCTTCAACCAGCTGACCCGCAAGGGCGAGCTCTAGACACACCCCGCCCCGCGCGGCCCGCGCGCCACCCGTCGGCCCGCACCACGCGCCGGAGCACGACCGGCCCGTGCCATCCGCGCCCACGCCATCCTCAGCGCACCACCCGCGCACCACCCGCCGGAGCACGACCGGCCCGCGCCCCGCACACCACCCGCCGGAGCACGACCGGCCCGCACCACCCGCATGGACCGCGCCCCGCGCGCTCCCCCGTGCCCCGCCGCACGATGGGCTCATGAGGACTTCCCCCGCCCTGCGTGCCGCCGCCCTCGCTGCCACCGCCACCGTGCTGCTGCCCCTGGCCGCCTGCTCGGACAGCGACGACAGCGGCGGTACGGACCGGTCCGGGCCCTCGACGGCATCGACCGCCTCACCGTCCTCGACGGCGGAGAAGCTGTCGTCCCAGCAGCTCGACTGGCAGCCCTGCCCGCCCCCGAACGAGGCTCAGGGCGGCGGTGGCTCGCCCTCCCCGCTGCCCGGCGGCGCCCTGTGGGAGTGCGCGTTCATGGACGCGCCGCGCGACTACGCGAAGCCCGACGGCGAGACGCTGGAGCTGGCGCTGGTCCGGGGCAGGGCCAGGAACCAGGAGCGACGGATCGGCTCCCTTCTGTTCAACTTCGGCGGCCCCGGCGCCTCCGGCGTCGCCACGCTCCCCTCCTTCGGCACCGAGTACGAGAAGCTCCGCACCCGCTACGACCTGGTGAGCTTCGACCCGCGCGGGGTCGGCCGCAGCGAGGGCGTCGAATGCGCGGACAACGCGACGCTCGACGCCAGCAACCAGAAGGACGCCACCCCCGACGACGCCGCCGAGGAGAAGGCGCTGCTCGACGACCAGAAGGCGTACATCGAGGACTGCGAGAAGAACTCGGGCGCCGAACTCCCCTTCGTCGGTACGACGAACGCCGCCCGTGACATGGATCTGATGCGCCAGGTGCTCGGCGACGACAGGCTGTACTACTTCGGCATCTCCTACGGCACCGAGCTGGGCGGCGTCTACGCCCATCTTTTCCCCGACCGCGTCGGCCGGGCGGTCCTGGACGCGGTGGTCGACCCCACCCAGGACTCCGCGCAGTCCTCCCTCGCCCAGGCCAAGGGCTTCCAGCTCGCCTTCGACAGCTTCACGGCGGACTGCGCCGGCCGCGACGACTGCGCGCTCCCCGGTTCCACCGGCAAGGAGGTCGAGCAGTGGATCGCCGATCTGCTCGGCCAGTTGGAGAAGGAGCCGGCCGACGGCCTCGGCGACCGGCAGCTGACCCAGACCCAGGCCACCACCGCCATCGCCTCCGCCCTCTACTCCCAGGAGACCTGGCCCCTGCTCGAACAGGGCCTCGACGAGGCGGACGGCGGTGACGGCGCGCTGCTCCTCGCGCTGGCCGACTCGTACAACGGCCGCTCCCAGGAAGGCCATTACGACAACTCGGGCGCCGCCAACATCGCCATCAGCTGCGCGGACTCCAAGCAGCGGTTCTCCCTGGAGCAGACGAAGGCCGCGCTCCCCGAATACCGCAAGGTCTCCCCCGTGTTCGGCGACTATCTGGGCTGGGGGCTGCTGGGCTGCACGGGCTGGCCGGTCGCGGGCGTCTGGGACACCCCGGACGTCAGCGCCCCGGGCGCGCGGCCCGTCCTGGTCATCGGCAACACCGGCGACCCGGCGACCCCGTACAAGGGGGCGAAGGCGATGGCCGAGGAACTGGGCAAGGGCGTCGGCATCCAGATGACGTACGAGGGCGAGGGGCACGGCGCCTACAACAGCGGTGACGTCTGCGTGCAGAGGGCGGTCGACGGATACCTGCTGAACGGCAGGGTCCCGGCGGCGGGGACGGTGTGCGGCTGAGGCCCGAACCGCCGTGCCGACGGGGCGATTAGCATGGCCGCACATCTGTTCCGCCCGGCGCGTCCCCCACGCCTTCGGGCCTCGGGGAGGGATTCCAGCACATGCGCGTACATGGACGGACTCATCGGGCGGTGGCCCTGACCGGGGCGGCCCTGCTGGCGGCGGGAGCCCTCGCCGGCTGCTCCGCGAGCCCGGAGCCGGCCGGTTCCGCCAAGCCGTCCGAACGGCCCGGATCACCGTCCGCCACCGCCGCCGCTCCCCCGGCGCAGACGCCCAAGTCGCCCCCGCTGCCCGCCTCCCTCACCTCCCAGCGCCCGGACTGGAAGCGCTGCAAGGCACCCGCGGGAGGCACCGCCCCCGGCTCCGGCTGGCGGTGCGCGACGGTGGACGTACCGCTGGACTACGCACAGCCGGCCGGTGAGACGATCGGCATCGCGCTGATCCGCAAGCAGGCCCGGAACGAGAGCCGGCGGCTCGGCTCGATGCTCTTCAACTTCGGCGGCCCCGGCGGTTCCGGCGTCGACATACTCCCGCGCGCCGCGGGTGCGTACGACAACCTCAACTCCCGCTACGACCTGGTGAGTTTCGACCCGCGCGGGGTCGCGGCCAGCGCCGGGGTGAACTGCCGCACCGACAAGGAGCAGGAACAGGCCTACCGGAGCGTCGACATGACCCCGGACACGGCGGCGGAGGAAGCGGCGTTCATCAAGGACGGCGCGGACTTCGGCGCGGGCTGCGAGCGCCGCTCCGCCAAGGTGCTGCCCCATGTGGGGACGACGAACGCCGCCCGCGACCTGGACGTGATCCGGCAGGTGCTCGGCGACAAGAAGCTCTCCTACTTCGGCATGTCGTACGGCACGGAGCTCGGCGGGACGTACGCGCACCTCTTCCCCCAGCAGGTGGGACGCACCGTGCTGGACGCGGTCGTCGACCCGACGGCCGACGGGGTCGGACATGCCCGCAACCAGGCGACGGGCTTCCAGCGGGCCCTGGAGAACTATCTGAAGGACCGGGGCCAGGACCCGAAGGCTGGCACCGAGCGCATCGCCCGGCTGCTGGAGCGGATCGACAAGAACCCGCTGCCGACCAGCACGGGCCGCATGCTCAACGAGTCGCTCGCCATCACCGGCATCGTGACCCCGCTCTACTCCCGCAGCAGCTGGCCGAATCTGACGGAGGCGCTCGACGAGGCCGAGAACGGCCGTACGGGCAACGGGCTGCTCCAGCTGGCCGACTCGTACAACGGCCGTGACGAGAACGGGCACTACGACACCCAGAACCATTCGCAGCGGGCCATCTCCTGTGCCGACTCCAAGGCACGGCCCACGGCGGACGAGGCTCGGGCACTGCTGCCCGAGTTCAGCGAACTGTCCCCCGTCTTCGGCCCGTTCCTCGCCTGGGACACCGCCGGCTGGTGCGCCTCGTGGCCGGTCGAGGGTGAGCACGAGACCCCGGAGGCGAGTGCCCCGGGCGCGGGTCCGGTCCTGGTGATCGGCACGACGGGTGACCCGGCGACGCCGTACGAGGGTGCGCGGAAGATGGCCGACGAGCTGGGTGCCGGCGTCGGCATCATGATCACCAACAAGGGCGAGGGGCACGGCGCGTACGGCGAGAGCGAGTGCGTGACCTCCGTCGTGGACAGGTACTTCCTGGAGGGGAAGGTCCCGGCGGACGGCAAGACCTGCTCCTGACGGCGTGCAGACGGCCGAAGGGGCCCGGTCCGCATCGTGCGGACCGGGCCCCTTCGGCAGTTCGGAGCCGTGTTCTAGTAGACCGGCTTCTCGGGCTCGACCTGGTGGACCCAGCCGATCACGCCGCCGCCCACGTGCACCGCGTCGGCGAAGCCCGCCGACTTGAGGACCGCGAGGACCTCCGCGCTGCGGACACCGGTCTTGCAGTGCAGGACGATGCGCCTGTCCTGCGGGAGGCCGGTCAGGGCGCTGCCCATCAGGAACTCGTTCTTCGGGATCAGCTTGGCGCCCGGGATCGAGACGATCTCGTACTCGTTCGGCTCGCGGACGTCGATGATCTCGATCTTCTCGTCGGCGTCGATCCACTCCTTGAGCTGCTGGGGAGTGATCGTGGAGCCGAGCGCCGCCTCCTGGGCCTCCTCGGACACGACGCCGCAGAAGGCCTCGTAGTCGATGAGTTCGGTGACGGTGGGGTTCTCGCCGCAGACCGCGCAGTCGGGGTCCTTGCGGACCTTCACCTGGCGGTACTGCATCTCCAGGGCGTCGTAGATCATCAGGCGGCCGACCAGCGGGTCGCCGATGCCGGCGAGGAGCTTGATGGCCTCGTTGACCTGGATGGAGCCGATGGACGCGCAGAGCACGCCCAGCACGCCGCCCTCGGCGCAGGAGGGGACCATGCCGGGGGGCGGGGGCTCCGGGTAGAGGCAGCGGTAGCAGGGGCCGTGCTCGGACCAGAACACGGACGCCTGGCCGTCGAAGCGGTAGATCGAGCCCCACACGTACGGCTTGTTCAGCAGCACGGCCGCGTCGTTGACGAGATAGCGGGTGGCGAAGTTGTCCGTGCCGTCCACGATCAGGTCGTACTGGGCGAAGATCTCCATCACGTTCTCGGCTTCGAGCCGCTCCTCGTGAAGGACGACGTTCACATACGGGTTGATCCCCAGCACCGAGTCCTTGGCGGACTGCGCCTTGGACCGGCCGATGTCGGCCTGGCTGTGGATGATCTGGCGCTGCAGGTTCGACTCGTCGACCTCGTCGAACTCCACGATGCCGAGCGTCCCGACGCCCGCCGCGGCCAGATACATCAGGGCCGGTGAGCCGAGACCGCCGGCGCCCACACAGAGCACCTTCGCGTTCTTCAGGCGCTTCTGTCCGTCCATCCCGACATCCGGGATGATCAGGTGGCGGGAGTACCTGCGGACCTCGTCGACGGTGAGCTCAGCAGCTGGCTCGACCAGGGGTGGCAGCGACACAGGAACCTCAACAATGCAGGTGGTCGGATTCTACGTACTTCATCTACGTACGGTTGTTCTCTCCGTAACACTGCCACGCCCCCTCTCATTCCGAGATACCGGGTCCGATCCGCGAGACGATTTCGTCCCAGTAACTGGGCAGCGCCGCAAATGGATCGCTTTGTCCGGTCCGGCCGTCCCGATCGGTGAAAAAGATCGTCCCGGCCCCCTGCCAGCGGGCGATGCGCATGGCCTCCTCCAGATGGGTGCGCGGAACGCCGTGGACGAAGTGCGCGAAACGGTCCGGCGGGTAGTCGGCGGTCCACTGGGCCACCTGCGACCAGCGGTAGTCGGCCCACCGGCCGCGGAAGGTGACGAGCTGGTCGGCGGTCTCGGCGTACCCGGGATACGGGTGGGTGCCATGCCCCAGGACGAGGTGTCCGCCCTCGTCCACGCTGTCGCTCTCCTCCAGCAGCGCGTGCAGGGTGCTGGTGAGCCGCCGGACCGCCGGGAGGCCGGCGCGCTCGGCCGGACACCGGTCGAGATAGAAGCCGCCGACCCGGTACCAGTCGAGGAAGGACCGCGCGTCGGCGATCAGCTCGTCGAACGGGCGGTCGCCGAAGGCCAGGTCGAGGTGGCCGAGCAGCCTGCCGCCCGAAGCCCGGACGTAGTCCTCCGGGGCCTCGCCGTGCAGCGCCCGCTCCCTGGCGTTGCGGAGCCGGCCCGCGGCCTCCAGACAGTGCGGGTCCGGCCGGGCGCCGGGTCCGTCGGCGATGTTGAGGACCGCCCAGTGCAGCGGGGTGCCCGGCCGGACCAGCTCGGCCCATTCGGTGGGCGCGAGCAGCGGATGGGCGTATCCGGGGACACCGAAGCCGAGCTGTTCGCCGCCGCACGTCCGCCGGGCCGCGCCGGTGCTGGTCAGATGCGGCATGCCGCCTCCATCCAGATGTCGGCGAGGGACTCCTCCAGATTGATCCGCGGCCGCCAGCCGAGCCGGTCCCGGGCGGTGCGGACATCGGCCTGCTGCCAGGCTCCGCAGCCGTCCGGGTAGGGGGACGGGGTGGCCGAGAGATGCTCGACGACGGATTCGGTGGAGGCGCGGGGGGCGCCGATGGGGATGCGGGCCGGGGGCGTGTCCAGCTCGTGGAGCGCGCCGGCGTACCCGGCGACCCTGGCGAGCACGGCCGCCGCGTCGCGCAGCCGGACGGCCCGCCCGGTGCCGATGTTGACGACGCCCTGGGCGGCGGAGAGCGAGGCGGCGTGCACGGCGCGCGCCACGTCCCGTACGTCGACGAAGTCGCGCTGCACACCGAGGCCGCTGAGCTTGAGCTCACCGTCGCCGGACTGCATGGCCCGGCGCATGGCCTCGGCGAGCCGGCCGAGCGGGGAGCCCGCCGGGGTGCCGGGGCCGACCGGTGAGAACACTCTGAGTACCACGGCGTCCAGACCGGAACCGAGGACGAGTTCGGTGGCGGCGAGTTTGCTGACGCCGTACGGGCCGCCGGGGCGCGGGATGGCGTCCTCGGCCGTGGAGGAGCCGGGCTGCGAGGGCCCGTACTCGGAGGCGCAGCCGACCTGGACGAGCCTGGCCCCGCAGCCGCTGCGGCGCAGGGCCTCGCAGACGGTGGCGACGGCGACGGTGTTGTGCCTGGTCAGGTCGCGGGCGCCGCCGCGGGTGGCGCCCGCGCAGTTGACGACGACCCCGGGGTGGACGGCGTCCAGGAAGCGGGTGAGCGCTCCCGGGCTGCCTCCCGCGAGGTCGAACCGGACGTCCGCGTCGTCGCCCCGGCCGAGTGCCGTGAGGTGGACGGCGGGGTCGGCGAGCAGGCGGTCGGCGACGAATCGGCCGAGGAATCCGTTGGCTCCGAGCAGCAGCACCCTCATCATGCACCCCTTCGGTGCCGACGGCTGGCTGCCGGTGCGGGGTATTGGGCGGTCATGTCCGGTGTCTCCTTGGGGCAGTTGCATGCGATGCGGGGTGGGCCCGCGGCGTCGGCTCCGCGGGAAGGTGCGGTGGTGCGGTGGGGGTCAGGCCCTCGCGTGGGCGGACGCCCCGGAGAGGGCGACCACGGCGTGGATCAGCAGCCCCAGGGCGGCGGCTCCACAGGCGAGGGCGGGTACGGCTCCGGTTCCGGCGGCCGTGACCAGGGCGTTCACGGGCCGGGCGAGGAGGTCGAGGCCGGGCAGCCGCCCGGCGAGGATCAGGGCGGGGGCCGCCGCTTCGACGGCGCAGGCGGCGGCGAGCCCGGTGGTGGCGGATTCCGGGCAGCCGTGCGCGCTGAGGAGCCGGGCCAGGAAGAACAGCAGGCCGAGCGCGGTCACGGCGACGGGGGTGCCACCGCCCCCGTACCCGAGATCGGCGAGGAGCAGCAGGGGCACGAGCGCGCACAGGAAGAGCGCGACGGCACCGAGGAGCAGGGGGCGCACCCCCGCGCGGAACTCCTCCAGTACGCGGCTGCCGGTCAGTTCGCGGTGCGCGTGTACGGAGAAGAGGTGCGCGCACCACGCGGCGGGGGCCACCGCGAGCGCGAGCCCGAGCAGCGGGGCGGGGCTTCCGGTCCGGAGACCGTCGGGTCCACCGCTGATGACCTGGGCGAGCAACTCCTCGCCGTACACGGCGTAGCCGAGCAGCCAGCAGCCGTACAGCGCGCTGCGGCCGGTGCCCTCGGGGGCGCGCAACGGTCCGTGCCGCAGACACGTCCGCAGGGCCAGCAGTGCGAGGAGCACGCCGAGGGCGGTCACCGCGCCTCGCGCTCCCCCGCCGAGGACGCCTTCCGTGGCCCGCAGCACGCCCGCGGTGGCCAGGCAGGCGGCGCCCGGCAGCAGTGCGAGCAGTGTCCAGGCAGCCCGCGCCTCGGTGTCCGGTCCCCTCCGCGGGCCGGACGGGGCGACGGGTTCCACCGGTATGCCCGGGACCCGGGCGTACAGCTCCTCGGCGAGCGCGAAGACATCGCGGTGCCGGTAGCGGGCGGCGGTACGGTCGGTGAGCCCGTCGGCCTCCAGACCGGCGGCGATCTCCAGGGCGTCGACAGCGCGTTCGCACAGATCGCGGTGCCGGCGCATGAGCGGCTTCACCGGGTCGGCGGGTCCCCGGCGGACGTCGGCAGGATCGGCGGGTCCCCGGCGGACGTCCGCGGGGCGGCGGGGGGAGGGGCGGTGCGGGGCGGGCCCGGGGCCTTCGGCCGCTCCGGACCCCTTCGCCGCAGGGTCCTTGGACAGGGACGGGCCCGACGGGGGGACCTGCGGTGCGGGCTGCCCCCCGTCCGGCGGGTTCGTGGCGGCCGACAGGCCCCATGGGGGTTCGGAGACATCGGAGAGTGCGGTGACCGAGGTCGCCGAAGTGACGGAGCCGGTCGCTGCCGTCGAGGCACGGACGCCGTGCCCTTCGATCGGTCGGCCCATCGGGAAACCTCCGTGGTCATGGCCCGTCAGGTGGTCACGCATCGCCGTCCCCCCGTCCTGCGGCACCCGCACCCGCGGCGCAGGCCGCCTTCGCCACCCCCGTGCACACGCCCCCGGGGCCGGGCTCAGCCTCGGGACCGGCTTCGGCGGCCCGCAGCGACACCCCCGGGACGGGCTGTGTCCAGCGGCCGGGCACCTGGGCCTCCGGGGGTGTGGCGAAGGGGCGGGGTCCGCCGTCCGCGCCCAACTCGTCCGCCTCCCTGAGAACCGGGGAGCGCGAGACCAGCTCCAGATAGATGCCGCGAAATGCCGCGAGATTCTGTTCGACGGTGAAGAGTTCGAGCGCTCTCGCCCGTGCGGCCGCGCCCAGGCGTGCCCGGCGTACGGGGTCGCGCAGCAGGGTGACGCAGGCATCGGCGAGCGCCCGCGGATTGCGCGGGGGCACCAGGAGTCCCGTACCGCCGATGACCTCGGCGACCGCGCCCACGTCCGTGGAGACGGTGGCCCGGCCGCAGAACATCGCCTCGACCAGGCCGGACGGGAAGTCCTCGACCGCACTGGACAGCACGACGACGCCGCCCGCCGCGTACGCCTCGGCGGCACCGGGGGCCTCGGGGCCGCCGGTCTCCTCGAAGGAGACCGGGTGGTCGCCCTCGGCGGGGGCACCGGTGGCGCCGGGGAAGAGCCGGGCGGCCAGGGCCCGGCAGTGCGCGAGGTACGTGATGCTCCTGGTGTCCTCGGCCGGGGTCCCGAAGATCCGCAGCCGGGCGCCCGGTTCGGCGCGGCGGACCTCGGCGAACGCGTGGAGCAGGGAGATCAGGTCCTTGGCGGGCTCGATCCGGCCGACCCAGACCAGCGTGTGCGGGCCGCCGCGGTCGTCGCTCCCGCCGACGTCCGTGAAGCGGTCGGCCGCCGTTCCGGGGTGGACCGTGCGCAGCTTGGCGCTGTCGGCTCCGCACCGCTCCTGCCAGCGGCGTACATCGGTGCTGCCCGGGGTGATGATCTCGGCCTGCCGGTAGACCTCGGCGGCCAGCCGCCGGTGGAAGTTCGCGAGCAGGGCGTGTACCGGCGCGCTGAAGGGCGCGTCGGGAGCGGCCAGATAGTGCGCCCGTAGCGGCACGCTGTACTCCGTCACCAGCAGCGGCACTCCGAAGAAGCGTTTGCCCAGGAGCCCCGGCAGAGCGACCTCACCGCCCGAGGCAGCGTGGCAGACATCGACCGCGCCGAGGCTCTCCCGGCCGTACCGGTCGAGGGAGAGCGGGCGCAGGATCCGCTCCAGCTCGGCCGCGAAGGCGAGGTGGTCGCGGACGGTGGCGCTCTGGACGGTCCGGCCGGTGCCGGGGGCCCGGCACGCCGATTCCAGGATGCGTACGGTCGTCTCCGAACGCAGGGCGCGGGTCAGCCCGCCGTGTTCCCTCGCCAGTTCGGCCAGACCGTAGAGGCCGTGCGCGAAGAGCGCGGCGGTGGTGGGCGCGGCCGGCTCCTCCCGGCACGCGCCGGACACCGCCGTGCCCGTACCGGAGCCGCCGCTGCCGGACGTGCCGGAGCCGCTCGTGCCGGAGCCCGACGTGCCGGGACCGGACGCGCCCGTAGCGGAGCCGGACGCGCAGACCGCCGTGGCGAGCGCCGTCAGGCACGCCGTGAAGCGCCGTCGCTCGCGCCTGCCGTACGAGCCCCGGCCCCCCGTCACGAGCCGGGCCAGGAGCCCGCGTTCGCCGCCGCCGCGCGGGCTGCCGTCCTCGGGCGCCCGCAGCGGCACGGTGCGCACCCGGCCCACCCCGTGCGGGAGCCGGACCGGGCCCCGCTCCTCCTGGTGGGCGGAGCGGCTCGGCGCGAAGAGGTCGAACTCGTGCTGGGGCAGACCGCGCACCAACCGGTCGCACCAGAGCCCGGACTCACCCGTCGCATACGGATGACCACCGTCGGTGAGCAGTCCGATCCGCACGAGCACACCCCCGATCTCCCTTGTGGGCGGCCGCCGTTGGAATGGCGACTCGCAGCGGGACGACCGTAAGCGGATACGCCGGTGGCGCGACGGACGGTTGTCCGTCGCGCCACCGAAAGGGGTGAACCGTCGTAACTTTCCCGGCCCGGCCGCGTTCGGTCGCGCTATGGGGCCGCTTCACTACACAGGGTCAGGCGGCGGCCAACTCCCTGCGGGCCGCCCGGCGCACCGCCGCGAGCCCCGGATCGAGGGCCGGCACGGCCGCCAGCAGCTGCTTCGTGTACGGGTGCCGGGGCGAGCCGTAGACCTCGTCGACGGATCCCTGTTCGACGACGGCCCCCCGGCGCATCACCGCGACCTCGTCGCTGACCTGCCGGACGACCGCGAGGTCGTGCGCGATGAAGACCATGCCGATGCCCAGCTCGCGCTGGAGCTCGGCCAGGAGCGCGATGACCTGCGCCTGGGTGGTGACATCGAGCGCGGAGACCGGTTCGTCGCAGACGATCAGCCGGGGTTCGGCGGCCAGCGCGCGGGCGATCCCGACACGCTGGCGCTGTCCGCCGCTGAACTCGTGCGGATAGCGTTCGTACCGGCCGGGGTCCAGGCCCACGCGCTCCAGCAGCTCGCCCACCCGGTCCCGGATGCGGGCCTCGTCACGCTCCCCCGCCGCCCGCAGCGGGTCGGCGACGGATTCACCGATCGAGCGGCGCGGATTGAGCGAGGCGACGGGGTCCTGGAAGACCATCTGGAGCTCGCGGCGCAGCGGTCGCAGGCCCTTCTCCGGGAGCGAGCCTATCTCCGTACCCCCGTAACGGAGCCGGCCCGCCGTCGGATCGAGCAGCCGCACCAGCATCCGCCCCAGCGTCGTCTTGCCGCTGCCGCTCTCACCGACGATGCCGAGCGTGCGCCCGGCGTGCACGGTGAGCGAGACCCCGTCCACGGCGGTGACCCGGGCGCGCCCGCGGCCGAACTCGCGCCGCAGATCCACCGCTTCGAGCAGCGGCGGCGCGTCGGCGACGGCGTCGGCCGCCCCGTCGCGCGGCACGGGCACGGCGACGGGCACGGTCGCCGCGGAACCGGGCACGGGCACCGCGGCGGACACCGCCCGCCTCACGTCGATCCTCGGGACCGCCGCGAGCAGTTCCCTGGTGTACGGCTCGCGCGGGGCGCCCAGCACCTCGGCGACCGGGCCGCGTTCGACCTCGCGGCCCGCCCGCATGACGAGCACCTCCTCGACGCTCTCCGCCGCCACCCCCACGTCATGGGTGACCAGCAGCAGGCCCATGCCCGTCTCGTGCCGCAGCCCGTGCAGCAGGTCCAGGATCTGGGCCTGCACGGTCACGTCCAGGGCGGTGGTCGGCTCGTCCGCGATCAGCAGCCGCGGTTCGCAGGCCAGCGCCATCGCGATGAGCGCCCGCTGCCGCATACCGCCGGAGAACTCGTGCGGCCGGGAGCGGGCCCGGCGTGCCGCGTCCGGGATGCCGACCCGGTCCAGCACCTCGACGGCGCGGGCGCGGGCGGCGCGCCCGGAGACGGAGTTGTGCACCCGGTACACCTCGGCGATCTGGTCACCGACCGTGTAGTACGGGTCGAGCGAGGACAGCGGGTCCTGGAAGACCATGGCGGCCTTCGCGCCCCGCAGCGCCCGCAGCGCGGCATCGTCCGCGGCACCCACGTCCGTACCGGCGACACGGATCGAACCGCCGACCCGCGCGCCCGTGCCCCGGTGCAGTCCGAGCAGGGCGTACGCGGACGCGCTCTTGCCGGAGCCGGATTCGCCGACGACGCCCAGCGCGCCGCCCGCCTCCAGACCGAACGAGAGCCCGTCCACCGCCCGGACGTCACCGAAGTCGATGGTGAGGTCCCTGACCTCGACCAGCGGGGAGGAAGATGTCATGACAGGACCACCCGTCGGTCGGCCAGCGCGTACAGGACGTCCGCGACGGCATTGGCGAGCACCACGAAGAAGCCGGTCACCAGCACCATCCCGACGACGACGGGCAGGTCGACGACCTTGACGGCGTGCACCATCTCGCGCCCGATGCCGGGGATGCCGAACAGCGACTCGGTCAGCACCGCACCGCCGAACATCGACCCGAAGTCGAGCGCGCTGAGCGCGATCACGGGTGCGAGCGCACCGCGCAGCGCGTGCCGCCCGATGATGGCGCGCTCACCGACGCCGTACGCGCGGAACGTGCGCACATGGTCCTCGGCGAGCGTCTCCAGCATGGAGCTCCTGGTCAGCCGGGCGTATTTGGCGGACTCGATCAGAGCCAGCGACACCCAGGGCAGCAGGAGTCCCCAGGCCCACTGTTCGGGGTCCTCCGTGAACGGTACGTACGTCGGCGACGGCAGCCACTGGAGCGTGGAGCAGAAGACGATGATGAGCAGCAGTCCGATGACGAAGACGGGCGTGGCGGTGCCGGCCAGGGTCAGCCAGGTCAGCACCCGCTCGGTGATCCGGCCCCGCCGCCAGGCGGACAGCACCCCGGTGCCGACGCCGAGCAGGACCCAGCCCGCGAAGGCGCCGATCACGACGGAGGCGGTGACGGGCAGCTTGGCCAGGATCAGCTGGGTGACCTGCTGGTCGCTCTGGTACGAGACCCCGAGGCAGGGCGCGGAGCAGTGCTCGACGCCGGTGCCGGTGGAGAAGTCGCGTCCGGCGACGATGCCCTGGAGGAAGTGCCAGTACTGCACGTACACCGGGTCGTCCAGCCGCAGCTGCTCGGTGACCTGGGCGACCTGGGCGGGTGAGCAGCGCGGCCCGCAGGCGATCTGGGCGACATCGCCGGGGGCGACGTAGAAGATCGCGTACAGGATGACGGTGAGCGAGAGAAGGACGAAGACGGCTCCCCCGAGCCGCCGCAGCAGAAATCCGGTCATCCCCGGTCCTCCTCGGGCCGTCCGTCGGCGTGCGCGACGGGCTCGGCGGGCTTCTCCGCGTGTCCCGCCTTCGCCGGCCGCGTCGCCGTGCCGCGCTTCGCCGCCCCGGCCTTCCTCGCTTCCCCGCGTCCGGTGCCGATCCGCAGCCGGGACGCGGCGCGCGGGTCGAGCGCCGTACGGACGCCCTCGCCGAGAACGGTCAGCGCGAGCACGGTGACGAAGAGCAGTCCGGCGGGGAGCAGGAGATAGGTCGGCGCCGCCTGGTACCAGGTGTCGGCCTCGGTGAGCATCTGTCCCCAGGAGGGTGTGGGCGGTTTGATGCCGACGCCGAGGAAGGACAGGGCCGCCTCGACGACGATGTTGGTGGGGAACATCAGCGCGGCGTAGGTGATGACGGGCGCGGCCAGCGCGGGCAGCAGCTCGCGCCGGGCGATGCTCCACTTGCCCCTGCCGCTGAGCCGGGCCGCCGAGACGAAGTCGAGGGACTTCAGGGCGAGGGCCTGGGCCCGCACGATCTTCGACGTACCGGCCCAGTTGATCCCGCCGATGACCAGGGCGATCAGTACGGGGCGGGGGAAGGTCTCCGGGACGATCGCGAGGAGCGCCAGGGCGATGACCATGATCGGCAGGGCGACGTTGATGTCGGTGATGCGGCTGAGGACCTGGTCGACCCAGCGGCTGCCGAGGGCCGCGGCGAGGCCGACGACCAGGCCGATCACGATCTGGAGGACCGTGGCGACGACGGCGACGCCGAGCGAGACCCGGGCTCCGTGGACGATACGGGCGAACAGGTCGCGGCCGGTCTGGGGTTCGACACCGAGCCAGTGCTCCGTGCTGATGCCGCCGAACGGGCCGATGGGGACTCCGCCGGCCGCCGAGTCGACGAGGTCGGGGTGGTAGGTGTTGGGGTCCTGGCCCGCCAGCGCGGTGAGCAGCGGCGCGGCGAGTGCGACCAGGACGAGCAGGAGGACCACGACCGCCGCGGCGGTGGCCGCGCGCTGGGCGCGCAGCCTCCGCCAGAACAGCCGGGCCCCCGAGGCGGGGGCGGCGGCGACCGCCGCTCCCGCCTCCTGGACCAGAAGTGCTTCCGACATGGCTACTTGACCGCGACCTGGGAGATGTCGAGGACGCCGGTCCAGTCGCTGATGACGACGTTCTTGATGTCCTGTCCGACGAGGCGCTTGTAGACCGGGTGGAAGAGCGGCACGGTCAGGGCCTGCTCACCGATCTTCTTGTCGAGTGCGCCCCAGCGCTCGGCGGCGGCGCTCAGGTCGGTGAGCTTGTTGATCTCGTCGATCTCCTTGTTGACCGCCGGGTCGTTGAGGAAGCCGGAGTTGAAGTTGGCGCCGTCCTCGACGATCTGCCGGCCGTCGAAGATCGGGGCGAGGAACGGGCCGCCGGAGGGCCAGTCGGCTCCCCAGTGGGCGAGGAAGAAGCCGGGCTCCTTGGTGGCGCTCTGGGTCGTGTCGGAGTAGTCGTTGCTCTCCAGGCCCTGGAGCTCGACCGTGATGCCCGCCTTCTTCAGCGCGGCCTGGAGGGCGGTGGCGATCTCCGGGCTGGTCTCGAAGTCCTTGTCGTTGGAGTGGGTCAGGGTGACGGTGAGCCCCTTGGCGTAACCGGCCTCCTTCAGCAGCTCCCGGGCCTTCTCGGCGTTGCCCGTCTTCCCCGCCGGGAAGTGGTCGTAGGGCGTGTGGCCGAAGGACTTCTGGTTCGGCAGGTAGGTGGTGGCGGGCTCGGCGAGCGAGGAGCCGCCCGCCGCGTTGACCACGGAGGAGCGGTCGACGGCGTACGAGATCGCCTGGCGCACCTTCGGGTTGTCGAACGGCTTCACCTTCGGGTTGAAGGCGATGTAGTTGGTGTAGCCGAAGTGTCCGGTGCCGACGCGGTCGGCGAGCTTCTTGTCGCCGGTGACCTTGGCGAGTTCGGCCGGGCCGAGGTTGGTGTCGGTGGTGACGGCCGCGGCGTCGGCGCCCTGGGAGGCGGAGAGCCGCTGGTTGATGACGGCGGAGTCGAGCCCGGAGCGTACGTCGATCCGGTCGGGGTAGGCCTTGCGCTCCTCGTCGGTGTCGGCCGACCAGTGCGGGTTGCGCTCCAGGATGAGCCGCTCGCCGTCGTTCTCGTTGCTGACGACCTTGTACGGCCCCGAGGAGACGGGGTGCTCCTCGTACTTGGTGCCCTTGTCCTTGGCCTCGGGCACCGGGGTCGTCTGGGTCTGCGTGGCGAGGTAGGGGAACTCGCCCTCGGGCTTGTTCAGGTGGAAGACGATGGTCTTCGCGTCGGGCACCTCGATGGAGTCGAGGCCCTTCTTGTCCTTGTACGGGCCCTGGTAGTCGGCCCCGCCGATGAGCCAGTCCCGCAGGTACGGGGCGCCGCCGGAGAGTTCGGCGGCGAAGGAGCGTTCGATGCCGTACTTGATGTCCGCGGAGGTGATCGCGGTGCCGTCCTCGTACTTCAGGCCGTCCTTGAGGGTGTACGTCCAGACAGTGGCGTTCTTGCTGGGCGTGCCCAGGTCGGTGGCCAGGTCGGGGACGACCTTCGCGCCCTCCGCGCCGTCCTCGCGGTTGCGGGTGGTGAGCGTGCGGAAGACGAGCGAGGGGACGTTGCCGCCGCCGGAGGTGTAGAGCCGCGCGGGGTCGAAGTCCTGCTGGGGGTTGCTGTTGAGGACGGTGAGGGTGCCGCCCTTCTGCGGCTTGCCCTCGGCGCCGGAGCCGCCCTCGCCGCCCTTGCTGTCCTCGGGCCCGCAGGCCGCGGCACCCGCAGCCAGTACGAGACCCACGGTTGCCGCTGCCACGCGGCGCGATATGACGGACGGTTGACGCATCGGAAGATGACCTCTCGGGTGTCCTGCAAACAGGATGAACATGAAGAAAGCAGAAAAATGACCCGTGCAGGCGACAGCGAGAGGGGATACCGGGGCACCGGGGTGCCGAAGAATGCCGAAAAGCCGCGCCTACGGGCGGAAGGTGCCGGGCGCGGCGGTCAGGGGCGATCCATGGAGCCCGCGGGCGGGCTCGGCGGAGCCCGGGACGGGCTCACGGAGGAAGGTGTCGACGCGCGCTCGGGCGGGCGTCAGCGACAGAGAACGTCGGCTACGCAATGCCCGGCCACGCCGATGAGCGCCAGCTCGATGGCGGCGCGCTCGGAGGTGACCAGGTTGCGTGACATGCCGAGAAATATGAACGACCGGCCCCGGCGATGTCAACGCGGAATGAGACACCTATCTCAGGATGTGGACTTTGCGAATCAACTGCCGGGGTACACCCACGGGTTGGCCCTGCATTTGATCCCGCCCACATTCAGGGACTTCGTCTGCTGCTGCATCACGGGAGCCAGTGAGCCCGGTGTGTCACAGCTCTCGTGGTCATGACCCAGACGATGACCGACCTCGTGATTGATCAGCATCTGACGGTAGGCCAGCAATGCGTCCGGGCCGTAGGTGGACGAGCCCTGCGCCCACCGATAGGCGTTGATCATGACCCGGGGGGTCACGGCGGAGTCGCAGGAGACATTGTCGACGGTGATATCGAGTTCGGATTTCGCGCACCATTCGGCGGTGGTCCCGGGACTCGCCAGAGTTATCACGAAATCCGGTTCACCGGAGGAAATCCGCTCGAATGTCATCGCACCGCCGTGCGCCCAACTCCGGTCGTCATTCAGCGTTTTCTGAACGACCTCGGCAAAGAAACCGCCGTCGAGGGCGAGCCCCTTTTCCACGTCGATGCGATAGCGGTACTTGTGCCCCTTGCCCGGCGCCTTCGCCAGCCCCGGAACGGCGTCGAACTTCCCGGTCGCCTTCAGTTTCGGATCGAGCGGATAGGGCTTGGCCAGCTTTTCCGCGTACGAAAGGGGCTTCACCGCCGCCTCTTCCGCCTTGGGGGCGGGCCGGGCGTCGGAGCGCGAGGTGTCCCCGGTGTCGTCCCGGTCCACACCCGCCGTCCGCGGGGTGCTCGACCGCTCCTCGGCGTCCTGGGCCACCTGTCCGGCCACCACGACGGCGAGCACGGTGGTCACCGCCGCGGCGGCGATACCGGTGACGGTCCGGCCCAGGCCGCCCCGGCCGGCCCGTGAACCACCGCGGTCACCGGCGCCCCGGACGCCGGACGGACCCCGGGGGCCGTCCGGCCCGTCGGTGTCCGGGAGGCGCGGGCCGGCGGGAGGAGCGGCTGCCCCCGGCGTCCCGGAGAGCGGGGCGGCGGAGGGCTCCACGGCGTCGAAGGCGTCGACGAACTCCCTGCGCGGGCCCGGTATCAGCGGGGCGCCACCGGGTGCGGGCCGCGCCGACGTGCGCCCGTCGGCCGCGCGCTGCGCCGCCCGCTGGGCCGAGACCTGGCGCGCCACGGCCTCCTGACGGGCAGTGGGCCCGGGAGGACCGGCGTACCCGCGGTGCGGTCCGCCCTGGCCCGGAACGGCCGGCCGGCCGGGCACCTGCCCGTCCTCGGGCCACGGGTGCTGCGGTCCGGTTCCCCAGCCGCCGCCCTGTTCGCGCTGTTCGGGGTGGCCGCCGCGGACCTGCGGGGCCTCGTGGAACGGGGTGTGCCCCTCTCCCCCGGGCGGCCCGGGGGCCGTCCGCCTGCGCCGCCCGCTGCCCGGTGCCGAGCGGGGCGTCGCGCGTTCGCCGCCCGGGTCCGGCGCGGCCGGGGCCTCCGGACGGGTGGCCTCGGGGCCCTTTCGGCTGTGTCGTCCCACGCCCCGGATCAGCTCCCGCCACATTCGTCGAGCAGTTCCCGGAACGCCTGGGCGACCGCCTCCGGGTACTCCATCATCGCCACGTGCCCGGCGTCGGGCAGTGCCAGCAGCCGCGAATCGCGGAAGGCCGCGGACGCCCTGCGTGCCATCCGGTACGAGACGAGCCGGTCCCGTCCGCCGTACACCAGTTGGGTCGGTGCGAGCACCCGCTCGGCCTGGCGCCACAGTCCGTGCTGCCCGCCCAACGTATAGGCATCGACGATGCCCCGAGCGGAGCGCGACATGGCGTCCCAGAAGTACGGCAGTTCCAGCCGTCGCTCCATTTCGGCCACCGCGTGACGGAAGCCCTCCTCGGAGATCCGCGCCGGATCGCCGTAACAGAGTGCCATGACCCCGCGCGTGCGCTGCTCCGCCGTCCAGTCCTTGGTGAGCCGGGAGAACAGACCCGCGACCCCGGGGATCGCCAGCAGCCCGGTCGGTACGGCGGGCCGCTGGACCCGGATCTCGGGCAGCGCGGGCGAGACGAGGGTCAGGGTGCGCACCAGGTCGGGGCGGACGGCGGCGACCCGGGTGGCGACCGCGCCCCCCAGGGAGTTGCCGAAGAGATGGACGGGGCCGCGCCCTCCCGCGTCGAGCAGCCGGATCACCGCACGGGCGTGTCCGGTCACCGAGTAGTTGCCGTCGTCCGGCGGCGGCGAGTCCCCGAATCCGGGCAGGTCGACGGCCTCGCCGTCGACCACGTCCGCCAGCAGCGGCATCAGCGCCGACCAGTTCTGCGAGGAGCCTCCGAGGCCGTGCACATAGAGCGCCGGAGCCAGTCCGGCCCGCTCCGCCGGCCGGGCACGGACGGTCAGACTGAGTCCCGGCAGCGAGACGGAGCGCAGCTTCTCGCCCTCCGCGACCCTGACGGCACTGACCGTGGGGGCCACCGCTGCGGCGGCGGCGCGGGTACCCGGCAGCTCGGTCGAAGACATGCGGGCAATGTTACGAGACGATCACGCGCTGATTCATGTGTTCGCGGTCACAGGACACATCGCGGCGGGGAGGGGTTGCTCCTACGCTTCAAGGGAAGGAAGGGAGCCACCATGACGGTCGACCCGAGCGACCCGGAGACCTTCGAGGACATTCAGCCGGACGCACCGGACCCGGAGACCCCCGAAGCCGACGCCGCCGAACAGCGGACCGATCTCCAGCAGCGGACCGACGAACCGCTGACGGACATCGACCGGGACACCGTCAATGAGGCGGATGCCGCGGAACAGAGCCGGACAGTCGCACAGGACGAAGACGATTACCGCTAATTCGCCCCGCTTTGCTCCCTGACTCGATGATTCTGTGGCTACCGCAGTCGTCCGGTCCGTGAAATTCTGCGTCCGCGCCGCGCGCACCCGGGTTACCGAAAAGTACGATGGCTGTACGGCGCAGCGTGTACGGAAACGGCTGTGCTTGATCACAAATTTGGGAGGCGGCGTGACAGCCATCGAGCAGACAGAGGCAGCGCGCCCGCGGGGCACCCGGCTGCCCCGCCGCGCCCGACGCAATCAGCTGCTGGGGGCCGCGCAGGAGGTCTTTGTCGCGCAGGGCTACCACTCCGCGGCCATGGACGACATCGCCGAGCGTGCCGGGGTCAGCAAGCCGGTGCTCTATCAGCACTTCCCGGGCAAGCTGGAGCTCTATCTGGCCCTGCTCGACCAGCACTGCGAGTCGCTGCTCCATGCCGTGCGCACGGCGCTGGCCTCCACGACGGACAACAAGCTCCGTGTCGAGGCGACGATGGACGCCTACTTCGCGTACGTGGAGGACGAGGGCGGCGCCTTCCGGCTGGTCTTCGAGTCCGACCTGACCAATGAGCCCGCGGTCCGCGAACGGGTCGACCGGGTCTCCCTCCAGTGCGCGGAGGCCATCTCCGACGTCATCGCCGGTGACACGGGACTGTCCAAGGACGAGTCCATGCTGCTCGCGGTCGGCCTGGGCGGTGTCTCCCAGGTGGTGGCCCGCTACTGGCTCTCCAGCGGCTCCAGCATCCCGCGCGACACGGCGGTCCAGCTCCTGACCTCGCTCGCCTGGCGCGGCATCGCGGGTTTCCCGCTGCACGGCATCGATCAGCACTGACCGACGACGGCGGCCGGCCGTGTTCGCTGCGGGCGTTGCCGGTCGGGCCATGACCTCCGGCACCTGCGGGCTAGTGTGGCTGCGTACGGCGCGGCTCACCGCGCAGGGACTGACCGTCGGAGGGACATAGCCGTGGAGGTCAAGATCGGGGTGCAGCACACGCCCCGCGAGATCGTGCTGGAGAGCGGACTTTCCGCCGAGGACGTCGAGAGCGCGGTCGCCGAAGCTCTCAACGGCAAGGCGCAGCTGCTCAGCCTCACGGACGACAAGGGCCGCAAGGTCCTGGTGCCGGCCGACCGGATCGCGTACGTGGAGATCGGCGAGCCCAGCACCCGGCGTGTGGGGTTCGGCGCGCTGTAGCCGACACGACGCAGTGAACGGGGAAGCGGTCCGGCGGGAATCCCGCCGGACCGCTTCTTCGTGTTCCCGGACCGCTGTCCCCCCGCTCCCCGGACCGCTGTCCCCGCTCCCGGGACCGCCTCCCCGGGCCCCGCGAAGCCGGGTGCGCTCGGCCGGGTTTCCGCAGCTCGCGGGAGGGTTGCGCCCGGTGACCCACGGGTAGTACCGCCTCGACCGACTTACCCGCCCCGCACACCCCCGCGAGGTGATCCTCTGTGATCTGGGAAACCTTCGGCTCCGTCGTGCTCGGACTCGCCCTGTCCTGGGCGGCGCTCCGCTCACTGCCCGGCCGTCTGCCGTCCGGCCGTCCCGTGTTCCTCACCGGCGCGCTGGGCGCCCTGTTCGGCGCCTATCTGACCCACACGGCACTGGGTTCCGGCCATGTCCTGGCGACCCTGACCGGCGCGGTGCTCGTCGGGGCGGTGACCCTGTCCCTGCTGATCCGGCCGCGGGGCCGCCGCCTCGGCCGGTCGGCGGCGGCCCAGTAGCCCGGCCACCCGCCGGCCGCGGCCGTAACCCGACGGGCCGGGGCGGGCCCGCCGGGTCCGGCGGGTTACGCGGCCAGGCCCAGCGCGGCCATGCGCTTGGTGTGGGCCTCGGTGATCCTGGAGAACATCCGTCCGACCTCGGCCAGGTCGAAACCGTCCGCCACACCGCCCACGAGCATCGTCGACAGGGCGTCCCGGTCGGCGACCACCCGCTGGGCCTGGGAGAGCGCCTCGCCCATCAGCCGGCGGGCCCACAGCGCGAGCCGGCCGCCCACCCGCGGCTCGGCCTCGATCGCGGCGCGCACCTTCTCGACCGCGAAGTTCCCGTGACCCGTGTCGTCGAGCACCGCGAGGACGAGCGAGCGGGTGTCGGTGTCGAGCCGGGCCGCGACCTCGCGGTAGAAGTCGCTGGCGATCGAGTCACCGACGTACGCCTTGACCAGGCCCTCCAGCCAGTCCGACGGCGCGGTCTGCCGGTGGAAGTCGTCGAGTGCCTTGGCGAACGGCTCCATCGCGGCGGTCGGGTCCGTCTCGATCGCGGTGAGCCGGTCCGTCAGCTGCTCGAAATGATGGAATTCGGCGGAGGCCATCTTCGCCAGTTCCGCCTTGTCACCGAGAGTCGGTGCGAGTTTGGCGTCCTCGGCCAGCCGCTCGAAGGCCGCCAGCTCGCCGTAGGCGAGTGCGCCGAGCAGATCCACGACCGCGGCGCGGTACTGCGGCTCGGCGGACGCGGTGGCCCAGTCCTGGGCGGCGATTCCGGTGGGTGCGGGGGATTCGGGCGCTTCGTTGGCGGGTTCAGCGGCGTTGTCAGGCGTCTCCATGGAGCGCACAATAGCCCGCTCGGCGGAGCGCCGAGAGGCCCGGCCGACGACGGACATCACACCGTTCCGATGAATTCGCCCAACACACATGCGCGAATCCGGGGTACAGTGGTATTGCGTCTACTGAGCATTTTCGTGTGCCAGGGACGCGACCTTGAATGAGGATGCCCGGTCGGTGGCCCGATCGGCTCCGACCCGACAGCCCTCCACGCGAGGCGTACGACACGTACGACCGCAGATGAGGGGCCCCCTCAGCGGCACGAGCGCTCGAGCGACGGCAGTGGTCCCGCGCCACCCGGCCCATCCACGGCCGGATGACCAACCCCGGCACGGTACGACCCCCAGCGTTCGCCTCGGACCGCGTCTCACAGAAGAGGCAGCACCCTGACTACGTTCCGCGACCTCGGGATCCTTTCCGAGACGGCCGAAGCCCTTGAGGCAGTCGGCATCATGTCCCCCTTCCCCATCCAGGAGATGACGCTCCCCGTAGCGCTCTCCGGCACCGATGTCATCGGCCAGGCCAAGACCGGCACCGGCAAGACGCTCGGTTTCGGACTGCCGCTCCTGGAGCGCGTCACCGTCCCCGCCGACGTCGAGGCCGGGCGCGCGGCGCCCGAGAAGCTGACCGACGCCCCGCAGGCCCTGGTCGTCGTTCCCACCCGTGAGCTGTGCCAGCAGGTCACCAACGACCTGCTGACCGCCGGCAAGGTCCGTAACGTCCGCGTCCTCGCGATCTACGGCGGCCGTGCGTACGAGCCCCAGGTCGAGGCCCTCAAGAAGGGCGTCGACGTGATCGTCGGCACCCCTGGCCGGCTGCTCGACCTGGCGGGCCAGCGCAAGCTCGACCTGTCCCACATCCGCGCGCTCGTCCTCGACGAGGCCGACGAGATGCTGGACCTCGGCTTCCTGCCCGACGTCGAGCGCATCATCACGATGCTGCCGCCGAAGCGCCAGACCATGCTGTTCTCGGCGACCATGCCCGGCGCCGTCATCAGCCTCGCGCGCCGCTACATGTCGCAGCCCACCCACATCAACGCCACGTCGCCCGACGACGAGGGCTCGACCGTCAAGAACACGGCGCAGTTCGTCTACCGCGCCCACTCGATGGACAAGCCCGAGATGGTCTCGCGCATCCTGCAGGCCGAGGGCCGCGGGCTCGCGATGATCTTCTGCCGTACGAAGCGGACGGCCGCCGACATCGCCGAGCAGCTGGAGAAGCGCGGTTTCGCCTCCGGCGCGGTCCACGGAGACCTGGGCCAGGGCGCGCGCGAGCAGGCGCTGCGCGCGTTCCGCAACGGCAAGGTGGACGTTCTCGTCTGCACCGACGTCGCGGCCCGCGGTATCGATGTCGAGGGTGTGACCCACGTCATCAACTACCAGTCGCCGGAGGACGAGAAGACCTACCTCCACCGCATCGGCCGGACCGGCCGCGCGGGCGCCAAGGGCATCGCGATCACCCTGGTCGACTGGGACGACATCCCGCGCTGGCAGCTCATCAACAAGGCGCTGGACCTGAAGTTCCCCGACCCGCGGGAGACGTACTCCACGTCGCCGCACCTCTTCGAGGAACTCAGCATCCCCGCGGGCACCAAGGGCGTACTGCCCCGTGCCGAGCGCACCCGTGCGGGTCTGCGCGCGGAAGAGGTCGAGGACCTCGGCGAGACGGGCGGCCGGGGCCGCAAGTCCGCCGCGAGCGCACCGGCCCCCGCCCGCGAGGAGCGCGAGCCGCGTACGCGCACGCCGCGTCAGCGCCGTCGCACCCGCAGCGGAGCCGCGCTGGAGGAGGGCACCGCCACGGTGCCCGCACCGGCCGGCGAGGCCACCGTCACCCCTGAGGCCGCCGAGGCCCCGGCGGAGCCGCGTACACCGCGTCGCCGCCGCCGTACCCGGGTGGGTGCCCCCGAGGCCGCCGCCGAGGCCGCTGTGGCCGTGGCGGAGGCCCCCGCGGCACCGGTCGCCGATGTGGTGACCGAGGCGGAGCCCGTGGCGGAGAGCAAGCCGCGCCGCCGCCGCACCCGTACCGCCGCCGCGAAGCCGGTGGAGGACGCGGTCACGCAGGCACCCGCGGCCAGGACCCCCGCGGCCGAGGCACCGGCCGTCGTGGCACCGGCAGAGTTCCAGACCGTGGCCGTCGCCGTCGGCTTCGCCGAGCCGGTGGCCGAGCCGGCCGTCAAGCCGCGCCGCCGCGCCCGGGTCGTGAAGCCGGCTGTCGACGAGGTCGACTTCCAGATCGCCCCGGCGCCCGAGCCCGAGCCGGAGACGAAGCCGCGCCGCCGGACCCGCGCCGCCACCGCCAGGCCGAAGACCGAGCCGAAGGCCGCATCGACGCCGAAGGCGGACGCCACGGCGAAGAAGACCGCGGCCAAGAAGGCCACGCGGACGAAGGCCGTCGCGGAGACGGTGACCGAGGTTCCGGCCGACGAGGCCGAGGCCAAGCCGCGCCGCCGCCGGGCCACCCGCGCCGCCACCGCCGGAACGCAGGCCGCCGTGGTCGCCGAGGCCGAGGCCGTGGTGGGCGAGGCCGCCGACGCGGAGGCCCCGGCCAAGCCGCGCCGCCGCCGGGCCACCCGCACTACGGCCAAGGCCGAGGCGGCCACGACCGAGGGCTGAGCGCAGCGCATCACTCCCGTACGGCCCCGTACCCGCAGCTCGCGGGTACGGGGCCGTACGGCTGTCCTGCTGGGCGGCTGGGTGGCTGTCCCGCTGTCCGGCTGCCCGGCTGCCCGGCGCGGTGGGTACATCCGGGGATAGCCTCGTCGTATGAGCCGGCCGCCCACCTTCACCCCGCCCCCCTGCGCCCGTGCCCGCGTGCTGCGAACCGCACGCGGGGACTTCGCCGCGCTGGACGCCGCACCGCGTACCGGGGCACCCCATTCCACCGCCCTGCTGCTGCCCGGATACACCGGCAGCAAGGAGGACTTCATCGCCCTGCTCGAACCGCTCTCCGACGCCGGGTACCGCGTGGTCACCGTCGACGGCCGCGGGCAGTACGAGAGTGCGGGGACGGACCGTCAGGAGTCGTACGCCCAGGAGGAGTTGGCCCGCGACGTACTCGCGCAGGCGGGTGCGCTCAGCGAGGGGGGCGACGGCGCTCCGGGCCGGATCCACCTGCTCGGCCACTCGCTCGGCGGCCACATCGCCCGCGCCGCCGTCCTGCTCGACGCCGCCCCCTTCCGCTCCCTGACGCTCATGTCCTCGGGCCCCGCCGAGGTCGTCGCCGCCCAGCGGGACAAGGTGAAGATGCTCAGCGACGCGCTGTCGGTGCTGAGCATGGCCGAGGTGTGGGAGGCGATGCGGGCCCTCGACCCGCCGCAGGACGCGGACACCGGTGACGGCGAGGCGCTGCGCCGCCGCTGGCTGCTGCACAGCCCGGCGCAGCTGGTCGCCACCGGCGCCCAGCTGGCCGGCGAACCGGACCGGGTGGCGGAACTGGCCGCCCTCGCGCTGCCCGTCCATGTGATCTCCGGCGAGCGCGACGACGTCTGGCCGGTGGAGCGGTTCGACGCGATGGCGCGGCGGCTGGGGGCCCGCCGCACCACGGTCGAGGGCGCCGAGCACTCCCCCAACACGGCCCGGCCGCTGGAGACGGCCGCTGCCCTGGCCGCGTTCTGGGACAGCCTCTGACACCCCCTTCAGGGCATCGGGTGGCCGTATCGTCCGTGCGGCCCGGCCGCGTCAGTGCCTCAGTACTGCGCCTGGAGGTGCTGCCAGAACCCGTCCCGCAGCGCGCGCCGCAGATGCGCGTGGCCGCGCAGGGAGTGCTGGAGCAGCCGTTCCGCCTCGACCAGCAGGTCCTGGTCGACCGAGCCCGGCAGATAGGGATGTCCGGGCAGCAGGTCGGCGAGGGACTCGCGGCCGCGGGCGGAGAGCCAGGTGGCGGCGATCTGCGCACCGACGAAGCGGACGTCCTCGCGCGAGGGTGCCGGGGTGTCGTCCTCGTACGTGGTGACGGGCCGCCGGGTGACATAGGGGCGGCAGAAGTCGAGGTCGAAGGTGCGCTGGCTGTCGACCTCCCAGAGCAGCGGCTCGGCCTGGTTGCGGCCTTCGGCGGCCTCGATGCCCCAGAGGTGGACGCGGGCGCCGTAGCCCTGGGCCGCCTCGACCGCCGACACCAGGTCCTCGTCGCCGCCGACGAGGGCCGCGTCGCTGATGGCGCGGTGCCTGGCGAGTGATTCGAGGTCGGTGCGGATGAGGGAGTCGACGCCCTTCTGCTGGTTGTTGGCGTTGAGGTTGCCGAGCCGCACCTTGACGTCGGGAAGTTCGGCGATGGACTGCTGTTCCACGGTGTGGATACGGCGCCGGGCCCCGTCGTACCAGTAGACGCGCAGCAGTCTGCTGTCCGCGAAGATCGTGCGGGCCTTGTCGATGAAGGCCTCGATCAGCCCCTCCGCGTCGAGGTCGAAGGAGCGGCGGTCCTCGGTGCCGGTGACGAGCAGGCCGGCCGCCGCGTACACATAGCCCGCGTCCACGAAGATCGCGTGCGTCGAGGGGGTCTTCGACACCTCGGCGAGCACGCGCTGGAGCAGCTGGTTGGTGCGGTCCAGACGCTCCTCGATCTCGGCCCGGCCCCATGGTTCTGCGTCCGCCTCGTTCATACGGACCTCATCGTCTGCGCATGCGCAGCTACTGGCGGGTACTTAGACATCCAAAAAATTTCCTTAGCGTAGGGAATGATTTCCGGGGGCAAGCCGTTGTACCCCCTGTGGAGCGCGAGACGCCGACGCCTTGCGCTCTTCATCCTTGCGGACGGGGTCGCCCCGTCCTCCCAGCAGTTCTCCAGCAGGAGGATCAGACGAAGGGAAGCCTTGTGCGCTTCGAGATCATGCGACTCGACGATGTCGACGGTACCGCCGTGGACAGCACCGTCGTGGACGCCGCCTCCGTCAACCGGATCGTGCAGCAGGCCGCGGCAGTGGGCCAGCGCATCTACATCCGCCCGGCCGACAGTTCGGCTTCGTAACGCCTTGTCACGCATTGCGCCGTAAAGACGAAGCGCCCCCGCACGGATGGTCCGTGCGGGGGCGCTGTGGTGTGCGCGGGCCGTGACGCGCGGGGGCGCCGGGGTGCGCGGGCCCGGGATCAGGCGTTCTGGATGACCTGGGTGACGCCGTTGATGATCTGCTGCACGGCGATGGCCGAGAGCATCATTCCGGCGAGCCGGGTCACCAGCACCACACCGCCGTCCTTGATCACCCGGATGATCAGCAGCGAATAGCGCATGGTCAGCCAGAGCACCACGTGCATGGCGACGATCGCCGACCAGACCGAGACCTGGCCGCCCACCCCGTCCGCGTGCTGCACCGCCAGGATGACGGAGACGATCGCGCCGGGCCCGGCCAGCAGCGGCATGCCCAGCGGTACGAGCGCGACGTTGACGTCCTTGGTCTGGGTCGGCTCATCGGTCTTGCCGGTGAGCAGGTCCAGCGCGATGAGCAGCAGGAGCAGCCCGCCCGCGATCATCAGCGCGGGCACGGAGACATGCAGATAGTCCAGGATCTGCTGACCGAGCAGACCGAAGACGGCGATCACCCCGAAGGCGACCATGACGGCCTGGAGCGCCATTTTGCGCTGCACCTTGGCGGGGCGGCCCGCGGTGAGGGCGAGGAAGATCGGAGTGATTCCGGGCGGATCCATAATCACAAATAGCGTGAGAAAAAGGGATCCGAAGACAGCGACGTCGAACACAGTGAGCCTTGCGGGGAGAGAAACGGGCGGTACGGGGAGTGTGCGTGGCCGCGGGCCGGGGCGGCGTCCGCCGTCCCGCGGCGGCCGGGGGCTGCCGCAGGACGGCGGCCGGGCGCGCGGGAGCGGTGTGCGGTGGTGCGGTTACGGGATCGCGCGCGAGCGCGCGAACGGGGTGCTACGAGCGGCCGGTTCCGCCGGCGCCCGGCACCGGGAAGGCTCCCGTGGCGCGCCGGGTGATCTCGCCGTAGATCTCGGGGTCGGTCGTGTACTCGCCGAGCCGGACGGTCTTGCGGGTGCCGTGGTAGTCGCTGGACCCGGTCGTCAGCAGTCCCAGTTCACGGGCGAGCCCGCGCAGCCGGGCCCTGGTGGGCTCGTCGTGGTCCATGTGGTCGACCTCTATGCCGTCGAGTCCCGCGGCGGCGAGCCGGGCGATGGCGGACTCGGGCACCACGGCGCCGCGCTTCACGGCGGCCGGGTGGGCGAAGACGGTGACGCCGCCCGCCGCCCGGACCAGCCGGATCGCGTCGAACGGGTCGAGTTCGTGTTTCTCGGCGTACGCCCGCCCGCCGTCCGCGAGCCAGTCGGGCGTGAAGGCGTCGGAGACGCTCCCGACGACACCGAGTTCGACGAGCGCGGTGGCCACGTGCGGCCGGCCGACGGAGCCGTCCCCGGCGATGCGGGCGACCTGCTCCCAGGTCACCGGGACACCGAGCGCCTGGAGTTTGCGGACCATCTCCTGGGCGCGCGGCACCCGGTCGTCCCGTACCAGCTCGCGTTCGCGGGCCAGTTCGGGCTCCTCGGGATCGAAGAGGTACGCCAGCATGTGCAGGCCCACGCCGTCGAGCTTGCAGGAGAGCTCCGCGCCGGTGACGAGGGTGAGCCCCTCGGGCAGGGCGCCGATGGCCTCACGGTGTCCGCCGACGGTGTCGTGGTCGGTGAGCGCGATGACGTCGAGCCCCGCGGCGGCGGCGGCAGCCACCAGTTCGGCGGGGGTGTCCGTCCCGTCCGACGCGGCGGAGTGGGTGTGCAGATCGATGCGCACGACGCGTACTCCAGAACTCGCGGGGACGGGCGGGAAAGTGACAGGTGGGGCCGGACGGGTCGCTCAAGGATAACCGCCCCGAACCCCCTATATCCCGGCGGTCCCCTGCCGGGGCGGACCGTCGGGGGCGTTGAGCAGCCGGGGCGTGAGCGCCCCGCACGGGACGAGGTCCGACTCCCCCCCGGCATCACGCAGATCGGTCAGCACCAGCTCGTCGTGGAGCAGCAGCCCCGCCTGCTCGGGCCAGACGATCGCCCAGAGCCACAGCCCGCGCGCCTCGCCGGCGAAGACCGCCCGGTCCTCCGGGGCGCCCCTGACGTGCCAGAGGGGGGTGGGGCGTCCGGCGGCCAGGACCTTGGCGTCGGGTTTTCCGTCGACGCACAGCCGCGGTCCGGGGTCGGGCCCCTCGATCCCCGCGTAGCGCGCGCCGAGTCCGACGCCCAGTTCCTCGGCGACGAGCAGCAGCTCGCCCATGCCGCCGAGCGGTCCCGGGCCGGAGCAGGCGACGACGGTCGCGCGGCCTCCGCTGCGGTCGTCCCCCGCGGACGCGACCCCGGTGAACAGCCACCCCACCGGGAGCGGCCAGGGCATCCAGACCGGCACCTGCGCGCGGTGCACGACCACCCCGAGCGCCTCGACGCTGGGCGGGATCACCGGCTGCAGCGGATGGATCTGACCATGCACAGGGCACTGCCAGGAGTCGGCGAAGAGACCGGGCGCCCTGACCCGGCCACCGCACTTCGGGCAACTGGGTTCGCCCCTCATAACCGCCAACGGTCCTCCGCGGCGGTCGCCGCGTCAAGGACGATCACCCGTCCGCAGCGTGGCTCTCGCCCACAGAAGTAGATGTACCTTGCATTTATTAGACGGGCTAACTTATTCTGTGTATAACACAACGATCTAGTGGAGAGTGAGAGAACCCATGCAGGGAGAGGATCCGTTCGACAAGGGAGCGTCAAGCATCCTGCGCCAGCCCAAGGCCGTGTGGGCGACCGCGGGCGCGTCCGTCGTCGCGTTCATGGGAATCGGCCTGGTGGACCCGATTCTGCCGTCCATCGCCGAGGGACTCGACGCGACGCCCAGTCAGGTGTCGCTGCTGTTCACCTCGTACTTCCTGATCACCGCGGTCGCGATGCTCGTCACCGGCTTCGTCTCCAGCCGGATCGGCGGCCGCAAGACGCTGCTGACCGGTCTCGCCCTGGTCGTCGTGTTCGCCGCGCTCTCCGGGACCTCGTCCTCCGTCGCCGAACTGGTCGGCTTCCGGGCGGGCTGGGGCCTGGGCAACGCGCTCTTCGTCTCCACCGCGCTCGCGGTGATCGTCGGCGCGGCGGCCGGCGGCAGCGCCGCCGCGATCCTGCTGTACGAGTCGGCGCTCGGCCTCGGCATGGCGTGCGGGCCGCTGCTCGGCGCGCTGCTCGGGGACGCCAGCTGGCGCTACCCCTTCTTCGGCACCGCGGCCCTGATGGCGATCGGCTTCCTGTGCATCGCCGCGTTCCTCCGCGAACAGCCCAGGCCCGCGCGGAAGACCTCCCTGCTGGACCCGATCAAGGCGCTCGGCCACGGCGGTCTCGCCTCGGTCGCGGCCTCGGCGTTCTTCTACAACTACGCGTTCTTCACGATCCTGGCCTTCACCCCGTTCGTGCTGAACATGACCCCGTACAGGTCGGGGGCGGTGTTCTTCGCCTGGGGTCTGCTGCTCGCGGTCTTCTCGGTGCTCGTCGCCCCGCGGCTGCAGAAGCGCTTCGGCTCGCTGAAGGTGGTCGGCGCCTCGCTGGTCCTGCTCGCCGCCGACCTGCTGGTCCTCGGATACGGCAACCACACCACGGCCATCGTCTGCACGGTCGTCTCCGGTGCCTTCATCGGCATGAACAACACCGTCTACACGGAGCTGGCCCTCGGCGTCTCCGACGCACCGCGTCCGGTGGCGAGCGCCGGGTACAACTTCGTCCGCTGGTTCGCCGCGGCCGCGGCCCCCTTCCTCGCACCGAGGATCGAGGAGTGGAGCGACATCCACATCCCGTTCGTCGTCGCCGCGCTCGCCGCGCTCGCCGGAGCGGCCGTCGTAGGGTTCCGGCGCACGGCGCTGACGCACGAGGCCGAGGAGCTGGAGCCGAAGCACGCCACCGAGGACGGCGTCACGGTCTTCGCCGACTGACCGGAGCGGGCGGATCCGGCCCCCGGGGACAGGCGAGCGGCGCCCCGGGGGCCGCGCGGTTCAGTCCAGCGCCACGGACGTACGCAGCGGATCACGCAGGTCCGTCCCGTGCGACAGCCAGCGCTCCTGGAGCTCCTGCGCCCCCCGGACCCGCTTCCAGGCGGCCTCGTTGTGCGTCATCGGCAGCAACGGCAGGAAGCGCACCGGCTCACGCGGCTCGTCCAGTTCCAGATCCTCGACCAGTCCGCCCGGCTCGGCCACCAGCACCGAGCTGAACGGCGCCCCCGTCCACAGCGGCTGCCCGAGGTCCAGCGAGGCGCCCGGGGCCACGATCAGCCCCTCCACCTGCGGGGAGGCGGCCAGCACGGCGAGCGGACGCAGCACCTGATCGGTGTCGGCGAGCCCCGCCCGTACCGACAGGACGAGTTCGGCCCGGGGCCCCTTGACCGGATCGGCGAGCGGCGAGGTGGGATCGGCCATCGGCTGGGCGGACATGCCGAGGGTGGCGTAGCGCACCACGTCACCGTCGATGAAGCGGAGCACCTCGATGCGTTCGGTACCGAGGAACGTCACACCGGCGCGTGCGTCGGGCTCGCCCAGGGCCGTCCGCAGCCGTGCCTCGACCAGCGCAAGAATTTCTCCCATGCGGCGAGCATAGAGCGCGTATCGAATGGGCAAAGTAAGGGATTGGGCCCTGGGCGGCTGATAGCCTGGCCGCCGGTCGGGACAGCGCGCAGAAGCGTCGCTCTCTCAGTCCCGACGACACGTCGTCCCTCACGGGGGACCGGCCGGAGGAGGTGGGGACTGCCATGGATCCAAGTCGACCGTGCAGTACCGACCGCTCTTCCGCACGACGCCTTCCCTCGGTGATCTGACCCCTTCCCGGTCACGGCCCCACGGCAGTTCGCACCACGGAAGAGCCTTTCGTTTTTGCCTGTCTGTAGCGAATGCCGTCATCGCGCCCGCGCGGTGCCGCCCGCTTTGCGGACGTGAGCACACGTCCCCATTCCGGGCTGTTCCACGCCCCGCCGACGGCCCTCCGTGAAGGAGTCAGCCCATGTCGATGATCCGCGACCTGCGCGCCGCCGTGCGCCCGTCCCTGCGCCCGTCCCTCCGCAAGAACAGCGCTCCGTACAGCGGTGGTTACGACACCACCCGCGACCCCTCCGCCTCCAGCGCGGTCGTCGACTGCGCGGTCTACCGCGACGGACGGCGCATCGAGGCCTCCGCCTGCCCGACCCCGCACGAGGCGATGCTCCGGGTGCGGGAGAGCGGCGGTTTCGCGTGGATCGGCCTGCACGAGCCGACGGAGGAGGAATTCGCCGTCATCGCACGGGAGTTCGGCCTCCACCCGCTCGCCGTGGAGGACGCCGTCCACGCCCACCAGCGCCCCAAGCTGGAGCGCTACGACGACACCCTGTTCACCGTCTTCAAGACCATCCACTACGTCGAGCACGCCGAGCTGACCGCGACCAGCGAGGTCGTCGAGACCGGCGAGGTGATGTGCTTCACCGGCCGGGACTTCGTCATCACCGTCCGGCACGGCGGACACGGCTCGCTGCGCGCCCTGCGCCGCCGTCTCCAGGACGACCCGGAGCTGCTCGCCAAGGGCCCCTCCGCCGTACTGCACTCGATCGCCGACCATGTCGTCGACGGCTACATCGCCGTGGCCGAAGCCGTGCAGGACGACATAGACGAGGTGGAGATCGACGTCTTCTCCACTCCGGCGAAGGGCAGCCGGCGCGGTTCCGACGCGGGCCGGATCTACCAGCTCAAGCGCGAGGTGATGGAGTTCAGGCGGGCCGTCTCGCCGCTGCTGCGCCCGATGCAGCTGCTGAGCGAGCGCCCGATGCGGCTGATCGACCCGGACATCCAGAAGTACTTCCGTGATGTGGCCGACCACCTCGCCCGGGTCCATGAGGAGGTCATCGGCTTCGACGAGCTGCTGAACTCGATCCTCCAGGCCAATCTGGCGCAGGCGACCGTCACCCAGAACGAGGACATGCGCAAGATCACGTCCTGGGCGGCCATCATCGCGGTACCGACGATGATCTGCGGCGTCTACGGCATGAACTTCGACCACATGCCCGAGCTGCAGTGGAAGTACGGCTACGCCATGGTGATGGGTGTCATCGGGGTGGTCTGCTTCTCCATCCACCGCATCCTCAAGCGCAACGGCTGGCTCTGAGCACAACGGCCCGGTCCCATAGAGTGCGGCCATGACTGCTGCTGCTGACGTGCTGCTGGACCGGGCCCTCGTCGAGGAGGCCACGAAGAAGTCCGGTCTGATCTGGGTACGGGGCACCGGGCCCGCCCGTGCGCTGTGGCACGTCTGGCACGAGGGCGCTGCCCATCTCGTCGGCGACGGCCCCGGTGAACAGCCCTTCCCGCCCGGGATCACCGACGGGGCCTCGGCCGAGGTCACCGTACGGAGCAAGGACAAGGGCGGCCGTCTCGTCGTCTGGAACGCGGCGGTCGCCGTGCTCGCACCGCACGGCGAGGAGTGGGAGGCCGCGGTCGCCGAGCTCAAGGGCAAGCGGCTGAACGCGCCGGACGCCGAGCGGATGACCGAACGCTGGGCGCGCGAGTGCGTGGTGGTGCGGCTGACTCCCGGCGACATCCGCACCGCGCTGCCGGACACCTCGCTCGCCGCGCCCCCGCTGCCGACCGGGGCGACCACCCGCCGGCCGGTGCCGGACGCCCTCCCCCGGCTGCTGCTGAAGCGCCGCCGCAGGAGCTGAGGCGGCGCCCCGCCGGGGTACGGCTCAGCCCGAGGACTTGGGGAGCTGGCCGCCGTAGTCGACGGTGTCGTCCTCGGCCGGCGCCTCCAGCACGAAGGGCTTGTTCCAGTCCCGGAGACGTACGGTGCCCCCGCCGCCGCCGCGGGCGAAGCGCACCGGGTACGGCTTGCCCTCCAGGGCGACATCGAGCGCGCCCCCCTCGCCCTTTCCGCCGTAGATCTGGATCGTACGGACCCCGGAGACGGTGTCCCGGTCGCCCTTGCTGATCTTGCCGTGCAGCGAGAGCAGGCCGTCGAGCAGGATCTCCTTGTCCGTGAAGCCACGCAGCTGCTTGTACGTGGGGTCGCCCTCGGGGACCTTGACGTACTTGCCGTCGAGCTTCTCGGCGGCCTCCCGGTCGGCGGCCGAGCCCTGGTCGCTCTCCTCGTGGTTCCAGAAGGCGGAGTCGGCCTTGAGGAAGAGTTCGTCACCGACCCGGAGCAGCACGAAGGTGCTCTTCCCCGAGGTGACGGAGCCCGTGCCGCCCTCCTCGTTGAGCTGCATGTCGAGGGTGTACGTGCCGCCCTTGCTGACGAGCTTGCCCGCGAGCCGCACCGCGTCCGCCGCGTCCGCCGCCGTTCTGGTCCTCGCCTCGATCTCGGCGGCCGGGAGTCTGCCGACGCCGTTCGTCCCCTTGTCCGGGTCCTCGCCCGCGCATGCTGTGAGGGCTGCGGTGAGCCCGGCACAGAGCACGACGGCGAGAGCGGTCCGGCGACGGTTCCGGACGGCTGGGGCAACGGAGGTCACGGGCGCACTGCCTCTCATCTGCATGTCGGGGGTGGCAGACGGCAGCGTACCCGGGACATCCGGGTCCTTCGGCAGGGAGCCGGGCCGCCGGGTCCGCCGGGGCGGAGTGGCTCGGTACGGGCTAGCCTGATCCCGGCATAACGGCGCAATCGAACCGGCCGGCACACGTGGTGGCGCCGGTGCGCGCCTCACGGACGGACACCGGCGGGCGAAGGAGGCGCATCGGATGGCGGCAGGCGCCCCCAGGGTCTTCGTCTCGCATCTCTCCGGTGTGCCGGTCTTCGACCCCAACGGCGACCAGGTCGGCAAGGTCCGCGATCTGGTGGCGATGCTGCGGGTCGGCGGACGCCCGCCGAGGCTGCTGGGCCTGGTCGTCGAGGTGCTCAGCCGGCGGCGGATCTTCCTGCCGATGACCCGGGTGACGGGGGTCGAGTCGGGCCAGGTCATCACCACGGGCGTGGTCAACATGCGGCGCTTCGAGCAACGGCCCACCGAACGTCTGATCCTCGGTGAGTTCCTGGACCGGCGGGTCCGGCTGGTGGAGAGCGGCGAGGAGGTCACCGTCCTCGATGTGGCGATCCAGCAGCTGCCGGCCCGCCGCGACTGGGAGATCGACAAGTACTTCGTCCGCAAGGGGCGCGGCGGGGCGCTGCGCCGCAAGGGCGAGACACTGACGGTGGAGTGGTCGGCGGTCAGCGGTTTCTCGCTGGACGAGCACGGTCAGGGCGCCGAGAGCCTGGTCGCCACGTTCGAACGGCTGCGGCCCACCGATGTGGCCAACGCCCTGCACCACCTCTCGCCCAAGCGCCGTGCCGAGGTCGCCGCCGCGCTGGACGACGACCGGCTCGCCGACGTCCTGGAGGAGCTGCCCGAGGACGACCAGGTGGAGATCATCGGCAAGCTCCAGGAGGAGCGGGCCGCCGACGTCCTGGAGGCGATGGACCCGGACGACGCGGCCGACCTGCTCTCCGAGCTGCCCGAGGACGACAAGGAACGGCTGCTCGCGCTGATGCGGCCGGACGACGCGGCCGATGTGCGCCGTCTGATGTCGTACGAGGAGCGCACCGCGGGCGGGCTGATGACGACCGAGCCGATCGTGCTGCGCCCGGACGCGACGGTGGCCGACGCGCTCGCCCGGGTCAGGCAGTCGGACCTGTCGCCGGCGCTGGCCGCGCAGGTGTACGTCTGCCGGTCGCCGGACGATACCCCGACCGGCCGGTACCTGGGCACGGTGCACTTCCAGCGGCTGCTGCGCGATCCGCCGTTCACCCTGGTCAGCTCGATCGTCGACAGCGACCTCGTACCGCTGTCCCCGGACACCCCGCTGCCGACCGTGACCAGCTATCTGGCGGCGTACAACCTGGTCTCGGTGCCCGTCGTGGACGAGAGCGGCTCGCTGCTCGGCGCGGTGACCGTCGACGACGTACTGGACCACCTGCTGCCCGAGGACTGGCGCGAGACGGACTTCCGCGGCGAGGAGGGGATCAGCCATGGCGGGTGAGGAGCGTTCGAAGGCGGCGTCGACGGGCTCCTCGGGCATCGTGCGCCCCCCGCGGAACCGGATCGACCAGCCGAAGGACCCGCGGCGCAAGCTGCTCCCGGAGTACGACCCGGAGGCGTTCGGCCGGTTCTCGGAGCGGATCGCCCGCTTCCTGGGCACCGGGCGGTTCATCGTCTGGATGACGCTGATCATCATCGTCTGGGTGCTGTGGAACATCTTCGCGCCGCGCACCCTGCGGTTCGACGAGTACCCGTTCATCTTCCTGACGCTGATGCTCTCCCTCCAGGCCTCGTACGCCGCACCGCTGATCCTGCTGGCGCAGAACCGGCAGGACGACCGGGACCGGGTCACCCACGAGCAGGACCGCAAGCAGAACGAGCGCTCCATCGCCGACACCGAATACCTCACCCGGGAGATCGCCGCACTGCGGATGGGCCTGGGCGAGGTCGCCACCCGGGACTGGATCAGGTCGGAACTCCAGGACATGGTGAAGGACATGGAGGACCGGCAGGTGCTCGTCCGGGCGGAGAGTGACGAAGGCGACCGCTGAGGGGTTACCCGCGCGTACGGCCCTGCGCCGTACCATCGTCCCTATGGCTACGGAAGACGCGGTGCGTGAAGCACTGTCGACAGTGAACGACCCGGAGATCCACCGTCCGATCACCGAACTGGGCATGGTGAAATCGGTCGAGATCGATGCTGACGGTGCAGTCGCTGTCACGGTGTATCTCACGGTCTCCGGCTGCCCGATGCGCGAGACGATCACCAAGAACGTGACCGACGCGGTCGCCCGGGTCGAGGGTGTCTCGCGCGTCGACGTCACGCTCGACGTGATGAGCGACGAGCAGCGCAAGGAACTGGCGTCCTCGCTGCGCGGCGGCACGGCCGAGCGCGAGGTGCCGTTCGCCCAGCCCGGCTCGCTGACCCGGGTGTACGCGGTCGCCTCCGGCAAGGGCGGCGTCGGCAAGTCCTCGGTGACGGTGAACCTCGCGGCGGCGATGGCGGCCGACGGGCTCAAGGTGGGCGTCGTGGACGCGGACATCTACGGGCACAGCGTGCCCCGGATGCTCGGCGCGGACGGCCGGCCCACCCAGGTCGAGAACATGATCATGCCGCCGTCCGCGCACGGCGTGAAGGTCATCTCCATCGGGATGTTCACCCCGGGCAACGCCCCCGTGGTCTGGCGCGGGCCGATGCTGCACCGCGCGCTCCAGCAGTTCCTCGCCGATGTGTACTGGGGCGACCTGGACGTCCTGCTGCTCGACCTGCCGCCGGGCACCGGTGACATCGCGATCTCCGTCGCCCAGCTCGTGCCGAACGCGGAGATCCTGGTCGTCACGACCCCGCAGCAGGCGGCGGCCGAGGTCGCCGAGCGGGCCGGCTCCATCGCCGTACAGACCCATCAGAAGATCGTCGGCGTCGTCGAGAACATGTCGGGCATGCCGTGCCCGCACTGCGACGAGATGGTCGATGTGTTCGGCTCCGGCGGCGGTGCGCGGGTCGCGGAGGGCCTGACGAGGACGGTCGGCGCCGAGGTGCCGGTGCTGGGCTCCATCCCGATCGACGTACGGCTGCGCGAGGGCGGCGACGAGGGCAAGCCGGTGGTCCTGTCCGACCCCGACTCCCCGGCCGGCAGCGCGCTGCGCTCCATCGCGGGCAAGCTGAGCGGCCGTCAGCGCGGCCTGTCCGGCATGTCGCTGGGCATCACCCCCCGCAACAAGTTCTGACAGCACGGCGGCCGGGGTACGACGGGTGGTCGTCCCGTCGTACCCCGGCCGCCGTGTGCCGGTGGACTGCCGTCAGGCGTACGTGGTGATGTCGCCGACCACCGCGAAGCCCAGGCCGTACGCGCTCATCCCCCGCCCGTACGCCCCGAGGTGCACGCCGTCGTGCGCCGATCCGGCCAGCACCCAGCCGAACTCGGACTCCCGGTAGTGGAACTCCACCGGTACGCCGTCCACCGGGAGCGAGAGCTTCGACCAGGGCGGGCCGCCGAGGTCGTCGGCCAGCTCGAACGCCGTCTCGGTCTGCTGGTCCAGCCAGTCGTCCCGCAGCGCGTGGTCCAGCTGGGGCGGCCAGGTGTACGCCAGCAGGCCGGAGCCCGCCAGCCAGGCCGCCGAGGAGACCGTGGTGGCGTCCAGCACGCCCGTACCGTCACCGCTGCGCCGCACGGGGCTGCTGGCCACCGTCACGACGACCGCGAAGCGTTCCCTCTCCGTGCGTGCGTCGGACCGCAGCAGGGGCTCGTCGCCGTGTCCGGTGGACCCGTGCTGCACGGTGCCGTCCGCGGCGGTGCCGACCTGCATCAGCCAGCGCGGCCCGGTGAAGGCCTCGTCCAGCCCGTACCAGGGGAATGGCGCCCGCAGATAGCCGTCGACCGTACGCCGGGCCGCCGGCACCCCCTCTGCGGTGACTGTGCTGGGCGCACCTTCCGCGCCTACCCGACTTGTCGTCTCCATCTGCCCGGCCGCCTCCTCGATCTGTCGCGGTCCGGAGCGGCCCGCCCCCCGCGGGCTCGGGCGTCTCGCAACCGGACAGATGGAGAATAGCCATACCGTACGGACGAGTCGGGATTGACTGGTCTCAGGTGGCGTCGGCGTCGAAGGGCGGGCGCTCGTCCTTGACGGGCTGCGCGGTCTTCTTGAGCAGGTCAGGGGTGGTGGAGACACCGTTCGCCGTACCGCCGGACGACTCCTTCGCCGATCCGTTCGCCGTACTGGTGGCGGAGGAGGCCGACGCGCTCTCGCGCCCGTTCACCGCGTCGGTGACCTCGGCCATCTCCTTGCGCAGGTCGAAGCTCTCGCGGATCTCCTTCAGCCCCAGGTCGTCGTTGCCGTCCATCAGCTGCTTGCGGACGAACGTCTTGGGGTTGAGGTCCTCGAACTCGAAGTCCTTGAACTGCGGGCCGAGCTCCGAGCGGATGTCTTCCTTGGCGCTGTCCGAGAACTCGCGGATCTTGCGGATGGTGCGCGTGACGTCCTGGATGACCTTCGGAAGCTTGTCGGGACCGAAGACCAGCACGGCGAGAACGATGAGCGTCAGCAGCTCCAGTGCGCCTATGTCATTGAACACCTAGCTGCTCCTCGTGTTCTCCGCGTGTTCTCCGTGTGTTCCCTGCCAGGCCGGATGAGGGCCCGGACCGCTCAAAGGTACCTGGCGAAGCTGTCCGGGCGGTACCTTCCGGTGACCGTTACGTGCCGCTCGCGGAGCCGAGCGTCAAAGTCATGGACAGGTCTTTACCACCGCGGGTCAGCCGGAGGTTCAGCTTGTCCCCCGGCCGGTGGGCGCGGATCTTCACGATCAGCTCCTCGCCGCTGTGCACCCGCTGGCCCTCCACCTCGTGGATGACGTCGCCGGGCTTGATGCCCGCACGGGCACCGGGGCCGTCGGCGGTGACCGCGGGGCCGCCGTCCGCGCCCTTCGCGCCGACCTTCGCCCCGTCACCGGTGTACTTCATGTCCAGGGTGACGCCGATCACGGGGTGGGTCGCCCTGCCCGTGTTGATCAGCTCCTCGGCGACCCGCTTGCCCTGGTTGATCGGTATGGCGAAGCCGAGGCCGATGGAGCCGGACTGGCCGCCCTCGGGTCCGGCGCCGGTGTCGGCCGCGCGGATGGCGCTGTTGATGCCGATGACATGGGCCTGGGCGTCGACCAGCGGGCCGCCGGAGTTGCCGGGGTTGATCGGGGCGTCCGTCTGGAGCGCGTCGACATAGCTGATGTCGGTGCCGTCGCCCTTCTCGCCGCCCGCGGTGATCGGCCGCTGCTTGGCGCTGATGATGCCGGAGGTGACCGTGTTCGACAGGTCGAAGGGGGCGCCGATGGCCACCACCGGGTCGCCCACCTGCACATTGTCGGAGTTGCCGAGGGGCAGCGGCTTGAGCCCGGAGACTCCGGTGACCTTGACGACGGCCAGGTCGTAGCCGCTGTCCTTGCCGACGATCTCGGCCGCCGCCGTCTCGCCGCCGCTGAACGTCACGGTGATGTCGCCGCTGGAGCCGGCCGGGGAGACGACGTGGTTGTTGGTGAGGATGTGGCCCTCGTTGTCGAGGACGAATCCCGTGCCGGTACCGGACTCGGCGGAACCGCTGACGTGCAGGGTGACCACGCTGGGCAGGGCGCTGGCGGCGATCCCCGCGACGCTGTCGGGGGCCCGGCCACCGTTGTCCCGGCCCGCCTGCGGCAGCTCGACGCTGGTCAGGCCGCCGTTGCGCTCGATGTACGCGCCGATCCCGCCGCCGATCCCGCCCGCGACCACCGCCAGCAGAAGGGCCCCGATCAGGACCGCGCCGCGGCGGCTCCTCCGGCGCCCGACGGGCTCGGTCCCGAGCGGGGGGCCCTGCTGGGTCAGCGGCTGCTGCCGCGCGCCCCAGGGGTCGTACTGGAGCCACTGGGAGGGGGCCTGCTGCCCGGTCTGCTGGTGCGGGACCTGCTGCGGGGCCGGCTGCGTGAGCTGCTGCGGTCCGTGCGGTGCGGAGTGGTGGGGCTGCTGATGGGGCGGGAGGTGCTGCGGCGGGGTCCGGGTCTGCACACCGCCCGGTGCCGGACCGGGCGGCGGACCCGGGTCGACGGTGGGGGGCGCCGCGTGCGCCCCGGCGTACTGCGGGGGTACGGGGGTGCCGTGCGCCGGGGTCGGCACCGGCCGCTGCACCGGCGGCGCGGGAGCCCACGGGCCGGGTCCGCCGTACGGCGGGGTGCTGTACTCGTCGGGTTCGTGCAGGGGCTTCATCGCGGGGGCCGGCCGCGGCGGCTCCTCGGCGGGGCGGTCCGGCGGTCCGGCGGGGGCGGAGCGCTCATCGGCCGTCGCCGGGCGCTCCACCGCCGCGGCGTCCGCCGAATCCGCGGCACCCGTGACGTCCGCGGCACTCGTCACGCCGGTGGCGTTCGCGGCGTCCATGACGTCCTCGACGGGTGATACGCCTTCCGGTTCCGTGCGGTCGTCGCGCCCCGGCGTGGGGCGGCTCCACCACTTCGCCTTCGGCCCGGTGGGCTTCCCGTCGTCCATGCTCTCCCCGCAACTGGCCTCTGTACGCCCCCACAGAGGCGTCCCTCCCGGAATTCAACCAGGTTTGCGAATCCTCGCGCAGGGTCCCGTCAGCGCCGGGAGGAATGCGGCAGTGCGTGATCGTTGGTCGGCGTGCCCGGGGCCGGCGCCGGGGGCAGGCCCGGCTTGGGTGCCGGCGTGCTGCCGAGCGCGGAGGCGAGCAGCGGGGTGGTGCCGGTCGGGCGTATCAGCGGCGACAGGGACACATTCAGGACGGGGAGGGCGAACGAGTGCCCGGTGAGCGGGGCGGCACCGAGCAACGAGGGCACCGCCACGAGGACCGGTGGTGCGGGCGTGGCCGCGGGGGCGACGGGCGGGGCCACCGCGGCGCCGGTGGCCGGGCCGTCCCCGTTCAGGGCGAGCGCGCCACCGCCGCTGCCCCGGCGGCTGGCCGCGGAATTGCTGGCGTCGGCGCGGGCGTCGGCGTCGATCGGGGTCACACTGCTGCCCGCGCCCTCGGCGCGGAGCGCGCTGTCGGGCGCGGAGTCCAGCGGCAGGGTGCCGCCGAGCGCGATGGCGGCCAGCGAGACCGCGCTGGCGGCGGCGAAGGCGAATCTCCGGCCGCGCCAGGGGGACCGGTCGGCGTCACGGGCCACGTCGTGGATGCGGAAGGCGCCGCGGGGGCCGCCGCCCGGCAGGACCGCGGTGGAGCCGTGCGCGGTGGGCAGGAAGCCGAAGGTGTCCAGCGGCGAGGTGCCCCTGGCCGCGTCCGCGCGGCTGCTGCCGGAGGGGCGCATCGGAGGGAAGAACTCCTCGGCGAAGCGTCCGCCGCCGCCGAACGGTCCGCCGTCACCGCCGCTGGGACCCCCGGGAAGGCCCTGGAGGCGGGCCAGGAACCCCTCGGAGGGCGAGGGTGAGGCCGACATGGCGAAGGCGCTCTTCAGCCGCCGCTGGGCGTCGGCCTCGGCCTTGCACTTGGGACACGTGGCCAGATGGGCCAGGACCCGCTCACGGGCGTCATGTTTCAGCTCGCCGTCGACCAGCGCGGCAAGCCGGTCCCCCAGATGCTGCTCCGCGGGTGTCGGGCCTGTGCCACTCACGCCGTTCCGCCCTCCCCTGCCAGGACCGCGCCCGCCAGGGAGCGCTGCTCGGCGCGGGCCTCGGGCGAACGGTGCTTGAGCGCCTTGCGCAGGTGCGAGCGGCCGCGGTGGATACGGCTGCGCACGGTGCCGAGCTTCACGCCGAGGGTCGCGGCGATCTCCTCGTAGCTGAGCCCCTCGATGTCGCAGAGCACCACCGCCGCCCGGAATTCGGGCGCGAGGGTGTCCAGGGCCTGCTGCACGTCGGCGTCGAAATGGGTGTCGTTGAAAACCTGCTGCGGGGACGGCTCACGGCTCGGCAGCCGCTCGGCGGCGTCATCGCCCAGGGAGTCGAAACGGATCCGCTGCTTGCGGCGGACCATGTCCAGGAAGAGATTGGTCGTGATGCGGTGCAGCCAGCCCTCGAACGTGCCGGGGGTGTAGGTCGACAGTGAACGGAACACCCGGACGAAGACTTCCTGGGTGAGGTCCTCGGCGTCGTGCTGGTTGCCCGTCAGCCGGTAGGCAAGGCGGTACACACGTCCGCTGTGCGTGCTGACGATCTCTTCCCATGAGGGCGGGGTCCACGCCTGGGAGTCCGCATCTGAGGCGAAGGTCGCGGTCGTCGCGGAGTCGTTGGAAGAACGGTCAGCAATGTTGGTCACGGATTTCGGCTCACCCGCCGGCCCGAGGAAGCGCCGCAGCACCCCTCTCCGGTCCACAGGCGCAGCCGCACCTCCCCTATCGGCTCTGGTGGTGTCCAGTGGAGCCCCTACCATAGCCACCTCGCCCGTTAGCTCCGGATAAGCCTTTTTCCTGCTGGGGCCGGGCGTCGCCCGGGAACTTCCGGCGCACGGCCGCGGGTCCGATCGGCGGGCCCGTACCTGCGCTTTCCCCTGCCCTTCCCTAACGCCCGGTCCCATCTGCGGGTTCCCGGGTGCAGCGGATACAGTCACCGTTGCGCCAACTACGGGGACAGGAGAGGGTCATTACCGCCAACCGGCAGACGAGCTGGGCGTTCGCCGACGCCTTTGTCGCCGAGGACGAAGCACTGCACTGGGCCCGGGAGCGGGCCCACGAGGCAGGGCTCCGCTCGGTGTCCCCAGGCACCGGTGCCGCGCTGCGCCTGCTGGCTGCCGCCGTGGACGCCAAAGCGGTGGCGGAAATCGGCACCGGAACCGGCGTATCCGGCATCCATCTGCTGCACGGAATGCGCCCGGACGGCGTACTGACCACGGTCGATCCGGAACCGGAGCGCCAGCAGTTCGCCCGCGAGGCGTTCCGCGCCGCGGGCTTCGCCGCCAACCGGGCCCGGTTCATCCCCGGGCGCGCCCTGGACGTCCTGCCCAGACTCGCGGACGGCGGCTACGACCTCGTCTTCTGCGACGGTGACCGGCTGGAGAGCCTCGACTGCCTCGCTGAATCGTTGCGCCTGCTGCGGCCGGGCGGACTGGTCTGTTTCGAGGGTGTCTTCGCGGACGGCCGCACCGTCGATTCGGCGGCCCAGCCCGCCGAGGTGCTGCGTCTGCGTGAGCTGCTCCGGGCCGTGCGGGAGAGCCAGGAGCTGATGTCGACCCTGCTGCCGGTCGGCGACGGACTGCTCTGCGCGGTCCGGCGCGGCTGACGCCGTTGCGGAGGTTCCGGACGCTTCCCGGACGCGCCACTGCCCCGGCACGGACATCCGTGCCGGGGCAGTGGTCAAGAGTGGGCGCTCCGCGTCAGCCGACGACCTTCTTCAGGGCATCGCCGAGGGCATCGGCCTCGTCCGGGGTCAGCTCGACAACAAGCCGACCGCCGCCTTCGAGCGGAACGCGCATGACGATGCCCCGCCCCTCCTTTGTCACCTCGAGCGGGCCGTCGCCCGTCCGCGGCTTCATGGCCGCCATGCTCGTTCCCCTTCCTGAAACCAGCTCATCGCAACCGGCGGCCCCATGACAGGCGCTGCCTCACCGGCATCGAACACATTGCTTCCCCACCATTATCCCGCATCAAAGACCCCGATGACCAACATCGGTCGGCATCGCTTGCGCAACGCACTCCCGCAAAACCACCCAATTCGGCGATCCGGCTGCGATACTTCGCCGCCTTCGCCCCTCAGGTGGGGGCGAATTGTTAGACGCAGGTCACATGTTCCGCCCGCCCGGAGTCGGACATGCTTGCCTCCAGTGGCAACGATGCCCGAGCCGTAAGGGGATACCGGAATGGCCGACGAGATGGCGAACACCGTGCTCCACACCGTGAGCGACGGACTCGCGACGATCACGATCAACCGTCCCGACGCGATGAACGCCATGAACACCGAGGCCAAGGTCGCGCTCCGGGACGCCCTGCGGTCCGCGGCGGACGACCCCGCCGTGCGGGCGGTCCTCCTCACGGCGACCGGTCGGGCCTTCTGCGTGGGCCAGGACCTCAAGGAGCATGTCGCGACGCTCGCGGCCACCCGGGAGGCGGGCGGCGGCAACGCGCTGAGCACCGTGCGGGAGCACTACAACCCCGTCGTACGGGCGATCACGGAGATGGCGAAGCCGGTCGTCGCCGGGGTCAACGGCGTCGCCGCCGGAGCGGGCTTCGGATTCGCGCTGGCGGCCGACTACCGGGTGGTCGCCGACACGGCCTCCTTCAACACGTCCTTCGCGGGCGTCGCGCTGACCGCCGACTCCGGGGTGTCCTGGACTCTGCCCCGGCTGATCGGCCGGAGCCGCGCCACCGACCTGTTGTTCTTCCCGCGTTCGATCTCCGCGCAGGACGCGTACGAGCTGGGCATCGCGAACCGGGTGGTGCCCGCCGCCGAGCTGGCCGCCGAGGCCGCCGCCGTGGCCCGCGCCCTGGCACAGGGGCCGACGGTGGCGTACGCGGCGCTGAAGGAGTCCATGGCGTACGGGGCGGGGCACACCCTCACCGAGACGCTGGAGAAGGAGGACGAACTCCAGACGGCGGCGGGCGCGTCGCAGGACCACACCATCGCGGTGGAGGCCTTCCTGGCCAAGCGGAAGCCGGAGTACCTCGGGAAGTAGGCGGCCGGGCGCCGGTCCGGAGCACCCGCGGCCCCGGGCGCGGCGGCTAAGGGCTGTCCCGCAATTCCTGGCGGGACAGCCCTCAGGGCCGGGGGCCGCGGGCCACGCAGTCGGCGAGGTGGTCATCGACCAGGCCGCAGGCCTGCATCAGGGCGTACGCGGTCGTGGGGCCGACGAAGCGGATGGAGCGCTTCTTCAGCTCCTTGGCGAGCGCGGTGGACTCGGGGGTGATCGCCGGGACGTCCCCCAGCACCTGCGGGGCGGGCCGCCCTGCGGGGTCGGGGGCGTACGACCAGATCAGGGCGTCCAGCTCACCGGGCGCCCAGCCGGCCAGCACCTTCGCGTTGGCGAGGGTGGCCTCGATCTTGGCTCGGTTGCGGATGATGCCGGCGTCGGCCAGCAGCCGGTCCCTGTCGGCGTCGGTGAACTCCGCGACCGCGGCGATGCTGAACCCGGCGAAGGCCGTGCGGAAGCCCTCGCGGCGGCGCAGGATCGTCAGCCACGACAGGCCGGACTGGAAGGCCTCCAGACAGAGCCGTTCGAAGAGCGCGTCGTCGCCGTGGACCGGGCGGCCCCACTCGGTGTCGTGGTAGCTGAGGTAGTCCTCCGTGGACAGCCCCCAAGGACAGCGCAGCCCGCCGTCCGGAGCCGCTTCGGCGCCGCCGCTCATCGCTGCCCGCCCTCCTCGTCCTCCTCGTCCCGGAAGGGGCCCGGGTCCTGCCCCAGCGGATCGCCGGGGCGCTTGAAGAGGTCGGGTCCGCCCGCCGCGGCAGCCTGGGCACCGGCGAGCGCGGACTCCAGCTCGGCGATCCGGGAATCCCGCTCGGCCAGTTCGGCGCCGAGCCGGCCGAGCGCCTCGTCGACGTCCGCCATCCGGTAACCGCGGGGCGCCATCGGCAGACGCAGCGCCTCGACATCCGCCCGGCCGACCGGGCGCGTCGCGGGCAGCGGGTCGGTGAGCCGCTCGGGCCCCACGTCCTGGAGCACGGGGCTCCCGCCACCGCCGACCACCGCGAGGGTGACCGCGGCGACCACCACGACCATCGTCAGCAGCAAGAACCAGAACACGAGCATCTCCCCGGGGGCGGAATCCTGTCCGGGTCCGATCGTGCCATGCGGCACCGACGGTTAGGGTCGCAGGCGACCTACTGAGGAGGATTAACGGGATGCGAAGCGGTGCACTGAGGCTCGGACGGCGGGAATTCGGGCCGCACGAGCCGGTGATCATGGCGATCGTGAACCGGACCCCGGACTCCTTCTACGACCAGGGCGCGACGTTCGGGGACGAGCCGGCGCTCGCCCGGGTCGAGCGGGCGGTCGCCGAGGGCGCCGCGATCATCGACATCGGCGGGGTGAAGGCGGGCCCCGGCGAGGACGTGTCCGCCGAGGAGGAGGCCCGCCGCACGGTCGGGTTCGTGGCCGAGGTCCGCCGCCGGCACCCGGACGTGGTGATCAGCGTGGACACCTGGCGCCACGATGTGGGCGAGGCGGTCTGCGAGGCCGGCGCGGATCTGCTGAACGACGCGTGGGGCGGGGTCGACCCGAAGCTCGCGCAGGTCGCGGCGCGGTACGGGGCGGGCCTGGTGTGCACGCACGCGGGCGGCGCCGAGCCGCGGACCCGGCCGCACCGGATCGCGTACGAGGACGTGATGGCGGACATCCTGCGGGTGACGGTGGGGCTGGCCGAGCGGGCCGTGGAGCTGGGCGTGCGGGCGGACGGGATCATGATCGACCCCGGTCACGACTTCGGGAAGAACACCCGGCACTCCCTGGAGGCGACGCGGCGGCTCGGCGAGATGGCGGAGACGGGATGGCCGGTGCTCGTCTCGCTGTCCAACAAGGACTTCGTCGGGGAGACCCTCGACCGGCCGGTCAAGGAACGCCTGATCGGCACGCTCGCGACGACCGCGGTCTCCGCGTGGCTCGGGGCCCGGGTGTACCGGGTGCACGAGGTGGCCGAGACACGGCAGGTGCTGGACATGGTGGCGTCGATCGCCGGACACCGGGCGCCGGCGGTGGCACGGCGCGGGCTGGCCTGAGGGCCGGCCCGCGGAGGCGTTCCGGGCGGGGCGGGTCCGGGGCGGTGCCCCGGACCCGCCCGCGAGCGCCGGAGCGCCGGACGAGCGGGAGGTGCCGGACAGGCCCTACCGGCCCACCTCCTTGGTCACCAGCATGACCGCCTCCTCCACGTCGTCCGTGACGTGGAAGAGCAGCAGGTCCTTCTCGGACGCCTTGCCCTGGGCGACCACGGTGTCCCGGAGCCAGTCCACGAGGCCGCCCCAGTACGCCGAGCCGAAGAGCACGATCGGGAAGCGGGTCACCTTGCCCGTCTGGACCAGGGTCAGCGCCTCGAAGAGCTCGTCCAGCGTGCCGAGGCCGCCGGGCAGGACGACAAAGCCCTGGGCATACTTCACAAACATCGTCTTCCGGACAAAGAAGTAGCGGAAGTTGACTCCGATGTCGACGTGCGGATTCAGCCCGGACTCGAACGGCAGCTCGATGCCGAGCCCGACCGAGACGCCCTTCGCCTCCCGCGCGCCCTTGTTCGCCGCCTCCATCGCCCCGGGGCCGCCACCGGTGATCACGGCGAAGCCCGCCTCGACGAGTGCCCCGCCGATCCGTACGCCCGCCTCGTACTCCGCCGTACCGGGCGCCGTGCGGGCCGATCCGAAGACGCTGATGGCGCTCGGCAGTTCGGCCAGGGCGCCGAACCCCTCGACGAACTCCGACTGGATGCGCATCACCCGCCAGGGGTCGGTGTGCACCCACTCGGAGTCGCCCTCGGAGTCCAGCAGCCGCTGATCGGTCGTACCGGGCTGCACCTGCTCCCGACGGCGCAGCACCGGGCCCATCCGCTGTTCCTCGGGCCTGACCGCGCCCTCGGGGACCTCCGCGTTCTCGGGGATCCGTGCATCCTCGGGGTTGCCCATGACCTGCTCCCTCCGCCGACCTGCGATGTGCCTGTTCAGGCCAGCGTAGATCCACCGGGGTTACGGGCAGGGGAATGCCATGAGTCAGCTGGTGAGCCAGGAGCGGAGCCGGTCCTCGCAGTGGGTGATGCGGTCGACCGCCACATGCTCGTCGCGCTTGTGGGCGAAGATCGGGTCGCCGGGGCCGTAGTTCACCGCGGGCACACCGAGCGCGCCGAAGCGGGAGACGTCCGTCCAGCCGAACTTGGGCCGCGCCGTGCCGCCGACGGCCGCCATGAACGCCGCCGCCGCCGGGTGCGTCAGTCCGGGCATCGCGGCACCGGAGTGGTCGTCCACGGTGAACTCGGCGACTCCGCAGTCCGCGAAGACCTCATGGACGTGGGCCAGCGCCTCCTCGGCCCCGAGGTCGGGGGCGTAGCGGTAGTTGACCACCACCGTGCAGGCGTCCGGGATGACGTTGTCGGCGACGCCGCCCTCGATCCGTACGGCGTTGAGGCCCTCGTGGTATTCGAGCCCGTCGATGACCGGACGGCGCGGTTCGTACGCGGCGAGCCTGGCCAGGACCGGGGCCGCGGCGTGGACGGCGTTGGAGCCCATCCAGCTGCGCGCGGAGTGGGCCCGCTCCCCCGTCAGGTGCAGATGGACCCGCAGCGTGCCCTGGCAGCCTCCCTCGACCTCACCGTCGGAGGGCTCCAGGAGGACGGCGAAGTCCCCGTCGAGCCAGTCGGGATGGGCCTCGGCGACGTGACCGAGGCCGTTGAGGTGGGCGGCGACCTCTTCGTTGTCGTAGAAGATGAAGGTGAGGTCGCGGTTGGGCTCGGGGACGGTCGCGGCGATGCGCAGCTGGACGGCGACGCCCGACTTCATGTCGGAGGTCCCGCAGCCCCACAGCACGCCGTCGCCGTCGAGCCGGGAGGGGACGTTGTCGGCGATCGGCACGGTGTCGATGTGCCCCGCGAGCACGACGCGCTCCGCGCGCCCCAGACGCGTCCTGGCCACGACGTTGTTGCCGTACCGGTCGACGGTCAGGTGCCCGAGACCGCGCAGCGCGGTCTCGATCGCGTCGGCGAGCGCCTTCTCCTCCCCGCTGACCGAGGGGAAGTCCACGAGCCGGGCGGTCAGCGCCGGTCCGTCCAGGGTGAGGTCAAGTGTGCTGGTGGCCATGGCCACGACCCTAGCGGCCTCTCCCGCGGCCGGGCGCCGGAGGCGCGGGCGCGCGGGGAGCCGGAGACGGCGGCGCGGTACGGGGAGCGGCGGGTGGTGAAGCCCGGGAGCGGGCCGTGGCGGCTTTGGTATCCACCCCGCTCGTACCCTCCAGTACGGTGGGCCCGTGCCCCGGACCGCGACCCCCACCCGCCGCAGCCGCCTCTTCCGCCTCACGGCCGCCTTCGCCGTGCTCGTGGCTCTGGGCGGATATCTGGCGATGCAGTACGTCTCGGGCAACAGGGGGGTGCCCCGGTGCACGGTGCGCGCCGCCGACGGGGCGGGCGGCGAGGGGCGTACGTACGAGATGAGCCCCGAGCAGGCCGACAACGCGGCGACGATCTCGGCGGTCGGCACCACCCGCGGCATGCCGGAGCGCGCGGTGACCATCGCGCTGGCGACGGCCCTTCAGGAGTCCGCGCTGCGCAATATCGACTACGGCGACCGGGACTCGCTGGGGCTCTTCCAGCAGCGCCCCTCACAGGGCTGGGGAACCGCGGGGCAGATCATGGATCCGGTCTACTCCGCCGGGATCTTCTACGACCGGCTCGCCGAGGTGCCCGGCTACTCCAGGCTTCCGCTGACGGTCGCCGCGCAGCGGGTGCAGCTCAGCGGTTTCCCCCAGGCCTACGCGAAGCACGAGCCGGACGCCGCCCTGCTGGCCGCCGCCCTGACCGGGCGGGCGCCCGCCGCGCTGAACTGCTCCCCGTCCACGGCGACCGCGTCCGGTCCGGGCGATGCGGCGAAGGTCCGTTCCGAGCTGGTGCGCGCGTTCGGCCGGGGCGTCCTGCCGTCGGCCAGGGCGGCCGGGGCATCCGCCGCGGCCACGGTCTCGGTGCCCGTACCGGCGCTCGCGAAGACCGACGACGACGCGGCGTCGGAGCGCGGCTGGGAGCTGGCGCACTGGGCCGTCGCCCGCGCCGAGGCGCTGCGGATCGACGAGGTCGGCTTCGCGGACCGGGTGTGGTCGGCCGGTGAGGGCTGGCGGACGGAACGCGCGGAGCAGCAGGAATCGGGCGCCTCCGAGGTCAGAATCCGGCTCGCGCAGTAGTACGGCGGATCACCCGCACGGGGCATCCGGCCGCTCCCCGGCAGCCGCTTCCACCGCTTGCCCCGCGACCCCGCCCCCGAGCGCCGATTCCCTTGCCCCTACAGGGAAGTGACGGACCGCCCCCCTGACACCCGGGGCGTCGTTTGCCCGGGTTCCTCCGCCGCGGACCATCGGACGCGTTGCTGACTCTTTACCTTCCCGCACCGCAACCTTCCCCGCCCCCGGACCGGTTGTCAGTGCGTCCGATCAACGGACAGACAGACTCCGAAATCTGTTCCGCATTCCTGTCGAAGGAGCATCATGTCCCTCCCCCTGACCCGTCGGATCGCCCGAGCCGCGCTGCTGATCGCCGCGGGCGCGGCACCCGTGGTCGGTGCGGCCGGTGCCGCGGGTGCCGCGGAGCTCCCGCCGGCCCCGGACCTGGGCGGCCTGACCGCGCTCGACGGCGCCGGTCTCGGCAACACCCTGGACAGCGCCTCGCAGCAGGGCACCAAGGCCGCGGGCGAGACCGGCGGCCGGCTCGTCGGCACCACCCTCCCGGCCGCCGGCGAGACCGTCGGCAAGGCGGGCGCCGTCGCCGCTCCCGCCGCCCAGGAGACCGCCGGCCGGACCGCGGGCACCGCCGGTGAGCTCCTCGGGAACACCGCCGGCGCCCTGCCCACCGACGCTCTCGGCGGCGGCCTCCCCACCAAGCTGCCGATCGGCTGACCGGTCCGGCGATCGGCCGACCGGCACACCGGCGGCCGGATACGCGCGAGGGCCTCGGGAGTGCGCACTCACCCGCGCCCCGCCGCGGGGCCGCGGCCCCCCCCCCCCCCGGGGGGGGGCCCGCGCCGGGGGCCCGCCCGCGGGCGCGGGC